>JANNSX010000357.1:0-20694 GCA_031403155.1 Hyphomicrobiaceae bacterium
TTAGTAGCGTCATGTGTATCACCGATGCGGCCAAGGCCGCCTGGGGCCGCCGGTGGAGCCGGTCGGTGCCAATTTCACTCCTGCTTGTCCTGCTGACCGCGTCGGCCGATGTGCCGGGCGCGAAGGCGGCATTATCGAACCCCATCGGGTTTGCGAGCGGTGGGAAAAATCTCGAGGCAACAGCACTTTCCGGCCAAGTGGATACCGGTTGGTCGAAAGAAAGTGATCAAAGCCAACAAGCTAGATCGGCTTTCCGATTCCGCAGGATCGGAAAACGGTCTAGACCGGCCGATCCGTCCTCGACCGGCGAGGCACCCGTCCGGTTCGCCCAATCGAGCGGCGGCCCACTCGATGGTTTGTTCTCCATCTTCAAGCCGAAGAAACCGAAAACCCGGCCGCCACAAACGATCGAAGCCCCTGCGGCGCAGCTAAAGAAACCGAAGGTCATTGCCTTGGTTCCGCGCTCCACGATGAGCGGCACCGAATCAGATGTACCCAGCATCTCCGTTCGCCCATCCACTCCCAAGGCACGCAGCTACGCGAGCTACCGGACCATGTGCGTGCGCCTCTGCGACGGCTACTACTGGCCGGTGAACAGCGGCACGCGCTCCTCGAGTATCACGCGCGATAGAAACGTCTGCGAACAGAGCTGCCAGTCGGAAGCGAAACTCTACGTCCAGTACAGCCTCGCCGCCGATGCAGGCGACATGCGGGACCTTTCGGGTAAGCCCTATCGCAAGCTGAAGACCGCCTTCCTCTATCGCAAGAGCTACGATCCGGGGTGCAAGTGTAAACCTGACCCATGGTCGAAGCCGGAGCTGTCGCGGCACGAGGAGTATCGTGCGGCGGAACGCGGCGAAACGCTGGACGAGGCGTCGATGAGCGCCAACCCGGATCAGACCGAGGTCGATGCCGCTGTCATTCGCGACACGCTCTCGAGCGAGACAGATACGCCAACCGAGCTCGACCTCGTGACCGGTGACGGCAGCTCGGTTGGCGAGGCGACGGTCGCGGAAGCGCCGTCCATAGCTGCCGGGACGACGACGCTGCTGCAACAAACGTCGATGAAGAATCCTGTCATGGTGGGTGCCGATCCGGCGGAAACTCCGAGAAAGAAAAAGGTCCTGCCGACGTCTGCCGCACCCGTGCTCGCGCCGGCCGGTGCGAAGGCCAAGCCGGTGAAGAAGCGTCGCGACATCAACGCCCGGGCGAGCCGGTAGCCTCGGCGTCAACCGCATCGCAATGCTTGGCGAGCGCCACATCGAGCTCAGTCAGGCCCTTGGCACTGTGCGTCGTCAGCACGACATCGACGCGGTTCCAGACATTTCTCCATTCGGGATGATGGTCGAGTTGCTCGGCCTTGAGCGCGACGCGGGTCATCCAGGCGAAGGCCTGACTGAAATCCGTGAATTTGAACGACTTGGCGATGGCCTCGCGGCCGTCGATCAAAGCCCAGCCCGGCAGCTCAGCGAGCGCAGCCTGACGTTCCTTCCCGGTCAATCTTGCGCGTCCCATGCTTCGGCCTCCTCGCTGTAATCGATACCGCCGAGATCGAAGGCTTCCTCGACGGCATATGGTCCGCCGCCGCCCGGCTTCGACGACATCAGCACGAACCGGGTCGCCCCAAACGGCGGCAGCTCCAGACTTCCCATGTGCCCCAGGAACTCCGCCGCCATCCGCGCGCTCGTGCCCGAGAGCCGGGCGAGCGTGATATGCGGCGTGTACTTCCTCGCCTCGACGCTGATGCCGGCGCGGCGCGCGGCCAAATCAGTATCGCGCTGAAGGCCGTCGAGCCGGGGTTCCGGCCGGATCGCGGCATAGAGGGTCCGAGGCCGGTCGCCACCGAAAATGCCGAGACCGTCGACGACGAGCGAGAACTGCTCGGCCGCAATCTCGTAGAGCGCATCCGAGAAGGCGCGCATCTGATGCCCGTCGACGTCACCGGCGAAAGTGAGGGTCAGATGATAGTTCTCCTTGTCGATCCAGCGCGCGCCAGAGAGGTTGCCGCGAATGAGCGACAGCCGCGTGCCGATCGTCTCGGGAACCTCGATGGCGGTGAAGAGACGCGGCACGGGTTTTATCCCTTCTTAACCTTCACTTTGGCGATCAGCTCCTCGACCTTCGGCAGTATGCGCTCGACGATCACGTCGACCCCCTTGGCATTGGGATGAATGCCGTCGGGCTGGTTGAGAGCCGGGTCGAGGGCGACGCCGTCGAGGAAGAAATCATAGAGTAGTGCGCCGTGCTTCCCGGCGGTCTTCGGGAACATGGAGCCGAAGGTCTCGACATAGGCGTGTCCCAGCGACCGCGAGGCCTCCATGCCGGTGACGAGCACTTCGAGCTTGCGGTCGCGTAGCTGGCCGACCAGCTGATCGAGCGCCTCACCCGCCGCCGACGGATCCATGCCGCGCAGCGCGTTATTGGCTCCGAGTTCGACGATCACAGCATCGGCGTTCTCCGGCACCGACCAATCGAGGCGGGCGAGGCCTTCCTCGATGGTGTCGCCGGAGACGCCCGCGTTGATGATCGTGACGTCGTGACCGCGCCAGCGGAGTGCCGCCTCGAGCTTGGCCGGAAAACTCTCGGTCCCCGCCAAACCATAGCCGGCCGTCAGGCTGTCGCCCAGCGCCACGATGGTGATCGGCGAACCGGCCTTAGTCTGCATAGGGGACATGAGATTGAGAGTGATCGAGGCGATCAGGAACGTGCGTATCGCGAGAAGAGCAAGGGGTGTCCTGGGTCTCATGCGAAAAATCATGGAGCGGAAGCCTAAGCGAAAGCAAGTCACGAGAGTATGACGGGCGCGACCCTTGACGGGGCGGGCGAAGCAACCAGATAGAACAGACCCATGACCGCCATTCTCCTCGACAAGGTGCAATTGACGCTGACGAGCCGCGCCGGACCCGTCGCGATCCTGAAGGACATGGATTTGTCGATCGACGCCGGCGAGACGGTCGGCATCGTTGGGCCCTCGGGCTCGGGCAAGAGTTCGCTGTTGATGGTGGCCGCAGGGCTGGAGCGCGCGAGCGCCGGGCGCGTCGTCGTCGCCGGTGAGGACATCACGGATACCAGCGAGGACGAGCGGGCGGCCGTCCGGGCCCGCGCCATCGGCATCGTCTTCCAGTCCTTCCACCTGATGCCGACCATGACGGCGCGCGAGAACGTCGCCTTGCCGCTCGAGCTGACCAGTGCGCCCGATGCCCTCGCCCGTGCCGATGCGGCGCTCGCAGACGTCGGCCTCAGCCATCGCGGCGAGCATTTTCCGGCTGAGATGTCGGGCGGCGAGCAGCAGCGCGTCGCCATCGCCCGCGCCATCGTGGGGGCGCCGCGAATTCTCTTCGCCGACGAGCCGACCGGCAATCTCGACCAGAAGACGGGGCAAGAGGTGATGGATCTGCTGATGCGGCTCGCGTCCGAGCGCGGCACCACGCTCGTTCTCGTCACGCATGATCCCCTCTTGGCCGGGCGGTGCCGGCGGCGGATCACCTTGGGCGATGGGCGGATCGTCGCCGACGAGCGAAAGCCGCCGGCATGACGGCAGCAAAATTCGCACGGCTCGGAAAGCTCGCGCTGCGCGATCTGCGCGGCAATCTCCGCTCCTTCTGGGTGTTTCTCGCTTGCCTGGCGCTCGGCGTCACGACGCTGACGGGTGTCGGCACGGTGGCCGATGCCGTCCGCGCCAGCCTCGACAGCAATGGGCGCATGCTGCTCGGCGGCGATGTCGCCGTCAGTCGGATGCATCTTAGAGCGAGTCCGCAGGAGCGGCGCTGGCTCGAGGCCAAGGGCCAAATCTCCGAGATTGCGACGCTCCGAGCCATGGCCCGCAAGCCAGGCGCCGAGGCGCTCGGCGCGAGTGCGCTCGCGGAGGTGAAGGCCGTCGATGCCCTCTATCCGTTGACCGGCCGTCTATCGACGGAGGACGGCGCGGACACCGCGGGTCTCCTCCACCAAGGCCCCAACGCCGTCGTCGATCGCCTGCTCGGTGAGCGCCTCGGGCTTGGCATCGGCGACCGGCTGACGCTCGGCGACGGCGAGGTGGTGATCCGCGGCTTCACGGGGCGGGAGCCGGATAAGCTCGCGGGACAAGCGGCCTTCGGGCCGCGCGTGCTGATCTCGCTCGATACCCTCACGGCGACCGGCCTCGCCAAGCCCGGCAGCCTGACGCGCTGGACCTACCGCCTGCTGATTCCAGGTGGTGAGCGGCTTGGCGCGCCGGAGCTCGAAGGCGTTCGGAAGGAGGTGCGCGCGGCGTTCCCCGACGCCGGCTTCGGCGTCTCCGACCGCCGCGATCCGGCGCCGGGCGCGCGCCGGGCGGTCGACAGGCTCGGGCAGTTCCTGACGCTCGTCGGATTGACCACGCTGCTCATCGGTGGCGCGGGCGTTGCCAATGCGGTCGCGAGCTATCTCGACAAAAAGCGGCGGACGATCGCCGTGTTCCGGGCGCTGGGCGCGTCGAGCCGGGACATCCTTTCGATCTATATCACCGAGATTCTATTGCTGGCCGTCCTTGGCATTGTCGCCGGACTTGTCCTTGGACCGGTCGTGACGCTCACGGGCAATGCTCTCTTCGGCCACCTCCTGCCGTTCCCGCTTGTTGTTCAGATCGAGGCCACAACGCTCGTGGCCGCCGCGGCCTACGGCCTGCTCGTAGCACTGCTCTTCACACTCTGGCCCATCGGGCGCACGGAGGAGGTGAGCGCGGCGCTGTTGTTCCGAGATGAGGTCAACACGGGCAAACGCCGGCCGCGCTGGCCGTTCGCCACCGCGATGCTGGCGGCACTCGCTCTCATCGGGGCAATCGCCTTCTTCACCGCCGAGGACCGCCGCCTCGCGCTCTACTTCATCGGCGGGCTTTCGGTGTTGTTTGCCGTCTTCCTGGGGCTCGGCGCCGCCGTGCCGTGGCTCGCACGCCGCCTCCCCGCTCCGCGCCGGCCGGAATTGCGTCTCGCGCGCAACAATCTTGGTGGGCCGGGATCGCTCGCGCGTCAGGCCATGCTGTCGCTCGGTACGGGATTGAGCCTGCTCGTCGCCATCGCGCTCGTCGATCGCTCGCTCGTATCCGAGTTGAAGGGCGGGCTGCCGGAGCGGGCGCCGAGCTACTTCTTCCTCGACATCGGCAAGGACGAGCTGGCGCCGCTGACGGCCATGCTCGCCGGGAGCGGTAAGGGCGCGACAGTCGAAACCGCACCGATGCTGCGCGGGCGGTTGGTATCGCTCGAGGGCGTGCCGGTCGAGGAGATCGAGGCGCCGCCGGAGGCCGAGTGGGTGCTGACCGGCGACCGGGGCCTGACCTTCTCCGAGGACCCGCCCGCCAGCTCGAAAATCATGGAAGGCGCGTGGTGGCCGAAGGGCCATCAGGGCGAGCCGCTCGTCTCCTTCGACATCGAGCTGGCGCGAGCGCTCGAACTCGAGGTCGGCGATGCCGTCACCGTCAACGTGCTCGGCCGCAACGTCACCGCCAAGATCGCCAACCTCCGCACTGTCGATTGGGACCGGCTCGCCATCAACTTCGTCATGATCTTCTCGCCCAACACGCTCGAGAAGGCGCCCTACAACGTGCTCGCCACGCTGAGCTATCCCACGCCGCAGCCGATCGCCGAGGAGGCGAAGCTCGTACAGCGCGTCAGCACGCAATTCCCAAGCATCACCGCCATTCGCGTCAAGGATGCCATCGAGGCCATCGGCGGGGTGCTCGCCCAGGTCATGACGGCCATACGGGCGACGGCGAGCATAACTCTGCTTGCAGGCGCCCTGGTGCTCGCCGGGGCCATGGCGACCGCCGAGCGGCGGCGCATCTACGAGGCGGTGCTGCTCAAGACGCTCGGCGCCCGGCGGCGGCAGGTCCTCCTCACGCATCTCATCGAGTATGTGACGCTCGCGGGCATCGCAGGCGTCGTGGCGGCGGGGCTGGGGACTCTCGCGGCCTGGATCATCACCCGGCAAGTGATGGAAATCGCCTTCGCGTACTCGATCTGGTCGGTGCTGGGGGCGCTCGGCCTTGCTGGCGCCCTGGTTTTGGGGTTCGGTCTCATCGGCAGCTGGCGGGTGCTCTCGGAGCGGCCGGTACCCTACCTCCGGGCCGAGTGAATTTTGTTGTACTGCCGGCCTCATCGCATCTTGAATCCTGAGCCCGGCGGTCACATATTGTGGTCAAACCGATTTGCCGCGCCTTGGGGGCGCCACCGGTTGGCTTGGACAGAGGACGAGACACACCATGGCTCAATACGACAAACGGTACGCGACCCAGGCCGGCACCCGCGCCGAGACCGTCGAGGTCGACGAGGGTCTGCGCAGCTATATGTTGCGCGTTTACAACTATATGGCGGGCGGCATCGCCATCACCGGCGTCGTCGCCTATGCGACGTACCTGATGGCCGCCAGCAACCCGGCCTTCCAGCAGCTCCTGTTCGCCAGCCCGCTTCGCTGGGTGATCATCTTGGCCCCGCTCGCCATGGTGTTTTTCATGGTCGCGCGCATCAACAGCATGAGCGTCGGCGCTGCCCAGATCACTTTCTGGATCTACGCCGCGTTGGTCGGCCTTTCGCTGTCGAGCCTGTTCGTGGTCTACACCGGCCAGAGCCTGGCACGCGTGTTCTTCATCACGGCCGCCATGTTCGGCGCGATCAGCCTCTGGGGCTACACGACGAAGAAGGATTTGTCCGGCTGGGGCTCGTTCTTGATCATGGGCGTGATCGGCCTGATCATTGCCTCGATCGTGAACATCTTCCTCGCCTCCTCGGCGATGCAGTTCGCACTGTCCGTGCTGTGCGTCGTCATCTTCTCTGGCCTCACCGCATACGATACCCAGAAGCTCAAGGGGATCTACTACTCCGTTCAGGGCGATTCGCTGGCCATGGGTCGCAGCGCGATCATGGGCGCACTGAACCTCTATCTCGACTTCCTGAACATCTTCCTGGCGCTCATGAGCCTGTTCGGCAGCCGCGAATAGCTGACGGAGTTTGAGCTCACCGATCGAAGGGCCGCGGACCTGATGCGCCGCGGCCCTTCTGCGTTTGGCGGTCACGCCATGACGGAAATCGTCACAGTTCACGGCTATCTGATACTCGCCAGCCGCTGGGGGAATTGACCCGATCCCGCACTCCTGCTTCATGATTGCGCCAGAACGCCCGATGACGCATTTCCCGATGACCGCATTGCCGCACATGCCGGCATCCCGCCGCCCGGACGCGGCGACCGAGGACGAAAATCCATGAGTTCATCATCGTCGCCGTCACCGGTGCACCCGTCGCGGTCGCGCAATGTGACCGCCGTGCTCGGCCCGACGAACACCGGCAAGACGCATCTGGCCATCGAGCGCATGCTCGGCCATGGGACCGGCATGATCGGCCTGCCGCTCCGGCTGCTCGCCCGCGAGGTCTACGACAAGATCGTCGCCCGCATTGGCGCGGATGCCGTCGCCCTCATCACCGGCGAGGAGAAGATCAGGCCGGCCTCACCCCGCTACTATGTGGCGACGGTGGAGGCCATGCCGCGCGATATCGAGGTCGACTTCCTCGCCGTCGACGAGGTGCAGCTCGCGGCCGACCCCGAGCGCGGCCACATCTTCACCGATCGCGTCTTCCATGCCCGCGGCACCCAGGAGACCCTGCTGCTGGGCGCCGGCACCATGCGCGAGGCGATCAAGGATCTCCTGCCGGGCGCCAATTTCGTCACCCGGCCGCGCTTGTCGAAGCTCAACTATGCGGGCCAGAAGAAAATCTCCCGCCTGCCGCGCCGGACGGCCATCGTCGCCTTCTCGGCCGCCGAGGTCTACGAGATCGCCGAGTTGATCCGCCGCCAGCGGGGCGGTGCGGCGGTCGTGCTCGGCGCGCTCTCGCCCCGCACCCGCAATGCCCAGGTCGCGCTCTACCAGTCGGGCGATGTCGAGTATCTGGTGGCGACCGACGCCATCGGCATGGGCCTCAATCTCGACCTCGATCACGTGGCTTTCTCGGCTACACGAAAATTCGACGGCCGCGTGCACCGCAATCTGACACCGGGCGAGATCGGCCAGATCGCCGGCCGCGCCGGACGGCACATGAACGATGGCTCCTTCGGCGTCACCGGCGATGCCGAGCCCTTCGACTCCGAGACCATCGATCGCCTCGAGAAGCACGAGTTCGAGCCGATCAAGACGCTGCAGTGGCGCAATAGCGCGCTCGATTTCTCCTCGATCGCCGCGCTGAAGGAGAGCCTCAAGACCTCGCCCTCCAATCCGCGCCTCGCCCGCGCCCGCACCGCCGACGATCTCCTGGCGCTGGAGACGCTGGCCGAGGAGTCGTCCGTAAGAGACCATGCTCGTTCCCGCGATGCCGTCTCCAGGCTCTGGGACGTCTGCCAGATCCCGGACTACCGCAAGATCTCGGCGTCGACCCATTCCGAGCTCATCAGCACGCTCTATCACCATCTGATGCAGGACGGCCGCTTGCCGGAAGACTGGTTCGCCGAGCAGGTCGCCCGCTCGAACCGCACCGACGGCGACCTCGATACACTCTCAACCCGCATCGCCCATACCCGCACCTGGACCTTCGTCGCCAACCGCGCCGATTGGCTGGCCGACCCCGAGCACTGGCGCCAGCAGACGCGCGAGATTGAGGACAAGCTCTCGGACGCGCTGCACGAGCAGCTGACGCAGCGGTTCGTCGACAAGCGGACGAGCGTGCTGATGCGGCGCCTTCGCGACGAGGACGATCTAGCGGCGACGGTTGCCGACGACGGCAAGATCACGGTCGAGGAGCACTATGTCGGCCGCATTTCGGGCTTCGTTTACGAACCCGATCTCGCCGCCGAAGGCGTGCACGGCAAGGCCGCGCGCAATGCCGCGCAACCCGCCGTCGTCAAGGAGATGGCGATGCGCACGCGCCGCGTCGCCTCCGCCAAGGCCGATGCCTTCAAGATCGCCAAGAACGCCCGCGTGCTCTGGCGCGGCGACGAGATTGCGCGGCTGGAAAAGAGCGATGAGCCGCTCCGGCCGACACTCGTGCTGATCGCCGACGAAAGCCTGCAGCCGGGCGACCGCGAGCGCGTCGAGCAGCGGCTCAATGCCTGGTTCGACGAGTATCTGAACGAAAAGCTCAAGCCGCTCATCGAGCTATCGAAGGCCGAGGATGTGGCGGGCTTGGCGCGCGGCATCGCCTTCCGCATGAAAGAGAGCTTCGGCATCCTCAAGCGCGAGGCGGTGGCGAACGAGATCAAGCAGCTCGACCAGGAAGCGCGCGCGCAGCTTCGCAAGTACGGCGTGCGCTTCGGCGCCTTCAACATCCATTTCCCGCTGCTGCTGAAGCCGGCGAGCTCGGAGCTGCTGCTGCTGCTCTGGGCGATCTGGCAAGGCGAGCGCGAGAGCAAGGGCCTCGAGGGGCATCCCGAGCCGCCGCGGCCGGGCCTGACCTCGGTTCCGGCGGCGGCCGGTGTTCCCGACACCTTCTATCGTGTCGCCGGATATCACCTCTGTGGCCCGCGTGCGCTTCGCATCGACATGCTCGAGCGGCTCGCCGACATGATCCGCCCGCTCATCGCCTGGCGCGCGAGAGAAGACGCGCCCACGACGCCGCCCAAGGGCGCGAGCGGCGATGGCGGGTTCACGATCCTGCCCGAGATGATGTCGATCCTCGGCTGCAATTCGGGTGAGCTCGGCGAGGTCTTGAAGGCGCTGGGCTTCCGGCTAGACAGGAAGCTCTTAGCCCCGAAGCCAGTAGAGCCGGTTGCCGAGGCAGCGCCCGCTGAAGCGCAGGCCACGGATGCTGCGTCTGTCGAAGCGCCGGTCGAGGCTGGGGCCGCGGATACTTCTGTCACGCCGCCAGAACCGGTCACGGCGAGCGATGCGCCTGCCGGCGAAGCTGCCGCCGAGGCCCCTGCGTCAGTCGAAGCGGAAGCCTCAGCATCTGCCCCAGCCGAGCCAGCTTACATCGATGTCTGGCGCCCGCGCCGCCGCTACGACGAGAACCGGGGCGAGCAGCGCCAACGGCCGCCACGGCGCCAGCAGCAAAACCGGCGTCCGCAACCAGGTCAGCAGACGGAATCCGTCGCTGCGGCGCCCGCCGGCGAGTCCGCTGAGGGGGCAGCCGCATCGGAACGCAAACCGGTCGAGGCGGGTGGCGAACGCCGACCGCACGACGGCAAGAGGCATCGCCAACGCCGACACGATGGGCCGCGCCGCGATGCGCCGCAAGGCGATGGCGCCCAGCAGAGTGCCGCGCCCCGTCACGAGCGCCAGAACCGCCCAGATCGCCCGCCACGCCGCCCGGATCGTCCGCCGCGCGAGGAGAAGCGCACCGTGATCGATCCGAACTCACCCTTCGCGGCGTTGAGCGCGCTCAAGGAAAAACTCGAGGCGGAAGCCCGCAAGCCGGGGTCGTCGAGCTAGAGTGCTTCCGGAAAAGTGCGAAGCGGTTTTCCGATAAGAAGCACGGCAAACCAAGTAGAGAGTGCTTCCGGAAAAGTGCGAAGCGGTTTTCCGATCGGAAGCACGGCAAACCAAGTAGAGAGTGCTTCCGGAAAAAGCCTGTCCCGGCGAAGGCCGGGATCCGAAGCGGTTTTCCGATCAGAAGCACGGCAAACCAACAGAGTGCTTCCGGAAAAGTGCGAAGCGGTTTTCCGATCAGAAGCACGGCAAACCAAGAATGGGCAGGTTTGGCGATTGAGCGATCATGACGACGAGAAGCCGGCCACGAGCGGTGCGCAACGCATCGACAAATGGCTTTGGTACGCGCGCGCCGCCAAGTCGCGCAGTTTGGCCGCAAGGCTCGTCGTCGATGGCTCGGTCAGGGTCAATCGCGAGAAAATCCGCAAGGCCAGTGAAACCGTGAAGCCCGGCGACGTCGTGACCGTCACCGTCCAGCATCACGTGCGAGTGCTCGAAGTAAAGCTGCCGGGCGCGCGCCGTGGCCCTGCGACTGAGGCGGCGACGCTCTACAAGGACCTGACGCCGCCGCCGCCACCCAAGGAGGAAAAAGTGATCTCGGGCCCCGTTCGCGATCAGGGAGCGGGCCGCCCGACGAAGCGCGAGCGCCGCCTGATCGACAGGCTGCGCGACCGCGATTGAATCACCGCTGCGTTTCGAGCCTTAGGGTGTTTCCGTTTTTCGTTGAATCACTTCAATACCCTAATTCCTTGGTTTGTCGTGCTTCTTTTCGGAAAACCGCTTCGCACTTTTCCGGAAGCACTCTCGACTACCGCCCGCTCGGACTGTCCGACATCGACAGCCCCGTCCGCTTGTTGATCTTGAAGCGGGGCGCGGTGCCATACTCGCGGAGTGCGACGCCTGCTGCGAAGTCGCCCATGACCGGACCGTGCTTGAACAGATGTCCCGAGCAGCCGCCGATCAGCAGCACGTTCTTCTGCTCGGGATGATGGTCGATGATGAAATGGGTGTCGGGCGTCATCGCAATCTGGCAGGCCTTCTGGTCGACGGCCCGCTCGCCGACCAGACCAGGAAACCGGTTCGTGATGTACTGGCGCGTGCGCGTGAAGGTCGCTTGATCGACGATGCGCTCGTCGTTATCGAGATCGATGATGGCATCCGTCCAGGCGATTGCCGCCTTCACTCCGGTACCATTGATGGACGGGATGCCGTAGGCGCCGTAGCCGTGGTCGACCCAGCAGGGCATGTTCGTATGGTCGTAAGCCGTCGAGCCTTCGGGCGTGGACGTGTAGATGATGTTCTGCCGGACGATGTTGGTGATCGGCCGGATGGTGCGGCGGTACATCTCGCCGAGCCAGGCGCCGGTCGCAACCACGACGATGTCGGACTTGAGCGGCTTGCCGTCGAGGAGGAGCTGCTCGCGCTCATCCGTCGTGACGCGGCCGCGCTTTAAGACTCCGCCCTCGCGCTGGAACAGCTTCGTGATCTCGACGATGGCGCGCTGCGCCATCACCATGCCAGCCTCCGGCTCCCAGATGCCGTAGGCGACGTGGCGCATCGAGAACTGCGGAAAGCGCTTCGAAAGCTCATCCGTGCCGAACTTGAAATGCGGGATGCCGAGTTTCAGGAAGGTCGGCAGCGTCGCGTCCTCCCAGGCCGTGTGGCCTTCGCCGGCAAGAATGAGCGCGCCGCACTCGACATAGAGCTCGGCGCCGACGTCCTGCTGCAGCTCCATCCAGCGGAGCCGCGATTGGCGCACCCATTCCGTGTAGAGTTCGTCCTTGCCGTGGATCGAGCGGAGAATGCGGTTGTAGTCGGATGAGGCCGCGCGCGGATGCCCCGGCTCCCAGCGGTCAATGAGCGTCACCTTGCAGCCGCGCCGCAACAGCGACAGCGCCGTCATGACGCCGGCGACGCCGGCTCCGGCGACAATGGCCTCCGGCTTGCTCATCTTGTTGCACCACGCCTCGTTGACCGGTTTAGAGTCTTGGCTTTGAGCACGTACGTTCGACCAACCGGTAGCCACTTGATCGGAACGTGCTCCGGTTGCATACTGTATTCAGGATACAGTCTCACCACAAGGCTTGCGGCTGGCCCGTGCCTTGCGAGAAAAAGAGGCTGGCTGCCCGGCTCGAGCCCGGGTGGACCTGAAAGCATCCTCGGGAGGGAAAGCATGTCTGGAGCATCTGCCGCCGATTTCAGCCTGCCGGCGGGAACCCATACGGTGGCCTTGGGCCTCGGCGATCTGAACGGCATCATGCGCGGCAAGCGCGTGCCGGCCTCGCACTGGGACGCGGTCTGCAAGCACGGCAATGCGCTCTCCATCGCGCTGTTTGCCATCGATATGACCTCCGACGTCTGGAACACGCCCTATGTCAACTTCGACAACGGCTACCCGGACTTTCACATGTTTCCGATGTCGAAGCCGGTGGCGTCCCCCTGGGAGCCCGGGCTGGCGGTATGCATGGCCCGTGCCGAGGGCATGGACCACAAGCCGGTGCCGATCGATCCGAGGAATGCGCTGCTGGCGCAGATCGCGCGCGCCACCCGCATGGGCTACACGGTCAAGGTCGGCACGGAGCTCGAGTTTTATCTGCTCGATCCGAAGACCAAGCTGCCGAAGGACGAGGGCATCCAGGTCTACTCGATGGTGCGAGCCGCGGAAGTCGAGCATGTTCTGGGGCCGATCCGCCAGCAGATCAACGAGATGGGTATTCCGATCGAGCAGTCGAACCCGGAGTATGCCGCCGGTCAGTTCGAGGTGAACATCCGCTACGACGAGGCGCTTCTGGCCTCCGACCGGGTGGTGATGTTCCGCTCGCTGGTCAAGGAGCTGGCGGGCAAGCACGGCTACCTCGCGACGTTCATGGCCAAGCCCTTCATCGACCGGTCCGGCAGCGGCTTCCACACGCATCATTCGTTGTGGAAGGACGGCCGGAATGCCTTCGCGGAAGGCGGCAAGCTCAATACGCTGGGCCGCAACTATCTCGCCGGCATGCAGCGCCGGATGGCCGAAACGGCGATCACCGGCTCGACGACGCCCAATGCCTACCGGCGCCGCCAGCCTTTCACATTCTGTCCGACCAATACCACCTGGGGCATTGACAACCGCACCGTCGGCCTGCGCGTCATCGAGGGCCACGATAGCGCCGTCAGGGTCGAGAAGCGTGATGCCGCCGCCGACTGTAATCCCTATTATCTGATCGCCTGCGAGCTTGCCGCCGGACTCGACGGCATCGAGCAGAAGCTCGAGCCAACGCCGATCACGACCGGCAACGGCTATCTCGTCGAGGACGCCGAGGCGATTCCGACCGATCTCGGCACGGCCATTGCAAGGGCCAGGGCATCTGAGTTCATGAAGGACGTTTGCGGCGCCGATGCCCTGGAGATTCTGATCCAGCAGTCGGAGCGCGAGCTGGCCTTCGTGGCGGCGCAAGTCACGCCGGTCGAAATGCAGCGTTATCTCGGGAACTTCTGAGCGATGAAAATCGGGCGCGTGATCGGGCATGTGAACGCCACCATCAAGGACACGCAGCTCGCGGGCCTGAAGCTCCTCATGGTTAACATCGAGGACGGCGAAGGCGAGGTGCTGGAGCCCGCCGTCGTCGCCGCCGATACGTGCTCGGCCGGTCCCGGCGACATGGTGCTGGTGCTGATGGGTTCCGCCGCGCGGCTTCCGGCCGCCGTCGCGGGCCTCGCGATCGATGCGACCATCACCGCCGTCCTCGACGATATCAAGATCACCGTCCCCAAAAACGGCGGACGACAACGTAAGTAAACCGGTTGAGTGAAAGGTAGAGTACAATGGCGAAAGCACCCATGGGCCAGACAGCCCTCGGCATGATCGAGACCCGCGGCATCGTCGCGGCACTCGAGGCGGCGGATGCGATGGTGAAGGCGGCGAGCGTCACCATCGTCTGCCAGTCGAAGGCCGGCGGCGGTCTCATCTCGACGCTGATCCGTGGCGAGGTCGGTGCCGTCAAGGCCGCGACGGACGCCGGCGCCGTTGCCGCCAACAAGATCGGCGAAGTGATCGCGGTGCATGTCATCGCGCGCCCGCACGACGAGCTCGAGGCACTGATTTCGGCGCTGAGCGGCAAGAGCTCGGGCGACTGAGTCGACCCTTCGTTCTCGAAATCGACCGGGCGGGAGACCATTCTCGCATCGGTGGCGCGTAAGCGCATGAGAGCCGGATACCGAGCATGAGTGCCAGCGCGTTCGAGAAATTCACCGAAGCCGTCGCGGCGCAGGGCCGGTCGGCGGCGCCGTCCGCCGTACCCGCGCTCGGCAAGGTGACGGTGCTCGGCGGCGGGCCCGATGCGCGCCTCATCGCCGCGCTCTGCCTCGCCGAGGGTGCCGAGGTGACGCTGTTCTCGGCCTATGGCGCCGAGATCGAGGCCATGGCGGCGGCCGGCGGCGTGACGATCCGGGGCCAAGGTCCCATCGGTACTTACCAATACAACCAGCCGGCCATCCCCTCGATCAAGACGACCGCCGAGATCGATCGCGCGGTCGCGAGCGCTGATCTGATTTTCCTGACCGGACCGGTTCACAAGCAGCGCACCTACGCCATGGTGCTCGCCGATCACGCGCGCGACGGACAGGTGCTGGTCGTGGCGCCGGGACGCTCGCTCGGTGCGGTCGAGGCGGCGTGGCTGCTTCGTGTCGGCGGTTGCAAGGCCGACGTGACGCTTGTCGAGGTGCAGGGCCTGCCCTACTGGCACCAGGCCAGCGGATCGACGCTCAATCTGACTTCGGTTGGTCCAGCCTGGGCGGCGACGCTGCCGAGCAACCGGCCGCAGGTGCTCGAAGCGCTCAAGCGCTATCTGCCGAACCTTCGTCCCGCGCTCTCGCCTGTCCATTCCGGCTTCGCTGACGGCTCCGGCCTCGTCGAGGTGCCGGCGCTCGTGCTCGGCGGCCCCGCCGCGCCTTCGGGCCGCAAGGAGCTGCCGAGGGGCGGCGTGGCCCTCCCGGAAAATGAGAACTTTCGCGTTCTGATCGGCGAAAGCCATCGCGCCGTCATGGTCGAGATGGCTGAGGAGCGGCATCGGGTGGCGGCACGCTTCGGCATCCGCGATCTCCCAACGCTCGACGACTGGCTCGACATCCACGCCGGCACGACCGAGCAGGCGAAAGCCCGGCCTATTCCCTCCGCTCAACACGCGACTGCACTTGTCCGCTGCGCCACCATCGGTTCACTCGTGCCGCTCGCGTCCGCCGCTCGCGTCGCCGGCATCGAGGCGAAGGCGACGGAAGCCATGATCGCGCTCGTCTCGGCGCTGCTCGGCAGCGACATCGCCAAGGCCGGCCGCCGCCTCGACACCATCGGCATCACCGCGAGCACCATCGACGATGCCCGCCCGCTCATCGATGCCATTGCCAACGGGTCCCGCTGATGGACGCTGATCTCCAGTCAATCGCCCAGGCCCGCCAGTGCGCCGATACGGCGTTCGAGGCCTATCGGAAGTTTCTCGGCACACCGCCCGAGCGGATCGACGAGATCGTGCAGGCGATGGCGCGCGCGATCGTGCCGGAAGCGCTGCGTCTCGGCGAGATAGCGGTCGAGGAGACCGGCTACGGCAATGCCCGCGACAAGCGCCTCAAGAACATGTTCAACGCGCTCTCCGTCGCCGAGTATCTGCGCGATATCACAACACTCGGCCTCCTCTGGAAGGACGATGTCACTAAGATCGCCGCCATCGGCGAGCCGATGGGTGTGGTAGCTGCACTCATCCCCGTGACGAACCCGACCTCGACCATCATCTACAAAGTGCTCTCGGCGGTGAAAGCCGGCAACGCCATCGTCTGCGCGCCGCATCCGCGCGGCGTCCGCAGTGGCCTGGCGACCGTCAAGGTGATGGCGGACGTCGCCGAGCAGATGGGCGCGCCCAAGGGCCTCATCCAATGTCTCGAGCAGGTGACGATCCCGGGTACCGCCGAGCTGATGAAGCATCGCCGTACCTCCGTCGTCATGGCGACCGGCGGTGCGGGCATGGTGCGCGCGGCCTACTCCTCCGGTAAGCCAACGCTTGCCGTCGGGCCAGGCAACGTGCCCTGCTATGTCGATGCCACGAAGGCGCGCGAGATCGGCGAGGTGGCCGAGCAGATCATCGTTTCGAAGTCTTTCGACTACGGCACGGCCTGCGTATCCGAGCAGGCTGTCATCGCCGATCGCTCCGTCGCGCGTGAGCTGCGTCACGAGATGAAGCTCCGCGGTGCCTATTTCTGCTCCGCCACCGAAGCGGACCGTCTCGCGCATGTGATCTTCCGCGGCGAGCAAGCCATGGACCCCGAAAATGTCGGGCAGTCGCCACAGGTGCTCGCCTCGAAGTCCGGCTTCGATGTTCCGCCCCGCACGCGTATCCTGGTGGCCGAGGAGAGCGAAGTCGGCTGGCAGCGGCCGCTGTCGGCAGAAAAGCTCAATCCCGTGCTTGCCTTCTACGAGGCGCGCGACCGGGCGCATGGCATCGATATCTCGCGCCAGATCGTCGGCTTTGGCGGCTGGGGGCATACGGCCGTCATCCACTCCGACGATCCGGCAGCGGTCGCAGCCTTCTCGACGCTTCCCGTCGGGCGCGTCCTCGTCAACACGCCCGCCATCATGGGCGGCATGGGCTATTCGACCGATCTCGAGCCGAGCTTCATGCTCGGCACCGGCACCTGGTCGGGCTCGATCACCTCCGACAACGTGACGGCGCTCCACCTCGTCAACATCAAGCGCGTCGCCTACGAGAAGCGGCCCTGGCGCGACATCTATGAAGAATACGGAGAATAACAGTGTCCTCTGAGATCACCATTCGCGCGTTGGTGCAGATCGACAATCTGCAGCCGAAATTCGCCGCTTATAACGGCGCGACCGTTCAAGGCTCGATCCCGCTCGCGGGCGACACGATCCTGATCGGGGAGTTGGCGCCCGGCAACGGCGTGTTCACGCTGATCGATCGCGCGCTCAAAGCCAGCGCCGTCGAGGCGACCTCGCAGATCGTCGAGCGCGAGTTCGGGTTTTTCATCCTGCGCTCGCCCTCCAATTCCGAGGTTTCCGCCGCGCGTGACGCCATTCTCGCCGAGCTCGGCGCCAAGATGAGCGACCGGACGAAGCCGTCGGTGGCGTCCACCCAGATCATCACCTCCGTCGAGCCCCATCAGGCGCAGCTTCTGAACAAGTGGCGCAAGGGTGCGCTCGTCGTGCCGGGCCAGACGCTCGGCATCGTCGAATGCGCGCCGGCCGCCTACATCGCGGTAGCCGCGAACGAAGCGGAGAAGGCGGCCGATATCGACATTGTCGAGGTGAGGGCGGTTGGCCGCTACGGCCGCCTGTTTTTCTCCGGCTCCGAGGATTCGGTCAAGAACGCCGTTGAGGCCGCGGTCGGCGCCATCAATGCGCTCGACGGGAAGCCCGAGGCATGAGCCGCCGCCGCGTCATCGGCTCGGAGCACGTGCGCGAGGCCCGCCAGAAGGGGCGCCGCTCGATCGAGGTGATGCCGGGCGATCTCGTGACATCCGAGGCCAAGGATACCGCCGACAATCTCGGCATCAAGCTGCTCGATGGGCCACTCGAAAAGCCGGCCGCCGTCAAGACCGATGGGGTGACCGCCATGCGCCGGGCGATGCATCGCCGCTCGCCGAAGTGGATGGCGCCGAAGCCGTCGCTGTCGTCCTCGGCGCGCAAACTCGGCAAGCTCGCGCTGGTTGGTGCTGGCGGTGTGGGCCAGAACATCGCGCTGCTCGCCGCCAATAGCGACATCGCCGAGCGCATTTCGCTGATCGATGTCGTTCCGGGAATTGCAGCAGCAGTCGCGCTCGACCTGACACATGCCTCCGGCATTTCGCGCTCAAGCGCGCGCATCTCAGGCTCGACCGATCTCGCCGATGTGGCGGGAGCCGATGTCGTGGTCGTCACCGCCGGCCGTCCGCGCACGCCCGGCATGACGCGCGCCGACTTATTGGATATCAACCGGCGCGTCATCCGCGGCGTCGCCGAGGCCATTCGCACCCAGGCGCCCAAGGCGATCGTCATCGTCGTGACCAATCCGTTGGACGAGATGACGACGGAGATGCTGCGGGCGACCGGTTTCCCGCGCAATCAGGTGCTCGGCATGGCCGGAACGCTCGACAGCAGCCGCTTCCGTACTGCGCTTGCGCTCGCGGCAGGCGTTTCGTCCGCCGATGTCGAGGCGACGACGCTCGGCTCGCATGGCGAGGAGATGGTGCCGGTGGCCTCCCGTGCCCGCATCAAGGGCCTGCCCCTCGAAATGTTTCTCACACCTCAGAAGATCGAGGCCTGTGTGAAGGACGCAGTCACCGGCGGCGGCCAGGTGGTGGCACTCCGCAAGACCGGTTCGGCGACGATCGCTCCGGCACTCTCGACCATCGAGGTGATCGACCACATTCGCGGCGCGCGGGCAGGGACAGTTCCCGTTTCCGTCAAGCTCGACGGCGAGTACGGCATCAAGGATGTGGTGCTCGGCGTGCCCTGTCATCTCGGCGCTTCGGGTCTCATCACCATCGACGAACTCTCTCTGACCGGCGCCGAGCACGCCGCCTTGAAGCGCGCCGCCGCAGCCATCGCCGAACGGCTCAAGGGCTAGCGCCCCATGGTGCTTAAGACCATCAAGACCGGCGGCCGTTTCGAGGAGATCGGCTCGTATTCACGCGTTAAGCGCGTCGGCCCCTTCGTCTTCGTCGCCGGCACGACGGCGATCGAGCCCTCCGGCAAGCTGCATGCACCGGGCGACACCTACGCGCAGGCGATCTACATCTTTAAGCGCATCGAGGCGGCGCTCGCCGAGGCCGGCGCGGAGCTGCGCCATGTGGTCAGAACCCGCGCGTTTCTCACCGACATGGCCGCCGGCGGACGCGATTTCGTGCGTGCCCATGGCGAAGTGTTCCGCGGCATTGATCCCGTGACCAGCGGCGTCGAAGCCGGCCTCACGACGCCCGGCATGATGATCGAGATCGAGGCCGATGCGTTGATTCACGACGCCGATGGCCGCATCGATTTCGGCTAGCTCCAACTCCCGAAGTTTGATTGACTCGTCAGAAGCCCGAATGCTAGCGTTCGGGCCGTTGAATACTGAATACAGTCCGGCCGGGCCACGGCCCGCAACCGGACGTGTCGGGTCAGGGAGGAATGGATGAAACGTCGTCACTTCGTGACAGGTTTGGCATTGCTGGGCGCCACCATGTTGGCACCCGCAAGCATCGCCACAGTCGCGGCGCAGGAGGAGGTGAAGGTCGGCTTCATCGGCTCTTTCGCCTCCGACGTCGGCAAGAGCACGCTGCGCGGCGCCGAGATCGCCATCGAGGAGCTGAACGCCGCGGGCGGCGTCCTCGGCGGCAAGAAGATCAAGCTCGTCACGGCCGATGACCGCGACGATGTGCAGGAAGGCATCAAGGCTTACGAGTATCTGGCCGAGACCGAGAAGGTCGATTTCATCATCTCAGGGAGCATCGACGACGTTTCGCTCGGCTGGCTACCGCGCATGGTGGAGTACAAGACGCCGACGCTCGACACCTGGACGTCTTCGATTTCCATCATCGACAAGGTCGTCAACGAGTACGACACCTACAAAATGTACTTCATGAATATCGCCTCGGACGAAGCCCTGGCGACGCTCTATGTCGACTTCGGCAAGGACGTGCTGGTCAAGAAGCTCGGCTGGAAGAAAACCATCATCCTGCAGGAGGACACCTCCTTCGGCGGTGCCATTAATGGTCTCGTGACACAGTTGCTGGCACCCGAGGCTGGCCTCGAGGTTCTCGGCACCGTGGTTTTTGATCCAAACACGGTCGATTTCGCACCTCTCTTCGCGAAATGCGTCGAAAGCGGCGCCGACTTCATCTACCTGATCTCTTCGGTCAACAGCCAGACGGTCTCGGCGCAGTACGTCAAACTGCAGGTGCAATTGCCGATGACCGGTGTCAACACCGGTGCACTTTCGACTGAATACTGGGAGGACACCGGTGGGGCCGGTGGCGGCATGTCGACCCTGGCGCCACTTCCCTCGGTTGGCATGGCTCTAGACGACGCCTCGCAAGCCTTCGTCGAGAAGTGGAAGGCGAAGTATGGCGATAGCCGTCCGAAGTACCCCCATTTCAATGGCTTCAATGCCTATTGGGGCATCAAGGGGGCCTTTAACGCCGCCGAGCGGGCTGGCGGATTCTCGCCGCTCGACAAGTGGGTTGCCGAGCACGAGAAAGAGGATCTCGTGCTCTTGAAGGACGGCAAACCGTGGCTTCGCTATGGCTACTGGAAGCCTGGCGAGATCGAGCCCCGGACCAAGCGCCAATACACGCACAACCTCAGGTTCGACCTGACCGATCCCTATGACGAT
>JANNSX010000358.1:0-2782 GCA_031403155.1 Hyphomicrobiaceae bacterium
GCGAGCGTCATGGCCTGATCCGGGAATATCTTGCCCCATTCGCCGAACGGCTGATTGGCCGTGATGAGCATCGACCGGCGCTCGTAGCGCGCCGCGATCAACTCGAACAGGACGCTGGTCTCGGCCTGATCCTTGGTGACGTAGGCGATGTCGTCGAGGATGAGAAGATCGTAGCGGTCGAGTTTGGCGATCGCGGCCTCGAGCATCAATTCGCGCCGTGCAAGCTGAAGCCGTTGCACGAGATCGGTGGTGCGGGCGAACAAGACGCGCCAACCGTTCTCCACAAGGGCGAAGCCGAGCGCGGCGCAGAGATGGCTCTTGCCGCCGCCCGGCGGGCCGAACAGCAGGATATTGGCGCCTTTCTGAAGCCACACATCGCCCGATGCGAGCGCCGTCACTTGCGCTTTTGAGACCATTGGCACGGAATCGAAGTCGAAGCTGGCGAGGGTTTTGCCCGCCGGGAGGCGGGCTTCGGCAAGATGGCGCTCGATGCGGCGGCGGCCGCGATCGGCCGATTCGTGCTCGGCGAGCGCGGCGAGGAAGCGTGCGGCGGGCCAGCCCTCCTTGTCGGATTGCCCGGCGAGCTTGGCCCACATCAGCTTGACGCCCGGCAAGCGCAGCTCGGTCAGCAGAAGTTCGACGCGCGCGGCATCGACCTTGTTGTTGCTTGTCATGCTGCGACCTCCAGATGGGAGGTTGGCGCGCAAGAGGGTGGCTCGATGGCATAGGCCGCCGCCAGTTCGTCGTAGGTGTTGAGCGCTGCCAGCGTTACTTCAATGACCGGCAGCGATGCCGGGTTTGGACCGAAGCGTTCGCGCAAGCTCGCCATATCCGGCAACCGGCCGGCGTCGAGTTCCCCATCGATCGTCTGCGCCAACTCAGCCTCGCAGCCGCGATCGTGCGCCAGCGCCAGCAACTCGACCGTGACCTTGCAGGCCCGCTTGTCGCCCAGTTCGGCGCGCAAGGCCTCGAAGGCTTTGCGATAGGCCGGACGCGGGAACAGCTGATCGCGGTAAACCAGATTGGGCAGCGCCATCGGCTTCTTGCGTAGCGCGTGGATCACGTGGCGGTAATCGACGACATGACCTCCTTTGGTTCCCGAGACCGGCTGCCCGCGCCGGAGCGTCATCATGGGCGTCGAGCCGAGAAAGCAATCGAGCCGGTCATCGTAGAGATGCACCCGCAAACGATGACCGATCAGCCGCGACGGCGCGGTGTAGAAGACACGGCGCAGGATGAAGCCGCCGCTCGATGTCACAGTAACGATCTTCTCCTCGTAATCGGCGGTGCGCCGCTGGGGCAGTGAGGCGAGTGTTGACCGCTCCAACGCGATGCGGCGGCGGTTATTGGCATTGCGCCGTCCGACAATCTCATCGACAAACCGCCGGTAGGCGTCGAGGGCCTCGAAGTCCCTACTGCCACGCAAGAGAAGCGCGTCTTCGAGCGCCCGCTTGAGATGGCCATGGGAACTCTCGATGGACCCGTTCTCGTGCGCGACGCCAAGATTGTTGCGGGTCGGCGTCATAGCGTAGTGGCGCATCAGCCCCTGATAGCGCTGGGTCAGATCGTCCTGGGCGTCGCGGTCCAGGTTGCAAAATGCCGCCGACAGGCTGTCGCTGCGGTGTTCCAGCGGCACACCGCCGAGCGCCCACAGGGCGTTCTGCAGTCCTTCGGCCAACGCGACAAAGCTCTCGCCGCCGAGAACGACATGGGCATGTTCGAAGCCCGAGAACGCCAGCCGGAAGTGGTAGAGCCGATGCTCCAGCACGGCGCCCGCGATCATGACGCCGAGCTCGCGCGTGTCGGTGAAGTCGGAGAGGCCCAGACGGCCGGGCTCGTGCTCCTGGCGGAAGATGACATCCTGCTCTGGGCCGGCCAGCGCCCGCCAAGCCCGCATGCGCCGCTCCAACGTGCGCCGCACGCCGGGACCGAACTCGGGATGGCGCCGCCTGATCTCTTCCAACACGGCTATAGCGCGGATGCCGGGCGACGCCTTCATGATCGGCACGATCTCGGCATCCCAAACATCGGCCAGCGGATCGGGCCGCCGCCGGCCACGCGGCATCTTCTTCTGCGAGGGCAGGCGCGGATCGTCCTCGATCCGGTAGCCGGTCGCCGGCGAGAAGCCTGCCTTGGCGGCGGAGACGGTGGTCGCGTGGGTCTGTCGGAAACTCATGTATAGCCTCATCTGGTTATCGGTTATGTGGAGGCCGGGCAAAATCTGATCCCTCAAAGATTGAGACGAATCAGATGCTTGTCCCGGTCGCTCGTAACCGCCAGACGGGTTCCGAAAAACGCGCCGCCGGGGGTGGACTACCGTCGGTCGGGCTACGCCCTCCCTCCGTCAGCCCACCCCCGGCGCGTTCTCATCCTGATTGACGCTGCTCTCTCACCTTGATTGTCGCCGCGCAGTGATCTCTCTGAGATAAAGTTCGATCAGATCGCGGAGCGTGGTTTCGCGGCCCAATGATTGATCGACGAAGAGGCCGCGATCCATCGTGTGCTCGCTTTTGCGCGCCCACGCTTCGGCGTCTTTCTTCGAGCGAAAGGTTGCGGTCTGAAAGGGCCAACCCTTGCGGCGGATTTGCACCTGCCACTGATAGGGTCCCTTCTCGCGGATGGTTGCCATTGGCACGCTCGCCCGTTCGCGGTGTGCCAAATTTGTGCCAAAAAAGATTCTTGGCTTTCCTCGCCTGAACCTCGCGGTTCATAAGCCCCAGATTCCTTTGAAGGAATCTGGGGCCCCTGATCGAGCGACTATTCGAACTTTTCTACACGAACT
>JANNSX010000359.1:0-35837 GCA_031403155.1 Hyphomicrobiaceae bacterium
CTATCGAGGACTGCGCCTCAAGGAGGACGCCGCCCATCTCGGCAAGTGGGCGAGCGGCCGTCACAACGAGCATTGGAAGGTCTCGACCACGCTCGGGCCAGACAAAAAGTCCGGCCAATAGGCATTTCATGGCGCCCGCCCGGCTGATATAGGAGCCGCCGGGGCCCGTAGCTCAATGGTTAGAGCTGACGGCTCATAACCGTCTGGTTCCAGGTTCGAGTCCTGGCGGGCCCACCAACTCCTCCCTTTGGAAAGTCGATGACGATCGCCCATGACCTCGAAAAATTGCTGACGGAGCTCGCCATGTTCGGCGGCCGGGCCGATGGCGGGGTCGATCGTCCGGCGTTCTCGCCTGTCTTCGAAGAGGCGACGCTTTGGCTGATCCGCGAGATGGACGCGATCGGCATGAGGGTGCGCCGGGACGCCGCCGGCAATCTCATCGGCCGCTTGGGGGCCGCGCAGGCGCCGGCCGTCGTCATCGGCTCGCACATCGACACTGTGCCGTCCGGTGGCCGTTTCGACGGGGCGCTCGGCGTCATGGCTGGTCTGGTGGCGGCGCGTCAACTCGCACCGCAGCAGGCCGATTTCAAGCGCGCCCTGGAAGTCGTGTCCTTCGCCGATGAGGAAGGCACGTTCGGGCTGACCTTCGGCTCGCGGGCGATGGCGGGCTGTCTCAGTCAAAGCGAGATCGAGGGAGCGGCCAATCGGGCGGGCCGCAAGCTCACCGATGCGCTCGCGGAGTTGGGCCTAGATCCGGGCAAGGTGCTGTCGGCTGCGCGCCCCACCGGCGACTTCGAGGCCTATCTGGAACTGCACATCGAGCAGGGGCCGGTACTGGAGAGCGAGGGTATCGACATCGGCGCGGTCGAGGCGATCGTCGGCATCGACACCGTCGAGGTGACGCTCACGGGCGAGGCCAACCACTCGGGCACGACGCCAGCCACCCAGCGCCGGGATGCCTTGCGCGCAGCCGCCGAGGCGATGGTCGCCTGTCACACCGCGCGACCGGTCAACGCAACGCTCAACTTCGGTGCACTGACCGTCAGGCCCGGCGCCACCAACATCGTACCGGCCGAAGTGACGCTCACCCAGGAGATCCGTTCGAGCGATCATTCGGCGAGCTCCGAGTTTTGCGAGCGATGTGGGACTCTGTTCAGCGAGGCTGCGGCGCGCAACGGCGTGATGATGGCGACCCGCCCGGTCAGCACCGATCTCCCCGCCCGCATGGCGCCGGCGCTCGTGTCAGCCGTCGCACAGGCCGCCCAGCGCCTCGGCCACTCCGTTCACCGCATGCCCTCGGGCGCCGGACACGACGCCCAGTACATGGCGGCCCTTTGTCCGGCGGTCATGATCTTCGTGCCTTCGGTGGGCGGCATCAGTCACAGCCCGCGCGAGCTGTCGACCTGGGAGAGTTGCGCCAAGGGCGCCGAGGTGCTGACGGCGGTGGCGGCCGGGCTGTTGGGCGTCAAGCCGCCCGTTTGAGTACGCATCTGCAAGTCTGCCTTGCCGGTACCGGCGGCCCTAGTACCTGATCGCAGAATTGAGTGCCACACGTGGTGGCACGAAAATGCCGCGTGAATCGGGTACTTCAGCCAAAAAGCTAGTACCAGCCATTTCTGATGGCGGGTACTGGATGCGGCGGATTAGACTACAGATCACTTCGGCTATTCGAGTTTTCCCACAACGAGTCGCGCGCCGCATGCCCAACCAAGCCATTGCCGCGACAGTCGCCGAGGCCCGGTCGCGCGGCATTCTCTACAACGTCCTCGCCATGATCGCGTTCGCGGGCGCCAATGGCTTTCTCAAAGTGGCGTTGGACAGCTTTCCGGTCGTCATGACGATGATGCTCAGGCTCTGGGCCCTGTTGGCAATGGCTATCGCTATCGCGGCCTGGCGGGGCGTCTTGAGGACCTCTTTCGCCGCCCGCCGGCCGGTGCTCCAGTTTGCACGCGGCGGGTTTCTGGTCGCCGATCAGCTCGTCTTCACGGTGAGCTTGATGGTGGTCGGGCTCGTCGAGGTGAGCGCGCTCTACGCGACGACGCCGCTCATGGCCATGGCGCTGGCGGTGCCGCTGCTGGGCGAGCGCATCGGCTGGCGGCATTGGCTCTCGGTCGCGATCGCGTTCGGCGGCGCCTTGTTGATCATCCGGCCGGCGAGTGGCGTGTTTCAGCCGTCTTCGCTCCTGGTTCTCGGCGGCGCGCTCATGTACGCGTTCTACGCCATCTCGACGCGGCTCGCGAGCCACACCGACAGCCAGGAAACCAGCCTCATCTACACCTCGGTTGCCGGTGTGATCGTGACGACGCCGTTCGGTCTCTGGTACTGGCAGGCACTGGATGCGGAGGCCTGGGCGTACTTCCTGATCTCGCTGGTGTTCAGCCTGGGCGCGCATATCTGCATCATCCGCGCCTATACCTTGACCCCGGCCGGCGTGCTGCAGCCGTTCAACTACATCGGCCTCGCCGCGAATGTTCTGATTGGTGTGCTGTTCTTCAGCGAGGCGCCCGACGCCCTGGTCTATGCGGGAACCGGCGCGATCGTGCTGGCGGGATTGTACATCGCCTGGCACGAGAGCCGGCGAGCGTGATCTTGGAGAGCGATCGCCTTACGGGACCGGCAATACCCGCCACTTGCCAAGGATCGCGAGCGCCGGCACCAGCACCGCGAACATCGCCACATAGGCGACCACGCCACTGACGGCGAGCGAAGGCAGTGCCGAAAGCAGCATCACATCGTTGCCGCCGGGAATGAGCGCCGCCGAGCATCCCATGATGACGCCGCCAAGCAGCGAGCGCAGCGGCTGTTGCCATCCTCGCGCCCGCACACGGAACCGCCCGCTGAGCCAGGAAGCGGCAAAGCCGCCAGCGAACAGGGCCGCGGGTCCAATGAGCATCGGCGCCGGAAACTCGACGGCGCCGCCCGACAACGCCTCGGATACGCGCCTGACGAGGGCTGGCCAGGCCCAGCTGGCCGAGATCGCGAAGGCGAGGCCACCGGCTGCGCCGGTAACGAGCATGGCCATGACGGGCCGCCATCGGCTCGCCCGAAGCAGCGAGGAGGGACCGAGTCGAGTTCGGCCGATCCGGCCGGCTGTGGTGATCAGGGCAGCGAGTGCGATGATGGCGGCCGAGATGAGGGCGGCCATCGCCAACGCATTGGGCTCTGCCATGATCGCCGGCGCCGCCTCGCCCCGATTGCTTGCGAGCTTCAAGGTCATGGAAAGATGGGCGCCAATGGCGATGCCCGGGATGGTCGCGAGAAAGCCAAGGCGCCCTTCCGAGATGCGCACGAATGTGCCAAGCGCACACGCGCCGTTGATCAGCACGCCGATGCCGTAGATGGCCCCGCCGATCGCCGCCGCCCAAGTGAGGCCGTAGTTCGGCGCGGTCTTGAAAGCCTCTGGATCGGACCAAACGAAGGGCGCTGTGACGGCCAAGGCGGCCGCGGCTCCGGCGATGAAGGAGGCAAGCCGGGTCGGATCGCGGCGGCGAACGAGCTGTTGGGCGGCGACAACCGAGCAGTTCGTGCCGCGGTGAACCGAGAAGCCGGTGATGAAGGCAAGTAGAGCCAGCAAGGTGAGCATAAGGGCTCTATAACCCGCCGCCTCGCGATCGCACAGATGCCCTTGCGGGTTTCGTTACTTCTTCGCTTTGAGCACTTGTCTTCGACCAACCGGTATCCACTTGGAAGGACAAGTGCTCCGGGCTTTGAGCACGTTCTACGGCGAACCGGCGTCCGCTGCGCCTGAGCGTGTTGAGTCTTGGTTTGAGCACATTCTTACGGCGAACCGGCACCCACTTCGCCGGAACGTGCTCTAGGCCCTTCCTGTCACCCGCGTTACCGGGCTCTCGTGCACTTCCCGGAGCGCCGCGATGGCGCGGTCGTAGGGAAGCTTGAGGGCTTGGGCGACGTCGGCGATCCGGTTCTGCTCGGCTTCCGCCGCATTGCTGTCGGCGATGAGAACGAGATAGGTCGCCTTCATGATCATGGCCTTGTTGGCCGGCGACATGCGGCCCTCGACGCGGCCGAGATCGTCGTAGATCGAGGTGTCGCGATTGGCCATCATAGTTGCCATCTCGCGGACCTTGGCGGCGGACAGCGGCATGCCGGTGATGGCCTCGTAGGCGCGCGAGATCGTGGTGACCTCGCGCTCATCGAGCCGGCCGTCGGCGGAGGCCATCGCCATCATCGAGCGCACCATATAGGTGTCGAGCTCGGCCGAGCGGTTGGGACGGACGGCGGCGGTTTCCGTCGTGTTGTCATCGAAGGAGACGATGGCGCGCTGGATGATGCCGTAGAGGAAGAGGATCAGGCCCACCAGCATGATGGCCCAGGTGATGACGACGACAAGGTCGCCATAAAGATAAGGGTCGAGCAGCAGCATGCCGAGAAACCCGGCGAGGAAGATCGCAATGCCCAACAGCAGCTTGCCGAGCCCGAGGCCCGGCTTGCCGGTACTGGCGGTTTCCTTCACCTGCGCGGCGTGGGCGCGGGCCGCGAACAGCACGTCCTTGACATAAGTGTTGGCGTCGAAGGGTTTTGGTGCGCCCCCGGACACGGCTGGCACGTTGCCCGGTGAATTGGTTTGCGTCGCCATCGCGTCCTCGTCGCTGTAGGCCGCGACGAATTGCTGGATCAACCCAAACAGGAAGATCCCGACGCCGATGATCATGATGATCCAGGAGATCACCGTGACGACATCGCCATAGACGTAAGGATCGAGCAGCAAGAGCGCGACCGCGCCCACAAAAAAGATCGCAATGCCGATCAGAATGCGCCCGAGACCCGTTCCCAACATCACCTGTTCCTCAACCGCCGGATCGCGGCCCCCATTCTCGCGATCCCGGCCCCAATTCGGGCTACAATCCAAAGAAGCCGGGAAAAAGGCAAGCGGCAACTTCGGTTTAAGTCTCGTTGACGAATTAGGCTCCGTCTATGCTTAACACTAATCCGGGAATGGAATTAGCGCCTTCTGGAACCGTGAGGCGCGCACCCTTGAAGGCATTTCCGATCGGCTCGGCCCGGCCGCCGAGATGCGTCGCAAGGAACGCTTCGGCGATGGCATAGAACGAAATGCGGTTCTCCGGCACCGCGAAGCCATGGCCTTCTTCCGGATAGAGCACATAGGTGACCGGCAAGCCCTTGGCGCGCATGGCCTCGACGATCTGGTCGGCTTCACCCTGTTTGACGCGGGGATCGTTAGCGCCTTGGGCGATGAGCAGAGGGCGAACGATTTTGTCGGCGCGATGCAGCGGCGAGCGATCGCGCAAGAGCTTGCGGCCCTCCTCGGTCCTCGGATCGCCGACGGCGCGCGCCAGTGTCTCGAAGAAGGCGGCCCAATAGGGCGGCACGGTTGCAAGCAGCGTCTCGAGATTGGACGGCCCGACGATGTCGACACCGCACGCGAAGACCTCCGGCGTGAAGGTGAGCGCTGCGAGCGTCGCGTAACCGCCGTAGGAGCCGCCGAGAATGGCGACCTTGTCTTTCTCGGCAATGCCCTGGCGGACGGCCCACTCCACGGCATCGATGAGATCGTCGTGCATCTTGCCCGCCCACTCGCCATCGCCAGCGGTGATGAAGGATTTGCCGAAGCCGGTCGAGGCGCGGAAGTTGACGGAGAGCACGGCATAGCCGCGATCGGCGAGCCACTGGTGCTCGGGATCATAGGTATAGGTATCCTGCGACCAGGGGCCGCCATGCACATTGAGCACCATCGGGAGCGGCTGATGCGGCCGGTCTGCGTCGATGTGCGCAGGCAAGGTCAGGTAGGAGACGAGCTCGAGCCCGTCGCGAGAGGGAATGACCACGGGATGCATCTTGGAGAGCTGCTCGCCCGAAAGCTCCGGCCGGCTGTCGAAGAGAAAATCGATCTGGCCGCTGCTGCGATCATAGAGATGATACTGGCCGGGACGCTCCGGTTTCGTTGCCGTCAGGATCCAGAGATCGTCGGCCCGCGTTCGGTTGACGATGTCGAACTCCGGATCGAAGTCGCGCTTCAAGGTTTCGAAGGTCGTTGTCATCGCTGGCGTCAACGCGTGCCAGTCGCCGGTGAGATAGTGGGTGCTGTAGGCCTCTGCTTCGTAGGTTACGGGTTGGGTCAGGAGCTGGCCAATGTCGACCTTGTCGTGCTCGGCGAGAAGGGTTTGCTCACCACTCGCCCAGTCGACCGCATAGACCGCTGCTTTGTCGCGGCCGAGCGAGCTCGAGAGGTAGAGTGTCTTGCCGTCGGCCGTGAAGCCTTCGGTGCCCGTCGTCAGGCTGTCGGCATGGGGAACGCGCAGCCAGGCTTCCGGCTTGCCGCCGTCCAGACGATAGATGGTGCGCCCGCCATTAGGCTCGGGTTTCTCCAGGAGGCGTAGTCCGAGGTCACGGTCGAGCGTCATGCCGCCGTACCCTCCGGTGTTCTCGAAGGCAAGCGTGCGCGTGGCGGTTGCGATATCGACCAGGTAAACATCGTGCCAAGCCGCATCGCGGTCGTTCATGCCGATGGCGAAAATGCCGGGGCGGTTCCAGGACTGGCCCATCCAGCGCGCATTGACGTTGGGATATGGTGTCAGATCACGCGTCTCGCCGCCGCCAGCGGGCGTCACATGGATGTGCCAGTTCTCGTCGCCGTCCTTGTCCTGCATGTAGAGCAGGTGCAGAGAATCCAGCGACCAGCCGTAGAAGCGAATGCCGCGCTTGGTGTCCGACGTCACGGCCTTTGCACTGGCAGGCTCAGAGCGCGGCGCCACCCAGATGTTCATGACGCCGTTGACGGGGGCGAGCCAGGAGAGGAAGCGCCCGTCGGGCGACAGGCGCACCATGGCGCGCGAGGGATTGCCGAAGAGTTTGCTGCGCGGAATGGGGGGGCGCGCGGCGGAGGTGCTCATGGGCGATCTCCTTGATCGGGCCGTGCCGCATTGTGTCGGGGAGGCCGGCCGGGTTAATGCTTCGAGCCACCTCAAACCGCAATCAGGCCCGATGCGCAAGCTCCGTGTGCTTCTGCTCGCTGACGACAAGCCCGGCCATTATCATTTGGCCGAGGGCGTCATTGCGGCATTGGCGCGGCGGCGGCACGTCGAGGTAACGCGCATCGAGGTTCGGCGGCATCGCGTGTTTCCGAACCGGATGCTGGCAGAGGCAATGTCATCGAGTTTGATGTCTCCTGCTGCCGTGCTGCGTCTCGCCTATGGAATCCGTTCGGACAGTCCCGGCGCCGCCGATCTCATTGTCTCCGCCGGTGGCGACACGATTGTGCCGAATGCGGCATTTGCCAGGGTGCTAGGGGCGAGGAACATTTTCTGCGGGTCGCTCAGGCGGTTGTCGAGCGAACATTTCAGCTTGATCGTGTCGTCCTACGAGAGCCACCGCGCCATTCCGCGCCATCTCGTCACGCTGAAGCCCAATGCCATCGATCCGGATGCGCCGGAACGGCGGCGCGAGCGCCCGGCGCAATTGGCGAATGGCTATCCGCCGCTCGCCGGCCTCCTCGTTGGCGGCGACTCCGGTCTGTTCAAGTTTCAGGACGCCGAGTGGGCGACGCTCCGTGATTTCCTGGATGCAACACACCGGACAGGCCGGACACGCTGGATCATCTCGACCTCGCGACGGACCTCCGCGCCGGTCGCTGACGCGTTCGCGGAGCTGGTGAAATCGAACTCGTCGATCGCCGAGCTGATCGACTATCGCACGGCCGGCCCGGGCTCGCTCGGCCGCCTCTTCCAAAGCGCGGATGCGATTCTGGCCACCGAAGATTCTTCGACCATGATCTCGGAGGCTGTTTCGCAGCGTCTGCGGGTTGTCGGCGTCTCGCCGGCGACACACAGCTTCAAGAAGGACGAGGCGGAGTACCGCGCGCTCATGCTTGCCAGTGATTGGTGCCGGTTCGTGCCCATCGCCGAGTTGACGCCTGAGCGGTTCAAGTCGGCGCTGGCGGAGATCGAGCCGATGGGCGTAAACCACCTCGACCGCCTGGCGGACGCACTTGCTGAACGGTTGCCTGAGTTGTTGTCGGGCTAGGTTTCCGTCAACTGTAGAGCTTGGCGTAGCTCTCCCGCAGCTTCGCTTTCTGCACCTTGCCCATGGCATTGCGCGGCAGGTCGTCGAGGAAGATCACACGCTTGGGCAGCTTGAACTTGGCGAGTCGAGGGGTGAGTGCCGCGAGGATGGCTGGCTCGTCGATGGTGGCGTCCGCCGCTCGCACCACCACCGCCGTCACCGCCTCGCCGAAGTCGCGATGGGGTAGGCCGATGACGGCTGTCTCGACAACTCCGGGGAGCGCGTCGATCTCGGCCTCGACCTCCTTCGGATAGACATTGAGGCCGCCGGTGATGATGAGATCCTTACCGCGGCCGGCGATCGAGACATAGCCATTATGATCGATCATGCCGAGGTCGCCGGTGATGAAGAAGCCGTCGGAGCGGAAGCTCTCGGCGGTTTTCTCAGGGTTTCGCCAATAACCCGCGCAGACATTGGGACCGCGAAGCTCGATCACTCCGATCTCGCCTTGCGGTAGTGCTGCCCCCGTCGCCGGATCGGCAATGCGGAGATCGACATCCTCGAGCGGCAGGCCGACCGTCCCGGCGATCCGTCTCCCGTTGTAAGGGTTGGACGTGTTCATACTCGTTTCCGTCATGCCGTAGCGCTCGAGGATGGCATGGCCGGTCCGTTCCTCGAAGGCACGATGGGTTTCGGCGAGGAGGGGCGCGGAGCCTGAGATGAACAGGCGCATATGGGCGGTCACCGCGCGCGTGAGACCCGGATGATCGAGCAGGCGCGTATAGAAGGTCGGCACCCCCATGAGGGAGGTGGCGCGCGGCATGAGGCGAAGGATGTCATCCGCATCGAACTTCGAAAGCCAAAGCATGCGCCCGCCAGCGAGCGTCAGCGTGTTGGTCGCCGTGAAGAGACCGTGCGTGTGATAAACGGGGAGCGCGTGGATCAGCACGTCGTCGCGCGTGTATCGCCAGGTATCGGCAAGCGTCAGCGCGTTCGAGGCGAGGTTGCCGTGCGTCAGCATTGCGCCCTTGGAGCGGCCGGTGGTGCCGGAGGTGTAGAGGATGGCGGCGAGGTCATCCCAGACGAGAGCTGGAGACTGAAACTCGTCAGAGTCGATCGAAGCGCGCTCCATCAGCGTGCCATCCCCTGACTGCCCAAGTGTCAGCGTTACCGTGGCACCAAGACGCTGGGCGAGCGCAGCGGCTTGGGCTTCCGTCTCGGGCCGCGTGACGACGACAGCAGGTTCCGCATCGGCGAGGAAGTATTCGAGCTCGGTGAATGTGTAGGCGGTGTTCAGCGGCAGATAGACCGCGCCGAGCCGGGCGGTGGCAAAGAAGAGAAGCACCGCCTCCGGGCTCTTCTCGACTTGGACGGCCACGCGATCGCCGGTCCTGACGCCCGATGCTTTCAGCGCATTGGCCAGCCGCCCGGCCAGCCTCCAGGCTTCGTCATATGTGAAGCTCCGGCCGCCGGGTTCCTCGATGTAGAGATCGTCCACGCCCCGCATGCGCTCTTCGAGCAGCGCCGCGAGATTTCCGATGCCTCGATCGGTGAGGCGGTTCAGCGCGGGGCTCAGCATGACGTGGCCTAGCTGTTCGAGATCGCGACCACCTTGGCGAGCGTCTGCATGGCCCGTCCGTCATCGAGCGCCTTGAGGGCTTTCGCCGCGCCGTCGGCCAGCGTCGAGACCTTCTCGGCGATGACGAGGGCGGCCGCCGCATTGAGCGCCACGGCGTTCCGGAAGGCGAGCACGCCCGCCGACTGGTCGCCCGACAGAATGGCCTTGATCTTTGCCGTGTTCTCCTCGGGGCTGCCGCCGAGGATCTGGCCGAACGGATGCTCTGGCAATCCGGCATCCTCGGGCTTCACCGAGAACTGCTCGATCTTGCCATTGGTAAGGGCAACGACATAGGTCGGTCCGGAGATCGAAATCTCATCCGTGCCGTCCATGCCATGGACGAGCCAGGCGCGCTCGGTGCCTAGCGTCTTCAAGGTCTCGGCCATGGGCCGGAGCAGGGCGCGCGTGAACGTGCCGGTCAGCTGGCGCTTGACGCCAGCCGGGTTCGTCATGGGCCCCAGAATGTTGAACACCGTCCGCGTGCCAAGCTCGATGCGGGCGGGCATGACGTATTTCATGGCCGCGTGGTGGTTGGGTGCATGCATGTAGCCGATGCCGGCCTCAGTGATGCAGCGCTCGATGGTTTCAACGGGAATGTTGACGTTGACGCCGAGGGTCGCCAGCACGTCGGCCGCGCCTGATCGCGACGACTGCGCCTTGTTGCCGTGCTTGGCGACCGGCACGCCGAGGCTGGCGACGAGGAGGGCGGTGGCGGTGGAAATGTTGAGCGTGCCGCGCCCGTCGCCGCCGGTACCGACGATGTCCATGGCGCCCTCCGGCGCTCTCACCTTCTTCGCCTTCGCCCGCATGACGATGGCCGCGCCCGCGATCTCCTCGAGGCTTTCGCCGCGATGGCGCAGGATCATCAGGAAGCCGCCGATCTGCGCCGGCGTCGCCTTGCCCGACATCAGGATGTCGAAGGCTTCCTCGGCCTCGTGCTGCATGAGCGCGGAATCGAGTGCGCGGGAGATATAGGGTTTGAGGAGCGAGGGATCGGTATCGGTGGTCATCGGCTACTCGTTTGCGATGTGAAGGTGGGTTCAGGCCGCCTTGCCGGCGCGCTTGCGTTTTTGTGTATAGCCGGCCAGCGCCAAAAAATTGGCGAGGAGGGCATGGCCTTGCTCGGAGGCGATGCTCTCGGGGTGGAACTGCACGCCGTGCACGGGATGGGTTGCATGCTGCAAACCCATGATGAGCCCGTCATCGGTCTCGGCGGTGATGGCAAGGCTGCCGGGCAGGCTCTTCCGCTCCACAATCAACGAATGATAGCGCGTCACCTGGAAGCGCTTCGGCAAGCCTTCGAACACGCCCTTGTTGCGATGACCAATGGTCGAGAGCTTGCCATGCATGAGCTCCGGCGCCCGGATCACCTTGCCGCCATAGGCCTGTCCGATCGCCTGATGGCCGAGGCAGACGCCGAGCAGCGGCACCTTGGGCCCGGCTGCGCGGATGAGATCGAGGCAGATGCCGGCCTCGTTGGGCGTGCAGGGTCCAGGCGAGAGCACGATCGCCTTGGGTTTCTCCGCCAGCACTTGGTCGACGCTCACCTGGTCATTGCGGTAGACGCGGCACGGCGCGCCAAGCTCGCCCAGGTAATGGACGAGATTGTAGGTGAAGCTGTCGTAGTTATCGATGAGGGTGAGCATGGGCCTTCTGCGATCCGTGCCTGAGCTGGGGACACCACGTGCCCTATCGGGGCAGCGATGGCAAGCAGCTGGGCGGGCAATCCAGCCGGCATGGCAAACCGCCGAGCGGTGAGCTAAAACTCTCCCAACGGAGACGTGGACCTGAGCCGCCCAGCCTCGATTGGAGGCTGACCAATGCGGTCCTCTGCCCGCGGATGGGGCTACGCTGAGGGAGGCCAAAATTGAACGTCGTTGAGACCTCCATCCGCGAGCTGCGCGAGGCTCTGGAGGCGGGCCGGGTGACGAGCGTTGGCCTCGTCGCCGCCTATCTCAGCCGCATCGCCGCCTACGATCGGCACGGCACTCGGCTCAACGCGGTGCCAGTGCTCAATCCGAAAATGTTCGAAGAGGCGCGGGCGTCGGATTTGAGGCGCGCTCAAGGAAGACCGCTCGGTCCCCTCGACGGCATCCCGTACACGGCCAAGAACAGCTACAAGGTGCGCGGCATGACGGTCGCCGCGGGCTCGCCGGCCTTCGCCGATCTCGTAGCCACAGACGACGCCTTCGCCATTTCTCAACTTAGAGCGGCCGGCGCCGTGCTGATCGGCCTCACCAACATGCCGCCAATGGCCAATGGTGGCATGCAGCGGGGCGTCTATGGCCGGGCGGAGAGCCCTTACAACCCGGAATTCCTCACGGCCGCCTTCGCCTCTGGCTCGTCGAATGGCTCGGGCACGGCCACGGCCGCGAGCTTCGCCGCCTTCGGCTTGGGCGAGGAAACGTGGTCGAGCGGACGGGCGCCCGCCACCAACAACGGGCTCTGCGCCTATACGCCAAGCCGTGGTGTGATCTCGGTCCGGGGCAACTGGCCGCTGGTCCCGACCATGGACGTGGTCGTGCCGCACACGCGAACAATGGCGGACATGCTGGAGCTCATCGACATTCTCGTCGCCGACGATGCCGAGACGCGCGGAGACTTTTGGCGGAGCCAGCCCTGGGTTGCGCTGCCGAAAGCGTCCGAGGTGCGTCCTGCCTCCTACCCGGCGCTGGCGCGAACGGCGACGCTCGCCGGCAAGCGCATCGGCGTGCCGGCGATGTACATCAATGCCGATCGTCACGCCGGTACTGCGGAGCGCCCCGGCATCGGCGGCCCGACCGGACAGCGCATCGAGACGCGGGCCTCGATCATCGCGCTCTGGGAGGCCGCGCGCCAGGCCTTGGAACAGGCCGGGGCCAAAGTCGTCGTCACGGATTTCCCGGTGGTTTCCAACTACGAGGGCGACCGGCCGGGCGCGCCGACGATTGCAACGCGCGGGCTTGTCAGCCCCGACTACCTGAAGCGCGAGATCCTCGACCTGTCGGTGTGGTCGTGGGACGACTTTCTTTCCGCCAACGGCGATCCCAAGCTTTCTCGCCTGGCCGAGGTGGATGGCGCACGTATCTTTCCCCAGCCCGCGGGAAGTCTGCCGGACCGTTACACCAATTTCGGCGACGGTGTGGCCCACTATGCCGTGCATGCGCGCGAACATCCCCTCGAGCGCTTCGATGACATCCCGCATATGGCGGACGGACTGCGCGGCCTCGAAGAAACCCGGCGGGTCGATCTCGAGACGTGGATGGACCGTCTCGGCCTCGACGCGGTCGTGTTTCCGGCGGTGGCGGACATCGCTCCCGCGGATGCGGATGTGAACTCGGCCTCGGCCGATATCGCCTGGCGCAACGGCGTCTGGGTCGCCAATGGCAACCTCGCCATCCGCCATCTCGGCATCCCGACGGTCACCGTGCCGATGGGCGTGATGGCCGATATCGGCATGCCCGTGGGACTGACCTTCGCAGGGCGCGCTTATGACGATGCGAAGCTGTTGAGCCTGGCCGCTGCCTTCGAAGCGACGGGTTCCTATCGGGAGGCTCCATCACGCACACCGGAGATCGCACTCGATCTTCATCGGCGGGAAACTCCCGCGACAGGGGACCAGCTCACACTCCGCGCGGAGATTGTGCCAGTCGATGCCGATCGCGAGCGGCTTCGTCTCGTGGTCGAAAGCGCGGCGTGGTTGCAGTCGCTCACAGTCAACGGCGAGCCGGTCGAGGTCCGGCGCACTGCCACCGGCTTCGAGGCCGAACCTGTTGTCGCGATCAACCGACACCGCCACACCGAATGGCACCCGCCCTGGGGACACATCGTCGTCGCGGTTGCCGAGGATGGAAGCGCGGCGTTCGTCGAGACGACGGCCCGCTGAGCGCGCCGACGAGCTGGCAGGGCCTCTGCTCGAGAGTCCGCTTGCTGCGCTTTTCAACGGCGAGCGGCTGCAGAAGGACTTCGTGACGCGGGCGGATGCGCTTGGTCGGGCGGGACGATCAGGATGGTGCGATCGGTCGAGGTGGGGTCCGCCTGTGATTGCCGTTGCTTGGGCACTGTGGCGACACATCGGCCCCAACGGAGCCGAGGTCTGTAGCCACGGGTGAACCCCGTGGGAGCGTCGATGCCTTTTCCGGACTGCCCCGTGAGGGGCAGCGGGCTCCTTCGCCCCTCCGGGGCGATCCAGACCCAATTCCATCCTGTCCACGGGTTCCGCTTCGCTTCACCCGTGGCCACACTCCGGCGCCCCGATGGGGCGTCGGCATTTCATAGTGCAGCGCGGTGTTGCGATGGTTGTGGCCCTATGCAGAAACTCTAATGCGACACGTTCGATCAGACAGGCAACCTTCGCGGCGCCATGTACAACCGGAGCACGCCGGTGCCCGGGCGGGCACCGGACCAGCTCGTCGCCGTGAAGTTGAGCACGGCGAGGCCGGCGGTCGGGAATTTCGTGCGGATGGCGGCGAGGTCGGCCTTGCGGCCGGCGCCGGCGAGCAGCAGCGCCAGCTCCTGCAGGCCGGGATTGTGGCCGATGACCATGACGCGCTTGAGCAGTCCCGCGCGGCCGACGATCACCTCAAGGATGCCTTCCGGCTCGGCGAGATAAAGCGCCTCGTCGTAAATGACCTTCGGCTTTGAAGGCAGCTCGGCTTGAACGAGCGCGAGCGTCTGGCGGGTGCGGCGCGCCGTCGATGAGAGGATGAGATCGGGCTCCAGATGATGCCCGGCGATGAAGCGGCCCATCAGCGGCGCCGTCCGCTCGCCGCGTGGCGCGAGCGCCCGCTCGATGTCGCGCATGCTCGCCCGGTCGGTACCGGCCTTGGCGTGGCGGAGGAGGGTGAGGGTCAGCATCGGGGGAGAGTAGTGTGGCGGAGGCCCGGTCGCAATCGGTTGCGATCAGTCAGCTGCGCCGCCGCCCGGCGAAACGGATCGCTTCCTCGGCGGCGCGGAAGAGGGCGGCGGCCTTGCTCTGGCACTCGCCCTGCTCCATGTCGGGCGCGGAATCGGCGACGATGCCGGCGCCGGCCTGCACATGCATGACACCATCTTTCACGACAGCCGTCCGAAGCACGATGCAGGTGTCCATCTCGCCATCGGCCGAAAAGTAGCCGACGCAGCCGGCGTAAGGCCCGCGCTTGTCCTTCTCCAACTCGTCGATGATCTGCATGGCGCGAACCTTCGGCGCGCCCGAGACAGTGCCCGCCGGGAAACCCGCCATCAGCGCGTCGATCGCATCGTGCTTCGCCGCATCGAGCTTAGCCGTCACATTCGAGACGATGTGCATGACGTGACTGTAGTACTCGAGGAAGAAGCTGTCGGTGACCTTGACCGAGCCGATCTCGGCGACGCGTCCGGCATCGTTGCGGCCCAGATCGAGCAGCATGAGATGTTCGGCTCGCTCCTTCTCGTCGGCGAGCAGCTCGGCCGCCAGCTCCCGGTCCTCACCCGGCGTCTTGCCGCGTGGCCGAGTGCCCGCGATCGGCCGGATGGTGACCTCCCCGTCGCGCACCCGCACGAGGATCTCCGGGCTCGAGCCGACGATGGCGAAGGCGCCGAAGTCGAGGTGATAGAGGAAGGGCGAGGGATTGAGGCGGCGCAGCGACCGGTAGAGCGCGAAGGGCGGCAGTGTGAAGGGGATCGAGAAGCGCTGGGAGAGCACGGCCTGGAAAATGTCGCCGGCGGCGATGTAGTCCTTGGCCTTCCGGACCATACCGATGTAGTCGGCGGCTGGCGTGTTTGAAACCGGAAGAGCGGGGGCCGCCGTAGTCTCGATCGCCGGTCCGTGCGGCAACTCGCCCTCGAGCCGCTCGACCGCCTCGGCGAGGCGGGCCGTCGCTGCCGCATAAGCTTCGCGCGCGGTCAGACCCGGCTTCGGGAAGACGGTGGTGACCACCGTCATCTGATCCCGCACGGCATCGAAGATGAGGATGATGGTCGGGCGGATGAGGATGCTGTCGGGGACGCCCAGCGCATCCGGCCGCTCGTCCGGCAGGCGCTCGATCAGGCGCACCGTGTCATATCCCATGTATCCGAAGACACCCGCCGCCATCGGTGGCAGCTCCTCAGGCAACGCGATCCGGCTCTCGGCGAGGAGCGCGCGGAGTGCTTCCAGCGTGCCGCCCGGCATCGGCTCGAAGCGGTCGGCGTGGGTGAGCGCCACCCGATTGATCTCGGCCTGGTTGCCGTGCGCGCGCCAGATGACGTCGGGCGCCGTGCCAATGATCGAGTAGCGGCCGCGGACCGCGCCGCCCTCGACCGATTCAAGCAGGAAGCTCATCGGCCGCGCGTCGCAGAGCTTCAGCATCGCCGAGACCGGCGTTTCCAGATCGGCGACGAGCTGGGTCCAGGCGACCTGCGGCTTGCCTTCGGCATAGCACCGCTCGAAGGCAGGCCAGTCCGGCGCGATCGTAACGGTGGTAGCTGGCATTGCGCCACTCATCGGCTGCTGTCCTGGCGGATCAGACTCCGCCGGCTACTGATCGCTGTTGGCGTAGAGCCGCTTGTAGAGCTCCTGATTGACGGTCAGGCCCAATTGCTTCTCGAGCCCTCCCACATATTGCGCGACGAGGTCGGAGCCGCGCATCTGCGCAAGGCGTGCGGTGACGTTCTTCTTCGTCTCCTCCTCGAGGGGCGCCGCGGCCTCGATGGTCTTCAAGCGGAAGATGATGCGCTGAGTGTCATCGCCACTCGGCGTCCAGGCCGCCCCATCCTTGGCGAGCGAAAAGGCGAGCGGCAGGGTCGATTCCGGTAGATCGGCGGCCGCGCTCGAGCGGGTCAACGGCTCGCTCGTCTTGACGATGCCGACCATCTCGGTTGCGAGGAAGGCCCAGTCCTCGCCGGCGTTGGCCCGCTTGATGAGCTCGCCGGCCTTCGCGGACAGAGCCTTGCTCTTTTCCGCCTTGATGTAGGCCTCGGTCAGTGCCGGCTTGATCTCGTCGATCGACTTTTCCCGCTCGGGTATCACCTCGAGCACATCGGCCCAGACATAGCCGCTGCCTGTACGCTCCAGCGGCTCTGTCTCGACGCCGACATCGGCCTCGAACATCGTGCGGAGAAGTCCGTTGGCGACGGTGACGGCCTCGACGGGTTTGCCGTCCGCATCCGAGCCCTCGCTCGATACCCCGGCGACCTCGGTGAATTTGAGCCCGAGCTGGGACGCAACGTCCTTGAGGGCCGTGCCTTGCGCCCGGAGATCCTCGACTTTGTCGTAGAGGTTCTGCAACTCGGCCGTCGCCTGCTCGAGCGCGAGGCGATTCTTGATCTCGGCCTTCACATCCGCGAAGGTCTTCTTGACCGCCGGCATGATCTCGTTGACCCGCACGATGGAGACCGCCAGTTCGCCTTCGATGGGTGCGCTGAAAGCTTCCTTTGCGGTTGTGAATGCAGCTTCGGCGACCTTGGGATCGAATAGCTGCTCGCGGGTGACGAAACCGCGATCGATGTCGGTGTCGGAGCGGCCGGCGGCGCGTGCCACGTCGAGGAAACTTTTCCCCGTCACGAGTTCGGCATGCGCCTTGTCGGCGGCCGCCTTGTCGGGGAACACGATTTGCAGGACTCGCCGGGTCTCGGCCGTGTCGAATGTCGTCTCGTGCGCCTTGTAGTAGTCCTGCTGGTCAGCCTCCGGCACATCGAATTTTGACTTGAGCAACTCGGGATCGGCTTCGAGCAGCGCCAGCCGCCGCAGCTGCGGAACGGCATAGTCCTTCTTGCGGCGATCATAGAAGGTCCCGAGCGCAGCCTCGTCGGGTGCGGCCGGCTCGGCGACCTTGTCGAAACCGATCGTGAAATAGTCGAGGACCCGCTTTTCGTTCTGGAAGCGGTTGACGGCATCGAGCAACACCGTGGGTGTATCGGATGCTCCTTCGAAGACGCTCAGCACCTGCTGGCGCAAGGCCTGCCGGCGCTCGTGCTCGAGGAATCCCTGCTCGCTCAATCCGTTGGCCCGCATGACCGCTTGAAGCTTGTCCCGGTCGAACTTGCCGCCGACGCCGAAGAAGGCGGGATCGTTCTGAAGGCGCTGCATCAGGGCATCGTTCGACAGGCCTAGGCCGAGCGAGCGCCCATGGGCGTCCATCAGCAGACCCGAGAAGACCTGAGTGTCGACGCCGAGCGCGCGGCCCTGCAGCGGGGTGAGCTGGCGCTTCATCCGCTCGCTCGTCGCCTGAAGCTCGCGTTGGAACAGCTGGTCATACTGCAGCGGCGTGAGGTTGACGCCGCCGACGGTCGCGAGCGTACTGGTGCCAAAGCCGCGGAACACGTCGCCGATGCCCCAGAAGGCGAAGGAGACGACCAAGAGGCCGAATAGAATTTTGGCGACCCAGCTGCTGGCGCCTTTGCGAAGTGATTCGAGCATGATGTTGTTGTGCCGGTTCCGATCGCGTATGGAGCAAACGGCGGGACAGAGGATGTGGCCCGCCAGGAAAGCGGCGCATCATAGGTATCGGGGCCGTGAGCCGCAAGCGTGGCCGGCCGTGCGGGGGAGGGGGCCATGACGAGCCGAAGACCGATCGTTGCCGGCAACTGGAAGATGAACGGGCTCTTGGCGAGCCTGGCCGAGGCCAAATTAGTGGCGGCAGGGCTGACGGCCAAGGCGCCGGAGGTGCTGATCTGCCCGCCGGCGCCGCTGATCGTGCCGTTGGTCGAAGCTCTGAAGGGAACGCCCGTCACCGTCGGCGGCCAGGATTGCCATGCCAAGGCGAGCGGGGCCCATACCGGCGACATTGCCGCCGAGATGCTTGCCGATGCCGGGGTGAGGGCGGTCATCGCCGGTCATTCGGAGCGGCGGTCCGACCATGGCGAGCGCGACCAGGACGTCAAAGCCAAGGCCGAGGCCGTGCTCCGGGCCGGTCTGACGGCCATCGTCTGTATCGGCGAAACCCTTGGTCAACGGCAGGCCGGGCTCGCCTATGACGTCAATGCGCGCCAGCTGGCGGGCTCGTTGCCCACAGGGGCGACAGCCGACAACCTTGTGATCGCCTACGAGCCGGTGTGGGCCATCGGCACCGGGCTCACCCCCAGCAGCGACGACATCGCCGAGATGCACAAGAGATTGCGCGAGCAGCTGGCAAAAGCCGGGCTCGCAGACGCACGTATCCTCTATGGCGGCTCGGTGAAACCGTCGAACGCCAGGGAGATCCTCTCGATCGCCAATGTCGACGGCGCGCTCGTCGGGGGCGCGAGCCTCAAGGCGCAAGACTTCCTCGGCATCATCGCCGCTTACGGCGGCTGAGCGTATGGCCGCCATCACATTCCACTACCTGAGCGGTCCCGACATCGATCGGCTGGCGATGAGCGATGAGGAGATCATGACCGCCGTCGAGGACGCGATCGGGGCTCAGGGCGCGGGCCAGACCGTGCTCGAGCCGCGCGTGCATTTGAAGCCGGACCCCGAAGTCGATGGCCATTTCAATGTTCTGCGCGGCTATGTGGCCCCGCTCGGGTTTGCGGGCGTGAAAGTGGTTGGCGACTTTGTCAACAATTACAGGCTCGGGCTACCCTCCGAGATGGCGCTGCTGCTGTTGCTCGATCCCACGAACGGCATGCCCAAGGCGATCCTCGATGCGACCGCCATCACCGATATGCGGACAGGCGCCATGACCGCGATCGGTGCGAAGTATCTGGCACCGCCACGGCCCAGGGTGTTGGGTCATGTGGGAGCGCGCGGCACCAGCTATTGGAACGTGCGGCTGCTCGATCGCCTGTTCGATTTCGAGGAGATCAGGGTGCACTCCCGCCGGCCGGAGAGCCGGGAGGCCTTCGCACAGCGCCTGTCGCGCGATCTCGGCAAACCCGTTCGCGCGACGGCCGATTGGCAGAGCTGTCTCGAGGGGGCGGATATCCAGGTCGAAGCCTCCCGGCTCAGCGCACCCGAGCCTCTCTTCAAAACCTATTGGATAAAGCCGGGGGCACTCGTCATCCCCTACGGCACGATGAGTGCCCTGGAGCTATCGCTGACGAGCGCCGTCCAGAAGGTCGTCGTCTGTGATCGGGGGCAGATGCGCGCGGGGCGCCTCGGGGCGCTCCGCCCCCACATCGACGCCGGCCTGATCAGCGAGGAAACCGTCCATGCCGAGCTCGGCGAAATTGTTGCCGGCCGGCGGCCTGGGCGGGAAAACGATAGCGAAACAATTCTGTTCTGGCATCGCGGCCTGTCGACGACCGACATTGCGCTGGGGGCAGCCATGCTGGCCAAAGCCAAAACACTCGGCATTGGGCAGGTTCTCGATTACGCTTGAGCGAGCGCCGGACCTACTAGTGCGATGGTTCGCAAATGCCGACCATGTGTGCTGCGGGCTCAGACGGCATTTTGCGAACTTGAATCGCACTAGAGTGCCTATAGTTTCTAGTGTCCCTCATGTCCGGCAAATGCCGAAAGTGCTTGCTGCGAACTCGGCGGCATTTGCCGGACGGGACACTCGTGGTCGCAGGTGCGGGTGCGAGGGGCCAGCTCGACGTCCGAAAGGACGCTGCTGGGAGCTGGCCCCTCGGGCCTCGGTTGTGCTGGGCAACCGAAGCCTCCCGGCGTGACATGAGGGGACGCATCACACCGGGACAGATGATTTGCCCCGCCACCCGCATGGCGCAGACAAATTCCGAGCTGTGCTCGGGCCGCTCTCGCCATTCTGGCAGGAGCTGCTCGATGCAGTATTGGGTAGTTGCCCTGTTTAGAAAACTGTTAGCCCGCGAAACCGGCAATCGAGTCAGTGCCGGTGTTTCGCATAGTCGAGCGTTCAGAGAGCTTTGGCTATTGGGGCATTCACGTAGACGCACACTGCGTATACGAGGGCGCTGCCGGCCGGTCGACGAGCCGGGCAAGAACAGTGAGGCGTGGCGTCAAATAGAGTGCAGTATTGGCGAAACCGGGCGCGGCGCCCGATCCGCAGCCGTCAAGTCTTCGGCCGCTCGCCGCTGGCAATCGCGATGCGCACAAGGTCTGCGAAATTGCTCACGCCCAGCCGCTTCATCATGTTTGCACGATGAGTTTCGACTGTTCTCTCGGCGATATTCATGTCGTGCGCGACCTGCTTGTTGCGCTGCCCCTTGAGCAGCCGCTCGAGCACCTCGGCTTCACGCGGTGAAATTTTGCTCCAAACGTCGATTGGTCGCGCTCCGCGCGCAGCACTATGTCCGCCGGCCTGGCGTGCGCTGACGCGCTTGAGGACGTCGATCAACTCTTCCGGATCGACGGGCTTCTCCAGGAAGTCGCTGGCGCCGGCCTTGATCGACTTGACGGCCGAGCGGATGTCGCCGCGGCCCGAGACCATGATCACCGGAATATCGCTGCGCGCGCCGCTGAGGCGTCTCAGCACCTCGAGCCCGCCCATGCCGGGCATGCGCAAGTCAAGCACGACGATGCAGGCCGGGAGCTTGTCGGCGTCAGTCAGAAATGCCTCGCTGTCCGCCGTTACCCGGACCTCGTAACCCGAGGTCGTCAGGATCGACTGGATGTGCTTCGCGTCGGCGGGATCGTCGTCGACAATCTGGATGAGCGTGCGGGCGTTGGTGGTCATAGGAACTCACGATGCGGACGCTAGCGACGAAACACTCTCTTGCGGCGGATGTCCAGAGACTGTGAGAAGAGGACATTAACGGTCTTGCGATTTCGGCCAGACGAGCGCGAAGCAGGCCCCGCGCGCCCCGTCCGGCCGATCAGTGACCGAGATCGCTCCGCCCAGCCGTCGCGCGGCCGATGCCACCAGCGCCAGCCCGAGCCCGACGCCACCTTTCGCAGCGCCTGTTTCGAGTTGCTGGAATGCTTCGAAGATACGGGTGCGGCCGGCGGGAGGAATGCCCGGGCCATCATCGCTGACCGAGAGGCGCCAGGCGGCTCCAAGCTCCTCGAGTTTCAACACGATCGTACCTGAACCCCGGTCGTGGTGGCGAACCGCGTTGGCGACGAGATTGCGGACGATGGTTTCGAACGGCAGCTTGAGCGTTGTCACCTCGGCAACGGGGGGATCGAGAGTGATCTTGAAGTTGACGCCCCCGCCGGCGACCGCCAGCGCGCCGCGTGCGACGGCCGCAATGTCAACGCGCTCGAATGGCACCGGCCCGCCCGCAAGCCGCGTGTGCTCCAGAAGCTCGCTGAGGAGGACTTTGAGACGCTGCGAATGGGCGCCGATCTGCGCGAGCGCGAACGGCTCTGCCGCCTCGAGCGCCCGGTCGATGGCGCGGCGTTGCGCCTCGAGGTCGTGGGCCGCGATGGCGATGATCTCCTCGATCGTCCGATTGGCGTCCTCGAGATGGGCGACGCGTTTGGAGAGCGCCGCGGCCTGGGCCTGCTCGCCGTCGTGCTCCGAGGCCACCAACAGCACGCCCCGCGGCGGGCCGTCGCCGCGGCGCCAGGGTACGGCGCTGTAGCGCAGGCTCTTCTCGCGCCCGCCGATCCGCCCGATCGTTTCCTGATCGCGCACGGCTTGCCCGGCCGCGGCCCGCTCGATCGCCTCCGGCGGAAAGGGCCACCCATCGGGGAAGCCGGCCGTGAGTGCGCGACCAGCCACCGGCTCGAGACCCAAATCGAAAAGATCCCGCCAAGCCATCGTTGCGAAGAGATAGTGGTGGCTCTGGTCGATTACGGCGAGCGCGACCGGCGCGGCTTCGGACAATATCTCCGTCAGCGCCGTCTGCTCGGCCAGCGCCCGCCGGGTCTGTTGGAGGTGCTGCTCGGCGATGCGGCGCGACTTGATCTGCTTGATGATCTCGGCTTCCGGCGCGGTTCGTAGGCCGAGCTTATGGATGAGAAGGCAATAGCGGCGGTCACCGGGCTGCCAGAAGGCCTCGATGTTCACCTTCTCGGCTCCGGCGATGCCGACATTGGAGAGAAGGAAGGCGGCATCCGGCTCGTCCTGCATGTTGAGAAGGTCGGGGGCGAGGCCGGCGAGATAGGGCAATCCCTCGTCGATTGGCGCGCCGATTGGAACCGATCTCGCGAGTACACCGCGTGTCTCTAATGCAATGAGACTATCATCGAGGAGCACGACGCCGATTTCACCACTCTCGATCAGGTGATCGAGTGCGCGATCAATACCCTGCGCTGTCCTGGACGATGCCGGGTCCATCACAAGCCACGCGCCAGAAGCTCGCCAGCGAGACTCTGGAAGGCGTCTCGCACATTGTCGCCGGACTTGGCGGAAGTCTGGATGAGCGGCTCGCGCGCGAGTGCTGTGACGCGCGGCAACATGCCGGCGTCCGCCGGTCTCAGATCGCTCTTGTTGACGATGAGCCGGTAGGGCCGGCCAGGCAAGGCATCCTCGAAGCGCTCCGCCAGATCAAGCATGCTTGAGAGCGTCGAAGGGCGGGTGCGATCGGCGATGATCAACGCGGCCGAGGCACCTCGGATATAGGCGTGCTTGAAGATGCTCTCGCCCAAATCTCCATCGACGTCCCAGATGACGAGGGTGATGGGTACGTCCTCGCCGCGGACGCGAGCAACGACCTCGTGCGTGTAGATATCAACACCGATCGTCGCCTTGTACTCGGCCTCGAACTGGCCGAAGACGAGCCACCGGGCGAGCGAGGTCTTGCCGACCCCGATGTCGCCGAGCAGCATGACCTTACGGGCTTCCGCCACCGCTGAGGCTCCGCTCGCCGCGATAGGCGATCTCGATGTCGACGCGCCGGTCGCTTTGGCCGTCACGCGATGTGAAGCCGCTGATCCGCGGTCCTTCCGGACGCGAGATGACGACGAGGTGGTCGCGGGAAAGGCCGGCGTCGACCAGCATGCCGGCGACGATCTCCGCGCGCTGGTTGCCGAGCAAGCGGTTGCGATCGAGCGTGCCGAGCTGGTCGGTATAGCCGATGACGCGAAGGTCGGCGCCAGCGGCGAGCGCGAGGCTTGCGACATCCACTGTGAGCCTCCGCGCATCGGCGAGGTTCAGGATCTTCGTGCCGACATCGAAGAATACGGCATCCTTCTCGACGCGCTGCGCCAGCCGCAGGAGCGGATCGTCGAGGCGCTTGCGCAGGATCGCGATTTCGGGCTCGAGGCTCTCAACTGCGATCTGGACCGCGCCAACGTCGGCTTTGCTCGGCAGTGCGGATAGAGCTTCCTTGAGGGCGGCGACCTCGGCCGCCATCTGCTCGACGTCGCTTCGGGAGGAGAGCTTGCCGAGCCGGGCTTCCAGCGCCGAAAGCGTCTCGGCGAGAACGGTGACCTCGGTCTTGCTGGAGAGCGCTCTTAGGGATTGCTCGAGGCCGGAGATCTCAGCTGTCAAACTTGCGACATCGCCTGAGACGCGCGCCACGTCGGGCTTGACGGCTGCCTGGTCAAGTCTGCGCGACAGGGCCTCGACCTCGCTCGCCAGACTGGGAATGAGCGCCGCGACCGCCTGCAAGTCGCTACGGCCGGCGAAGCGAGTGAGGGATTGGTCGAGCGTCCGGAGCCGATCGGCCAGGGCCTTGAGATCGGCGAGTGCCCGATGCAGAGCGTCCTCGTTGGTGACGAATGCGAAGCGCGGTTCCAGCACGACGGGCGCGATGGCGGCCTCGACCTCGGCGGTGAGGCTTTGGGCATCGCCGTTGGAGGGAGCAAGCCCCGTCAACTGCACCGACTTGCGGCCGGGTCCGACGGTGATGTCTATTGGATAGCCGCGGAACGCCGGCGCGGCCTCGACAACGCCCGCCACACGCTTGCGCAGCTGTTCCGATTGCATCCGCTCCCAGGCGTACCAGCCGATGCCGCCGGCGATGGCGAGGCCGATGAGGGAGGCCAGCGCAATGGCCAGAACAGGCTTGCGCCGCTCGCTGTCGAGGGCTTCGCCCAGCCGCTCGGCCGTCTCTGGCAGGATGGTCTTGATCTCACTCTTGGCGCCGGGCTCGGCGGAGTCGATGAGGACATTGGCATGCGTGTCGAGGATGTCGACGAGGGCATTGTCGATGGCCCGTTGTACCTTGCGACCGGAAACGCCGGTGGCACGAACGGCCAACAAGTGCGCCGCGCTCGTCCGCAAGAAAAGCCGTGAGCCGCCGATATCGAGTGAGCGTAGCTCATCCTTGCCGCCGGCGAAGGCCTGGCCGGCGAAGTCGTTGATCGCGGAGAGAAGCCCGCTCATGAGCTGGCCACTGCCGGTGCCGTTCGTGCCCTCGACGGGCTCGCCCGGCGAGAGCCAGCGATCGACGAGGACGCCGGAGGGCCGTTTGATCAGCAGCAGCTCACGCACCCGCGGACTGCCGCTTTCGACCATCGCGAGTTCGCGATAGGGACGGCCGGTCAAGAGGCTCTTCAACCTGAGGCGGAGGAATTTGAGGCTCAAGCCGCTCTCGAGCTTCTGGTTCGTGCTCTCCATGGCATCGCGCATGGCAGCCGAGACATAGGCCGAGACCAGCCGGCCCATGATCGGGTAGAGCGCCTCCACCATCTCGTCGCGCGAGTTGACGATCTCGCGTTTGATCGATGACACGACGAGGGGGGAGACAGCGCCGGCCAGCTCCCGGTGATCCTTGATGTCGGCGGCTCTGAAGCTGTCGGCCAAGACTTCCGCGACGGTTTCGGCCATCCGCTCGTCGGTGCCGATCCGAACGTGGTGCTGCTCGACGATATCGCGAATGGCGGCAAGCGAATGCCGCTCCTCGCGAAACAGCAGCTCCTTTAGGCGGATGACCTCCGCCTGCTCACTCCGGCTTGCGGACATGGCTGCTGAGACTCCCGGCACCACTGACATTGCCGAGCTGCTGACCCAGCGCGGAGAAGGAGCGACCGACATCGCGCAGCGCGGCGTGCTGGGCTTCGGATGTTCTGGCAAGTTCCCCGAAACGCACGCTCAGCTCCCGGAACCGTTCGTTCAAGCCCTGCTCGAGCGCCGCAACCTGGGCCTCCAACTGCTTGATCCGCGCCTCGAACGTACGCTGCGTCTCGCCGAACAAGAGCTCGCGGACGGCCTGCATCTCGACCTGCTCAGGCGCGGTCGGTGCACCGTTGGGCGCCGCGCCACTGCGCGTGTTGAACAGCATCCTACTCCCCTCGGTCGTGTCGCCAGCAACCAGCACTGAAGGATGATGTAGCACAGGCCCGGCGGGAGTCTAGAAGCGGACCAATTCGACCGAATTAGGATTAATCCGAGGCTTAAGCCTAAGTATATGCAATTCTGAAAGAACTTGACGCTGAGCCAAACGGCCTTTTCGATAGGAGGGCTGCAGGCTTCGTAAGATGGCTGCAGCGGGGGAGGGTCAGTCTCGGCACCCCGCACCCGGGACTGACCCCCTTTACCGTCTAAGCGCCTCCCGCGGCGCCCATGCCAGCATGTCCGGCTCCTTCGGTCTTCGCCCGCCTGGCATCCCAACCCGAGGCGTGAAGCCCGCACCCCACACAGTGCGAGCAGCCCGAGGGTCGAACACGGCGAAGAGCGCGCCGGACAGCACGATAGATGTCGCAAGGGTGGAGCAATTGCTAGACTCGGGAATCCCGTACCCGGTGCGTAGTGGTGGGTTGTTGGGTAGGCGCACGTTCTGACGGCGAACCGGCAGCCATCCCGGCCGCCGCCGTCGCGATCCGTTTGGCGAAGCATATGCGGGCTCCGGGGCCGGGCGTAAGCGAGCCGGCGCCACCCTGCCGCTTGGGATGGGGAACACCTGACCCAGGCTACTCTCGCCCCGGATGTGAGTGAGGGGTTTCCAACTGGAACTTCGGTTTCGGAAACCCAAGGCGGTGGCAAACCCTCGACGACGGCGGAGTGGCCGCGCGCGAGATCGTCATCCACGGGCGCGTTCGCGCCGGGGGATGACGTCTATCTATCGCGCCAGTATTGGCCTTCGCGAACGATTCACGCCGCATCCGAATGAGTCCACCACGGGCCGGCCACTCCGTCCCTCTGGACTGATCATGCTCTCGGGTTCGGGAACGGACTGCGGTGCGGGCGGAGCGTTGGCTCAAGCGCACGTTCCGGCGAAGTGGGTCCCGGTTCGCCGTGAGAACGTTGCGCAAAGCAAAGGATTGCGCATCGGTGATCGGGCATCCGGCATCAGTGAACACGGTAACCGATGACCGATGCCTGATGCCCGACTCCACGCCATTGCCTCGCGGGGGCACGATGTTGCAAGCTCTGGATCATTGCGATCGGATCGGGAGTGAACAATGAGCGCGCAACGTCAGCAGCTGCTTGACTGGATCGATGCGGACCGTGATCGGCTCATCGCGTTCCTCCGTGATTTCGTGCGGTGCAAAGGCCCAAACCCGCCCGGCGACACACGCACCACGGCGGCCTTCGTGACGAAGCATCTGGACAGCCAGAGCCTCGCCTATCGCACGATCGCGCCCCATCCGGAGATGCCCAACATCGTCGCGACGTTCGCGGCGGCCAGGCCCGGCAAGCACCTCGTGCTCAATGGCCACATCGACGTGTTTCCGGTGGCCGACGACGGCCTCGGCTGGACCAAGGACCCGTGGGGGGCGGAACTCGTCGACGGAAAGATCTATGGACGCGGTGTCGCCGACATGAAATGCGGCACGGCGGCGTCCATTTGGACCTACACGTATCTCTCCCGGATCAAGGATCGGCTCACAGGACGATTGACCCTGACGGCGGTCTCCGACGAGGAGACGTTTGGACCCTATGGCGCGCGCTATCTCATGGAGCACCATCCGGAGGTACATGGCGATGCATTGCTCAACGGCGAGCCGTCGGGGCCGCTGAGCGTCCGCTTCGGCGAGAAGGGGCCGCTGTGGCTCGAGTTCACGGTGCGGGCACCCGGGGCGCACGGCGCCTACACGCATGCGGCCAAAAGCGCGACGAAGGTCGCCATGGCGCTGGCGGGGGCGTTGGAAAAGGTTTGTGAGATCAAACCGGAGCTTTCAGACAACATCAGGAGTGCCATCGACGCGGGGCGGGAGACCATGGATCGGGCGATGGGTGTTGGCGCCGGCGCCATTGTCGACAAGGTGACGCTCAACATCGGCACCATGAAGGGTGGCGTGAAGGTCAACATGGTGCCCTCGAGCGCCAGCTTCGAAGCCGATATCCGCCTGCCGCTCGGCGTCTCGCGGGAACGCGTTCTCGTGGAGGTCGAGAAGATCCTGAAGGACTTCCCCGAGGCGACCATGAAGGAGACCAACTGCAATCTGCCGTCATGGGTCGATCCGCATTGCGACATCATCGGGATCGTGCAGGAGACGGTGCAAAGCTTGCGCGGGTTCAAGCCGACACCGATCGTTAGTCTGGGCGGCACCGACGCGCGGCTCTGGCGCTATCGCAACATTCCGAGCTGTGTCTACGGGCCATACCCCTACGGCATGGGGTCCTATGACGAGCATGTTGACGTCGAGGACTACCTGCACATCGTGAGGACGCATGTGCTGGCGGGGTATGAGTATCTGAGGAGGGAGTAGGGAATAGGGAGTAGGGAATAGGGAATAGGGAATAGGAGACGAGGTCAGCGGTGAGTTGTCAATGTTGAGTAGCGGGATGGTCACCGATCGCACGACACCCCCAAGCTTCCCCTACTCCCAACTCCCTACTCCCTATTCCCTACTCCCTCACTCGTGTAATCTCCCCGATCATCAGGCCAACCATGACCAAGAAGCTCACCACCGCCGATTATCCGATCTCCGAAGCGCGTCCCGACCTCATCAAGGGGCGGCGCGGCAAGGGGTTGGAGGAACTCACACTCGACAAGCTCATCTCCGGCGAGGTGACGCTCGAGGACTTGCGCATCACGCCCGAGGCCCTGAAACTCCAGGGCGAGGTGGCGGAAGCCGCCGGGCGGCCGACGCTCGCCAAGAATTTCGAGCGCGCGGCCGAGCTGGCCGATGTGCCGCAGGACGTGATCATGCGCATCTATGAGCTGTTGCGGCCGGGGCGCGCCAAGTCCAAGGACGATCTCCTGGCCGCCGCCGCCGAGCTCAGCGACCAATACAACGCGAAGCACATGGCGGCCTTCGTCGAGGAAGCGGCCGAGGTCTACGAGAAGCGGGGGCTCTTCGTCCGCCGGTTCTGAGGCCGGCGCCCACGGCAAACCCCCCTTGCGTTGCCAACGCCAATCGCCAACATACGACGCTCCAATCGCGTATCTCCCGAGGGACCCCGTCCGATGATCGAGCAGCTTCTCGACCCCACCATCATTGTCAGCTTCCTGTCGCTGTCGGCCCTCGAGATCGTGCTCGGGATCGACAATGTGGTGTTCCTGTCGCTGGTGGTGTCGCGGCTGCCGCCCGAGCAGAGGAAGCGGGCGCGCCAGATCGGCCTGGGGCTGGCGCTCGGCATGCGGATCGTCATGCTGTTCATGATCACCTGGATCATCGGACTGACGGCCCCGGTGATCAGCGCTTTCGGCTACGACCTCTCCTGGCGCGATCTCATCCTGCTCGCCGGCGGATTGTTCCTGCTCGCCAAGGGCGTCCACGAGATCCATCGTGGTATCGAGGGCCACGGCGAGGAGATCACGGCCGGATCGGCGGCGGCCGCGGGCTTCACCTCGATCATCATCCAGATCGTGCTCATCGACCTCGTCTTCTCGATCGACTCGATCATCACCGCCATCGGCATGACGGATATCGTGGGCGTGATGATCGCCGCCGTGATGGTGGCAATCGCGGTCATGTACTTCGCCTCCGAGGTCGTCAGCCGCTTCATCGAGCGGCACCCGACCACCAAGATGCTGGCCTTGAACTTTCTACTGCTGATCGGCGTCGCGCTCATCGCCGACGGCCTGCATTTCCACATTCCGCGCGGCTACATCTACTTCGCCATGGCATTCGCCGCCCTGGTGGAAGTGTTCAACGTCGTCTCGCAGCGGCGCCGGCACAAGACCAATCTGGAGGAGTAGCCGGGACGATATGATCGAAGCTCTGTGCCGGGATTGTGTGAAGCTCGTGCCGGGCACTTCCGAAGTCTGCCCGGACTGCGGGGGCACGCGCCTCGTCCACCACGCGGAGCTCAACGAGCTGTCGATCGGCCATGTCGATTGCGATGCGTTCTATGCTTCGGTCGAAAAGCGCGACCGGCCTGAAATTCGCGACAAGCCGCTGATCGTCGGCCATGCCGGCGGGCGGGGCGTCGTGACGACGGCCTGCTATATCGCCCGCACATTTGGCGCGCGCTCGGCGATGCCGATGTTCAAGGCGCTGGAGCTGTGTCCACACGCTGTGGTGATCACGCCCGACATGGCGAAGTACAAGGCGGTGTCGCGCGAGGTGCGCGGCATCTTCTACGAGGCGACCGAGATCATAGAGCCGCTCTCGCTCGACGAGGCCTATCTCGATCTTGCGCATTCGCGCACCGGGCCGCCGCCGGTGGCGCTCGCCCGCATCGCGTGCCGCGTCGAGCACGAGGTCGGCATCACGGTTTCGACGGGGCTCGCGCCCAACAAGCTTCTCGCCAAGCTCGCTTCCGATTTCGACAAGCCGCGCGGCTTCTCGGTCATCGGCCGGCGGGAGGCGGAAGATGTGCTGGCGCCGATGCCGGTGGGCAAGATCCACGGCGTCGGCGGCGTCATGGCGAGGAAGCTCGCCGAGGCCGGCATGCCCGCGATCGGCGATCTGCAGGCGCGCAGCGAGATGGAGCTGACGACCCGTTTCGGCCGGTTCGGCCGCCAGCTCTGGCACTATGCGAGGGGCGAGGACGATCGCCGCGTCACGCCCGACCGGCCGACAAAGAGCGTATCGTCGGAAACCACCTTCGCCCGCGATCTGCGCTTGGCCGATCAATTGGTCGAGGAGGCAAAGAGCCTGTGCGCGGATGTCGCCGCTTCACTCGCCCGCCAGGAGCTGGCCGGGCTGGTCGTGGTGGTGAAGCTCAAGACCTCCGAGTTCAAGCTGATCTCCCGCTCGCGGCGGCTCGCCCATCCGACGCAGCGCGAGGCGCAGCTTTTCGAGGCAGCGAGCGCCCTCATCCGGCGGGAGGCCGACGGACGGGCCTTCCGGCTCCTCGGCGTCGGCGCCGATGTCCTGGCGCCCGCCAGGGAGGCTGATCCACCTGACCTGTTCGGCCTCGGTCAAGCGTCCAGCCCTCGGATACCGGACTGACGGGGGATGCGAGACGCGGAGCGGACAGGCGACAGGCGGGCCCCGCGGGTCAAATCCTGGTGCCTATTTGCAAAAAAGGCACCATTTGCTCTGGACGAAGGCCGCGGTACAGGCTCAAATCCGCTTGAGCCGAAGGGTTCTAACACCATGCTCAAAGGGAGGTTCAAGATCCATGCAACTCAAGTCATTCTTTAGAGGCGCCGCGGTCTCCGCCATGGCGCTGGCGGCGAGCTTCGGGCTCTCCCAGGCCGCCGAGGTCGGCGCCAAGGACGAGGCGATCAAGCTCGCCGTCCTCGAATGGACGGGCAACAACGTCTCCGTCCACATGGCCGGCCAACTGCTCGAGAAGTTGGGCTACAAGGTCGAATATGTGACGGCCGGCAGCTTCCCGCAATTCTCCGGTCTCGCCGATGGCAGCCTCCACGCCACCATCGAGGTGTGGATGAACAATGTCGGCGATATCTATCCCAAGGTGAAGGAATCCGGGCAGATCGAGGACCTCGGCAACCTGAAGCTCGAGACCAAGGAAGGCTGGGTGTACCCCAAGCACATGGAGCAGATCTGCCCCGGCCTGCCGGATTGGACCGCGCTCGAGAAACCCGATTGCATCAAGGCGCTCGCCTCCCCCGATACGGCGCCCAACGCCCGCTTCCTCGACTATCCGGCTGACTGGGGCTCGCGCGCTGCCACCATCCTCGCCGACAACAACATGCCCTACCAAGCAGTGGCGGCCGGTTCGGAAGGCGCTCTCGTCGCCGAGCTGGAAGCCGCAACGGCCGCAAAGAGCCCGCTCGTCATGATGTTCTGGGGGCCGCACTACGCGCTCGCCCAGAGCGAGGTCGGTTGGGTGACGATGCCGCCCTGCAAGTCGCAGGATAATGCGCATTGCATCAATGCACCCGAGGTCCACAAGATCGCGTGGGCGGGATTCGGCAAGCAATGGCCGGCGGCCTATGAGTTCCTGAAGCTCTTCGAGGTCAACGCCGTGGAGCAGGAAAAAATGATGCTCCGGATCGACAAGGGCGGCGAGAACATCGATGCGGTCGTCAAGGAGTGGATCGATGCGAACGAGGCGCGCTGGGGCGCCTGGATCAAGGCCGCCCAGGGCTGATCGTTGATCGAAGAATGTGAGCGGCGTGGTATGCAACGGCATGCCACGCCGTGTTTGCCCGGCGCGTTTGATCACGCCGGTGATCCGAATGGAGTGATGGGCGCATGAGCCGAGCCACTGCCGCTCCGGCCGAGCCGCTGCCCGTGACGAGCCGTGCGGATTCACGCGCCATCAAGCTCTCGTGCCGGAATGTCTGGAAGGTCTACGGACCGGACCCGTCAGTTGAGTTCAGCGGGCAGAACGCAGCGCAAGCGGCTGACGCCCGCCTCACCCGGCTTCGCGCCGGCAAACACATCGCCGCCGTCGCCGATGTGTCCTTCGACATCTATGCCGGCGAGATCTTCGTCATCATGGGGCTGTCGGGCTCCGGCAAATCGACGCTCGTCCGCTGTCTATCGCGGCTGATCGAACCGACCTCGGGCGAGGTGCTGCTCGACGGGCGTGACCTCCTTAAATGCACCGAGGCAGAACTCATCGAGCTGCGCCGTCACACCATGGGCATGGTGTTCCAAAGCTTCGGGCTGCTGCCGCATCTGAATGTGCTCGACAACGTGGCTTTCCCGCTCCGGCTGCAGGGCAAGTCCACAGCCGAGCGCCGCAAGCGCGCCCAGGAGATGATCTCACTCGTCGGTCTGGAAGGCCGGGAGACCTCCTATCCGCATCAACTCTCGGGCGGCCAGCAGCAGCGCGTCGGCATCGCCCGATCGCTGGCCGTTGGACCCGAGCTCTGGTTCCTCGACGAGCCTTTCTCGGCGCTCGATCCCCTCATCCGCAAGCAGATGCAGGGGGAGTTCCTCAGGCTCCAGCGGCTGCTGAAGAAAACGATTGTCTTCATCACGCACGACATAACGGAAGCTTTCCGCCTCGCCGACCGGATGGCACTCATGCGGGAAGGCCAGGTGATCCAGATGGGCCGCCCGGCCGATATCGTGCTGGCGCCGGCCGACGACTATGTCGCGCAGTTCACCGAGGACGTGCCGCTGCTCCGCGTCATCACCGCGGGCGATCTCGCGACGGCCAACGGCACTGGCGGCAACGGCCTCGAGCGGGTCACGGCGGACACGACACTCGAGCAGCTCGTGCCGCGGCTGGCGCGGGGCTGCAAGGGCTTCGACGTCGTCGGCGCGGACGGAGTTGGCGTTGGCGTGCTCGAGGCCGAGGCGGCACTCGCCGTGCTCGCCACGGCCGAACGGAAGCGAGCCGCGCCATGACGACTGCCGCACTCGAGGATTTCCGGGGCCAGTCTTCGACACCTAGTACTTCGGTGCTGGCGTGGCTCGCGGTCGGAGCGCTGGCGCTGCTCTGCGCCTGGCAGTCTGTTGCCCAACCCTGGCTCGTCACCTACCCGGCAACCTGGACCGTTCCCTTCGCGGGCGGTTTCAATGCCGTGCTCGAAGTCGTCCTGCCGGTGATCAAGCCATTCTTCCGGCTGATTTCTCGGTTCCTCGACTGGCCCATGCGCGCCATCAAGGATGCTCTTGCCTGGCTGCCCTGGCCGGTCGCGATCGTGCTCATCACGGCGATCGCCTATCGCTCGCAAGGCTGGCGGCTGGCACTGTTTGCGCTGGTGACGCTGTTCTACATCTTCTTCGCCGGCTACTGGCGGCAGAGCATGAACACGCTGGCGCTGGTGCTGCTGGCGGTGCCGCTGTCGGTCGGATTCGGCTTCTGGATCGGCATTCTCGGCTATCGCTATCCCAAGGCCCGCAACACCATCAACGCGACCATGGATCTGATGCAGACCATGCCGTCGTTCGCCTATTTGATCCCGCTGCTCCTGCTGTTCGGCTTCGGCCCGGTCGTCGGCCTCATCGCCAGCGCGATCTACGCGCTGCCGCCGATGGTGCGCAACACGATGCTCGGCCTCGAGCTGGTGCCTCAGAGCATCAAGGAAGCCTCGACCATGAGCGGCTCGACGGCGCGCCAGCGCTTCTGGCTCGCCGAGGTGCCCTCGGCCAAGGCGCAATTGCTGGTCGGGCTCAACCAGACCTCCAACTATGCCCTCAGCATGGTGATCATCGCCGCGATCATCGGCGGCTTCGAGGATATCGGCTGGGAAGTGCTCTCCTCCATGCGCAAGGCGGCGTTCGGGCAGAGCCTCGCCTCGGGCATCGTCATCGCGCTGCTCGCCATCCTGATCGACCGGATCATGCTGGGCTTCGCCTTGAAGCAGCAGCAGGGTGTGCAAGCGCCCAAGGGATTTCTCGATGGCGGGCGCTTTCTCGTGCTGCTGGTGGCGAGCCTCGCCGCCGCTTTGGCGGTGCACGCCTTCTCGCTGGCCTGGGCCCAAGACGCACCGGGCGCGGAGGCTCGCGTCGGCATCGCTCTGCTCAACGACTGGCTGCTCGTCATTGTCAAGAACTACGCGGCCACCTTTGATTGGATCAAGAATGCGGCCTTCTACGCTCTCATGCTGCCCGTCCGGATCGGCATCAAGGGTTGCGCGACGCCGGCTGTCTGGGGTTTCGCGCTGACCCCGGGACTCCTCGCCCTCTATGCCGCGACTGTGCTCGGACTGGCGCTTTTGACCGCTGCACGCATCGGCTGGCGAGCCTCGATTGCGGTCATCACGTTCGGCCTCATTCTCTTCTTCGGCTTTGGCGGACTGCCCTGGCCGATCTTCATCGCCGTGCTCGGGCTGACGGCATACGAGGTCGGCGGCACGCGGGTCGCTGCCATCACCATTGGCGGATTGCTCTTCATTCTGCTGACGGGGCTCTGGGGCTTCCTGATGCAGTCGGTCTATCTTTGCGCGCTCGCCGTCCTGTTCTGCGTGATCATCGGTGGAGCGCTCGGCATTTGGGCAGCCGAGAACGACCGCGTGTCGCGCATCCTGCGGCCGATCAACGACGCGCTTCAGACCATGCCGCAATTCGTCTTCCTGATCCCGGCGCTGATGCTGTTCAAGGTCGGCGACTTCACGGCGCTCATTGCTGTCATGCTCTACGCCATCGTGCCGCCGATGCGCTACGTCGAGCATGGCCTCAGAACGGTCCCGCCGCACATCGTCGAAGCCGCGCGGCAGATGGGGGCGAGCCCGCGTCAGCTGCTCTGGCAGGTCAAGATGCCGCTCGCTCTGCCCGTCGTCATGCTCGGGCTCAATCAGACGATCATGGCGGCGCTGTCGATGCTGACGATCGCGGCCCTCGTTGGCACGCGGGATCTCGGCCAGCAGGTTTATGTCGCGCTGAGCAAGGCGGACGCCGGCATGGGCCTCGCCGCCGGTTTTGCCATCGCGCTCATCGCCACAATGTCCGACCGCATCATCCAGGCGTGGGCGAGCAAGCGGCCGGGGGCTGCACCTCCCCCCGGTCACTGACGATGCTGATGTTCGTCGAATACATCGGCCGTCCGCACGGCGTTCCGATCGACCTCTTCCACAGCCACGCGCAACAGGACTGGCCGGCAAGCGAAGACGTCGTCGTCGCCAATCTCGCCCGCATGAACAAGCTCGGGCCCGAGCCGCACTACATGTGCTGGTGGGGAATCAAATCGCTCGCCCGCGTCGACGAATGGCGGGCGTATTACAATTCCGAGGCGGGCCGCTTGCACCTCGCGGAGTCGGGGGACGCCAAGGTGTTGGACTTCCAACAGCACGGCCTGTTCGACATTGTGCATGGCAGCGGCGTTGTTGGAGGCGGGCTGCACATCGCCGAGTTCTTCGATGCCGACCATCTCCCGAATGCGGCGATTGCGGACGCCTTCAACACGCGAGCGGTGTCCGCGGCGCCCGGTCGCCTCGCCTATGTGCTGCAGCGGCTTGGCCTGCTCGCGCCCGATCCTGGCGGCATCGCGCTCTGGACCTTTCCCTCGCTCGCCGCCGCCGAACCGTTCTTGCGGGCGCCGTTGCCGCGGGATGGCGTCACGGTGTCGGCACGCGGAGTCTATTGCCCGATGGGCGAGGAGGGGACGTGACGAGCGCAAGGCTCCTGCACATGTGCGTCGGTGTCGGCGATCTGGCGAGGGCGGAAAACTTCTATCGCGAGGCGCTCGGGCTCGAGGTGCTGGATCGATACATGAGCCCGGAAGGCTGGCACATCAGCTTCCTTAGAGCCTGACTCGGAAGTTTGCACGATAGATCAAGGGCGGGCTTCTGTCAGGCGCTTCAGCATGACGGAGATCATCGCAAGCTTGACGTAGCCGACGGCGATCATGGCGAGGGCTTCGTAGTGGGCCATGAGCCGGCGGTT
>JANNSX010000360.1:0-17403 GCA_031403155.1 Hyphomicrobiaceae bacterium
GGCGATGAGCTTCCTCACCTCATGCTGGCTCTTGCCGCAGAACGAACAGTAGAGGGTATTTTTGTCTGCCATGTCCTTGCCTTGCTTGGCCCGCGTAGGGGCGCTGAGCAGCCTATCGCCTGATCACTCTGGCCGACACTCTAAGACCCTCGGAGGGCCGCTTCGCTGAAAACGAAGCATTCCCCCGCGACTCCTTCAATCTGAGCATGTCGGGAAGGTGAAGATCAAGTGTGCTCGAACGCTCCCCGCGGCGGCCTTTCGACCGTCGCGACCCAATTACCACAGACCTGTGCAATGGTGCCACTTGACACCGATCGCAAGGCCACTCTCGTCCGGTCACCAAAGACGACGGCCGGACCAGACAAAATCTTGCACTCGATTCGGTCGGAACGGCGGCCTGCCGGGTCTCAAATGTGGCGGGCTTAGCTCTTCTTCGCTTCGGCCGTCTCACCCTCGGCCCGCTTGCTCAGCACGGAATCGACGATGCCGAATTTCTGGGCTTCCTCGGAGGTCATGAAGTGGTCGCGGTCGAGCGTCTTCTCGATCATCTCGTAAGTTTGACCGGTGTGTTTGACGTAAACTTCGTTGAGCCGCCGCTTCATCTTGATGATGTCCTCGGCGTGCCGCTCGATGTCGCTCGCCTGGCCCTGGAAGCCGCCGGACGGCTGGTGGACCATGATGCGGGCGTTGGGGAGTGCGAAGCGCATGCCCTTGGTGCCGGCGCTCAACAGCAGCGAGCCCATCGAGGCGGCCTGGCCGACGCACAGTGTCGACACAGGCGGCTGAATGTACTGCATCGTGTCGTAGATCGACATGCCGGAGGTGACGATGCCGCCCGGCGAGTTGATGTACATCGAAATCTCTTTCTTCGGGTTCTCGGCCTCCAGAAAGAGCAGCTGCATACAGACGGACGCGGCCATGTGGTCCTCGATCGGACCGGTCACGAAGATGATCCGCTCCTTGAGGAGCCGCGACGGCAGGTCGAACACCTGCATGCCGCGGTTCGTCTGCTCGACGACGTTGGGCCAGAAGGTCGAGGTCAGTTGGGCGATCGGATCTTTCATACTCGCTCTTTCCTTTATTCGCTGACCGGCGGCACGCCATGCCGCCGGACTTATCGGATCGTTACGCCCGGGAACCTGGTTCAGTCGTGCTTATGGCCGTGATGATGGTCGTGGTCGTGGTGGTCATGATCGTGGTCATGGTCATGATCGTGATCATGAGCGTGCCCGCCCATCATCTCGCCATCGTCTTCCTCGGCCTTGAGGAGCTCCTCGGCTGGCACGGTCTTGTCGGTGACTTTTGCGAGCTCGAGGATGTAGCTCACCACCTTTTCCTCGTAGAGGGGCGCGCGGATCTGGGCGAGCGCGCCCGGCGTCTTGCGGAAATAGTCGTAGGCCTTGCGCTCTTGGCCCGGGAAGCGGCGGACATGCTCGGCCAGCGCCCGTGCCATCTCCTCATCCGTCACTTTGATGGCGTTCTTGTCGCCGATTTCCGAGAGCACGAGTCCTAGGCGCACACGCCGCTCGGCGAGCTTCTGATATTCAGCGCGCTCACTCTCCTCGGTCTTGCCTTCGTCCGCGAAGGTGCGGCCCGCCTGCTCGAGACTGCGCGTCAGCTGGCCCCAGATCTCCTTGAACTCGTTTTCGACGAGGGTCGGCGGCAGATCGAAGGAGTGGTTCTTGTCGAGGGCATCGAGCAGCGCCCGTTTTGCCTTGGCCCGTGAGGCCGCGCCGTATTCCTGCTCGATCCGCTTGCTCATGGCCTCCCGGAGCTTGGCGAGATCGTCCATGCCGAAATTCTTGGCGAAATCGTCGTCGACAGCGGGGCGCTTGGGCACCGCCACCTCTTTCACCTCGACCTCGAACTGCGCCTTCTTGCCGGCGAGCGCGGGCACCGGATAGGCCTCGGGGAAGGTTGCCTCGACGACGCGCTCATCGCCAGCCTTGGCACCCTTGAGGCCATCCTCGAAGCCCGGGATGAAACCGCCCTGGCCGATGACAATCGGCGCATCCTCGGCCTTGCCGCCCTCGAAGGGCTCGCCGTCGATCTTGCCGAGGAAGTCGATGGTGACGCGATCACCCGTGTCGGCTGCGCGGCCCTCGGCGGTCTCGAAGGTAAGATTGCTATCGACGAGGCGCTCCAGCGCCTTGTCGATGTCGGCGTCGCCGACGGAGGCCACCGGCCGCTCGATCTCGACGCTCCGCAAATCCGCCAGGGCGATCTCGGGCAGCACCTCGAAATTCATGGTGAAGGCGAGATCGGCCTCGCCACCGATCACCTTCTCGATCTCCATCTCGTCCTCGGAGAATTTGATCTCGGGCTGGAAGGCGGGGCGCTCCTTGCGCGCCTCGAGCGCCTCGCGGCTGCGCTCCGTGACGGCGCTCTGCACCACCTCCGCCATCAGCGAGCGGCCGTACACCTTCTTCAGATGCGACGTCGGCACCTTGCCCGGCCGGAAGCCCTTGAGCTGGACGCGGTCCTTGACCTCGTCGACCCGCTTGGAGAACAGCTGCCCGAGCTCGTTGCGATCGATGACGACCTTGAGCTCCCGCTTCAAACCTTCGTTACGCGCTTCTGTAACTTGCATCGTGTCCCTGCGCTCAATTTCGACCCGGCGGCGTGCCGGAAGTCGTCAACAACCCTTGCGGAAATCGGCGGCCGTCGCCGGTTGGTGCGGGCGGAGGGACTTGAACCCCCACGGCCGAAGCCACCAGAACCTAAATCTGGCGTGTCTGCCAATTCCACCACGCCCGCGGTACTGGCTCGTCCCGCCTTGCGAGCGGGGTCTATATCATGGCTTTCGGGTCAGGTGCCAGTAGGCTTCCAAGGCCAGCAGCCGCGTAAGTTTCACTTAACTCATTTCGTAACTGCCCCTGGTTGCCGGTTTGTGGCACCCTATATCTGGCACGGCGGGTGAATCGTACTCGTCCGATGTAACAGGCCGTTGAAACAAAAAGAGAAAACCAATGATGAGATCGTCGCTATACAGGCTGGCGGTCCCGGCCTTCGTGGTTTCGGGGCTCCTAAGCCTTGTCACTTCGGCGTCGGCGGCTGAGACCGTCGGCAAAGTCAGCCGCCTCAGGGGAGAGTGCATTGTCGTGCGTGGGGAGACCCGCGTGACGCTCGCCGAAGGCACGGTCATCGAACTCGACGACCGGCTCGAAACCGGCGGCGAAGCTCGCCTCGAGGTCACCCTCCTCGACGATACCAAGCTGACGTTGGGTGAGAAGGCTCATGTCGTCGTCGACACTTTCGTCTTCGACCCCAATGCCGGCAAGGGCGAAGCCCTGCTGCAGGTAGTAAAGGGCGCCATGCGCTTCACCACCGGCAAGATCGGCGCGATGGCGGACAAGAAGGTCGAGGTCAAGACCAAGTTTGCGACGCTCGCCGTGCGCGGCACTGATTTCTGGGCTGGGCCGATCGATGGCTCGAATGGTGTGCTGGTGCTGACCGGCAAGGTCGAGGTCAAGACCAAGCGCGGCAAGGTTCTGCTCGACGATCCGCGCGAGGGTACGGTGGTCGCGAGCATCAATCGCCGGCCGGTCAAGCCCAAGGCGTGGGGTGATCAAAAGATCACCCGCGCCCTGGACCAGACGGCGTTCTGATCATTAGGGTGTTGCCGTTTTTCGTTCGATCACTTCAACACCCTAATTCCTTGGTTTGTCGTGCTTCTTTTCGGAGAACCGCTTCGGATCCCGGCCTTCGCCGGGACAAGCGTTTCCGGAAGCACTCTAAGCTTACTTGCCGTTTAGGGCGTCCTTCAACGTCTTCGACGGCTGGAACTTGGGCGCCCTGCTCGCTGCGATCTTGATGGTCTCGCCGGTTGCCGGGTTGCGGCCGTCGCGCGCCTTTCGATCGGACGTCTTGAACTTGCCGAGCGGCGGGATCGACACCTCGCCGCCGGATTTGAGCGTCTGCTCGATGTAGTTGAGCGCCGCGTCGAGAGCGACGGTGGCCTTTTCCTTCGTGATCTCGGCACGATCGGCCATGGCGTCGATCATCTCCTTCTTGCTCATGCGGGAGGATTCCTTCGATTGGGGGATATGAAACTGGGGTTAGGCTCGGCTTTCAAAGCCGTAATTGCGGCCCTTTGCGGGCGCGCATAGGTAGGGCTATACGCTCGCTAGATGGAGTTGCATAGCCCCGTATTTGCGGCATTTCGCGCCGACCGAACTGCGACGGCCGTCCACGTCACGAACTTGCAAGCGGCCCAAGCGCGACCGCCAGCCGTCCCGACAGCCTCTCGGCAATATCAATCAAGCCGCCGCAGCGATACCGTCCTGGGACGTTGCCCGCTCGGCAATCCGTACATGCGCCTTGAGCTGTTTCTCGGCGGCTCTGACGTTGGCCGCAGCCCCGGAAGCCGGATGGTCGGCGATATAGCACCGCCACGCGACCCCATCTTCAGCCAAGAGCTGCAGACTACCGACGGCCAGGAATGGTTCCGCGGCGCTGTAGTAGTTCAAGATCCCCGTATGGGGGCAACTTCTGCTCGTAAGCATCGCGCTTCCTCCGCAGTTAGATTGGCCCTCCCCCGTCCCCGCATCTGGACCCTAGCACCTGGGCCAGACGATGGCACGATCGAAGTTGGGGTTTCGCACAGTATTTCTCAAACAGCGCCGGCGCGTTGCTTGGCCGGGCAAGATTCTCTCCGTTGCCTGGAAGCATTGCGGCGCAACAAATTCGCGTGCGACGCAACTTGGTTAGACGAGACTCTGCACTCCATCTCTGTCAAGCTCCTTGTCCAGCTCACAGATTCACATGGCGGGCATCCGCGCCTCCGGCTCCATGTGCTATCCAACACCCATCAGATCGAGGAGCCCGCAGCCATGCCCGAGACGGTTCTGCTCTACTGGCACGACGCCGTGATGACACACGACACGGGCGAAGGCGTGTTCGACGCGCCGCCGTCCGACTTGCTCGTCGAGCAAACGCCACACCCCGAGAATGCGCTCCGCATCGCCAATATGAAGCGCGTGCTCGAGAAAGGCCCGGCGGCGAAACTGCTCGACTGGCAATCCGGCAGGCTTGCGAGCGATCAGGAGATCCTGCGTTTCCACTCGCCCGCATACTTGGAGGACCTCGAGGCCGCCAATGTGAATGGCCGCGCGTTCTCCCGCACCACCCGCATGGCGGCCGGCGGCCTGACCGCGATCCGCGCCGCGGCCGGCACCGCGATTGCGGCGATCGAGAGCGTCCTCGATGGCCGCACGCGTAAAGCCCACGCCCTTGTCCGCCCGCCCGGCCATCATGCGGCACCGGCGATGGTCGACGGCTACTGCTTCCTCAACAACACGGCGCTCGCCGCCGAGACGGCCATCGCGCGGGGGATGAAGCGCATCGCCATCCTCGATTGGGATGTCCACCACGGCAACGGCACGCAGACTGGCTTCTACGGCCGCGACGACGTGCTGACTATCTCGCTGCATATGGATCACGGCTCCTGGGGGCCATCCCACCCCGAAACCGGCGGCACCGAGGAGCAAGGAGCGGGCAAAGGGAAAGGCTACAACGTCAACATCCCCTTCCCCATGGGCGCCGGCGATTTCGCCTACCGGCATGCCATGGAGCGGATCGCCATCCCCCGCATCCGCGCCTTCAAGCCGGACCTCCTGATTGTCGCCAACGGTCAGGACGCCAATCAGTACGACCCCAATGGACGTGCCTGCCTCTCGGTCAAGGGTTTCTACGACCTCGCCGTCATGGCACGCGCGCTCAGCGAGGAGCTTTGTGGTGGCAAACTGCTTTCGGTGCAGGAGGGCGGTTACCACCCGGCCTATTGCGCCTTCTGTGCAAGTGCGACGCTTGAAGGATTCGCGGGGGTGCCCTTGCAGACGCCGGACCCTATTGGGTTCCTACCGGAAGACCAGGACCGGGCCAGGGCAACAGTCGAGGAAATCGCCCGCCGGCTCGGCGCATAAGAACGCGAGTGAGCATTGACTTGGGGATGGCTCAATCCTAGCGTTTCCCCGGACTGGAAGGGAGATTCCCGTGCGATATCACCATTATCTGGGTGCTGCCGCCCTGCTGTTGATGCTCGCCGGCTGCTCGTCTTCGGGCGGCTCCGGCTTCTTCTCAACCGGATCGACCGCGCCGCCGGCCAAGCCCTTCTTCAACGATCCCGACACGCGCACGACCCAGGTTGCCTGGAATTCCGTGCGCGCCCAGAAATGCGGGTTCCAGCTCGACACGGCCAGGCTCAAGGCGAGCTATCTCGCCTGGGAAGCCGGGCTCGGCACCGATCCGGCGGTGATCGCCAAGCTCGACGGCGACTACGAGAAATCACGCCAGCTGATCGCTGCCCGCGTCGCGCCGAAGCCGGTCGCCGAATACTGCACCGACGCCCAGGTGACCGAGACCCGCCGCTTCATCCAGCGCTACATGGCCGGCGACTTCTCGGCGATTCCCGTCGCCAAGCGCATCGTCGAAGAAGGCTAGCAGGTCGACAAGGTGCAGCGTTACCGTCTCAGCGCCGAGGACATCCCCTTCGCCGCCGAGTTCCTGGCGAACCCCATCGGCTTTAAGAGCCCCGGGCTTCAGCGCGTGCTGAACCTCATGCGAGGGAGCGGGCCCGAGGGAAGGAAGTATGTTCTCGTCTGCAAGGAGCCACATCGCCTGTGGACGCTCGAAGGTTTGCCCGCGCGGCGCGTCCTCCCCATCGAGGAGATCGTCGATGTGATCCACGCGAGCCTGTTGGAGGCCGATCTCCTTCAGCTTGCATCAATCGGGCGTCATCGAGCGTCGCCGCTCTGGGGCCGGCATCCGCCCCTGCGAGCGGGGCCGTGGCCAATTCCACTACGCCTTCCCCGGCGAGTATGGCGGCCTGGGGCGGCGCGGTGCTCTCCGTCGGCTCCATCGCTTGGGGCGGCGCCATGGCCTGGCACGGCTACGACAACGAGGTGGCGCGCTTCACCCGCAACGTGCTCCGCCGTTTCGACAATCCTGCTCCGTTCAAGATGCCGTGACGGACGCCCGGCTATGTCGGCTAGGATTGGCCCGACACGGCAATCCGAGGACACGACATGGCCAGCATCAACAACATCTTCGGCGGCACGCCCGCGACAACCTTCATGGGATTGCCGGCGGGCAGCCTCGACAACATCCAAGCCGGCATCGGCGTGCTGGGCATTCCCGTGGCGACGCCCTACGCCGTGACCGGTCCCTATGCCGCCGGCATGTGCCAGGCCGTGCGCCAGGCGGTCGCGGGCTACGGCAATGCGCTCGATCACATGGATTTCGACCTGGGTGGCCGCATCCGCGGCGACGGCGGTAAGACCATGCTCGACTATGGCGATCTCGCCTGGGACGCGAAGGATTTCGAGAAAAACCGCGCGGCGATCCGCAAGACCATCGGCGGAATGCTGAAGGCCGGCACGACGCCGGTCGTGATCGGCGGCGATGACTCCATTCCCATTCCCGTCTATCAGGCCTTCGAGGGCCACGGGCCGCTCGACATTCTCCTGATTGATGCCCACACCGATTTCCGCGACGAGGTCAACGGCGAGACGCTCGGCCTCTCCTCGACCATGCGGCGCGCCTCCGAGATGGGCCATGTCGGCAAGCTCGTGATGGCCGGCCAGCGCTCGATTGGGTCCGCCAAGGTCGCCGACTACGAGGAAGCTCTGAAGCGCAACGTCACCATCATCACCGCGCGCAAGCTGCACGCCGAAGGCCTGAAGTCGACGCTCGATGCGATCCCCAAGGGGAGAAAACTCTGGATCAATCTCGATGTTGATGCGATGGAACCTTCCATCATGCCGGCCGTCATCGGCCCGGCACCGGGTGGCTTGAGCTTCTGGCAAGTCGTCGAGCTGATCGCAGGCGCCGCCGAGCGCACCACCCTCGCCGGCTTCTCGATGGTCGAGTTCGTCGCCGAGAAGGACACGAGCGGTCTCGCCGCGCTCAACCTCGCGCGGATACTGTGCAATGTGCTGGGAGTGATGGCGCGAAGATAGTTCAGCAAATCATCAGGCGAGTTCCCACGCATGCTCGCAGATCGACTCTGTGCACGCTACCCCTGCGGCCTCTCTGTAGTCCGCCCTCCCACATGGGGAGGGTGAGCGGCAGCCACAAGGGAAGTCGTTGCCACAACCATCACTGAAGGGAGACCGGCAGTCGCCCGCGCTTCTCCACGTTCATGGGCGACGGTCGCCACCCTCACCTGAAATTGCTCACCCCCGTGAAGAAATACCCCCCGAGCCCCACCGTGAAAACGAGGTTGCCGTAGAGGGCGTGCTCGAGGGCCACGGCCCAGAAGGAGTTGGTCCGCAGGTAGCGCCACGCGAAGATTGCGCCGCCGAAGAAGGTGAGAATGATCGAGGGCCAGTTCCAGAAGAAGATGTGACCGAAGGAGAAGAGCGCGGCGTTGACGAGGATGCCGAGTGAGGGCCTCGCCTCGAACAGTTGCCGATAGCGGTGAAAGAAGAACACGCGGTAGATGATCTCCTGCGTCACCACCGAGATGATCGGATAGGCAAGCATCACGAACAGCCAGAGGCGCGGCCGGGCGAGTGGAAGCGAGAGAAAACGCGCTGGGTCTTGGGCGTAGACCCAATACGCAAGCCCACCGCCGAGCACCACGAACATGCCGAGGATCATCAGGAGTTCGCGGCGGCCAAAGCCGCGATTGAGCGCCTTGCGCATGGAAAAGCTGCGGTCGGCCAGCATCAGAATGACCATCAGCCCAAGTACCGGCATGAGCGCCGTGAAGAGCGGCACGTGGCCCTTATAGATGACCCCCGCCATGGCCAGCGGCAGACCCAGGAACAGCACGAGCATTTCCAGCCAGCGGCGGAAGCGCTGGCCGGAGGTCAGGGCGATCGTGGTGACGGTCTGTGTCATTGCCCTCGATGGAAGAGCCCGACGCGCGGCGTCGACTCGTGAGCGGGCGGCTTACCACGCTATCTACGCATCGGGTTGAAGCCTGTCACCACACTGGCGAGAGACCCTCCTGGCATGCGACGGCGACGGGAGTGCGGCACTTCGCGGAATCTCACCCGGCGACCGGCGTCGCACGGAAGAGGCAGAGATACGCCTCGCCGTCCCGCTCGAGCCGATAGCTGCGGAAGCGCGCCTTGGCGAGATCGGCCGCGTCCACCCCATGCACCTGCTCGACGAGGGCGAGCCAGCGCACGCGGGCCTTCATGACGGCCAGCTCCCGGTCGCGATCGACGGCGATGCCGGTGACCGGGCCGAGGCCGGCGACCGGCTCGGCCTCGGCGTCAATCAGGCGGAAATTTGTCTTGATCGTCCGGCCGATGTCCATGCCGGCCAGCACGGCGCAGTTGACGAGGACCTCGAAGCGGGACGGGGCGTTTTCGATCTGGGTGCGCATGGTCGTCTCCCTGAGCTTTGCGCGCCCGGTCGTGGCGGCTGCCGGACGCATTGCTCAGGAGGAAATATAACCCATGCGCCGATCCCGCGCGGTTACGCAGGTAACAGACGGCAAGAAAATCAGCCTGTGCCGTTGGTTAATCCTTGGGAAAATCGAGTCCTAGGGCCTCGTAGTGCTCCCGGGAGTCGCCCCAGCGCTCTTTGACCTTCACGAACAGGAAGAGATGCACCTTCCGCTCGAGGACGGCCTGAATGTCCTTCCGCGCCTCCATGGAAATCGCCTTGATGGTCCCGCCCTTGTGACCGAGCACGATCTGGCGTTGGCTGTCGCGCTCGACATAGATCGTCTGCTCGATGCGCACGCTGCCGTCCTTCAGCTCCTTCCAGGCCGAGGTCTCGACGGTGGAGGCATAGGGGAGCTCCTCGTGCAGGCGCAGGTAGAGCTTCTCGCGCGTGAGCTCGGCAGCGGTGAGCCTCAGCGGCGCGTCGGCGATCTGGTCCTCCGGAAACATCCAAGGACCCTTCGGCATGGCGGCAGCGAGCCAATCGCTGAGATCCTCGACGCCCGAACCGCCCAGCGCCGAAATCATGAAGGTCTGCTCGAAGGGCACGCGGGCATTGATCGCCTGGACCAGCGCCAACAGCTTCGGCTTTTCGAACTTGTCGACCTTGTTGATGACGAGGATGCGGCGGCGGCCGAACGTCTCGAGTTTGGCGAGGATCGGATCGTCCGTCACGTCGATGGGCCTCGCCGCGTCGACGAGCAGCGCCGTCACATCGGCATCGCCCGCTTCCGTCCAGGCGGCCCCCACCATCGCCCGGTCGAGACGGCGGCGGGGCGCGAAGATGCCGGGCGTGTCGACGAGGACGACCTGGGTCGCCCCCTTCATCAGGATGCCGCGAAGCCGCGCGCGCGTCGTTTGCACCTTGTGGGTGACGATCGAGATCTTGGCGCCGACCAGCGCGTTGACGAGCGTGGATTTCCCCGCGTTCGGCGCACCGATGATGGCAACGAAACCCGCGCGGCGCTCGTCTTCACTCATGTTTGGAATCCCACATACCGAGCCGCGTCAGCATCGACTTGGCGGCGGCCTGCTCGGCCTGGCGCTTGTTGGGGCCGGTGCCGCTCGCGGCCTCCTGCCCCTTGATCTTCACCTCGGAGGTGAAATTCGGCGCATGCTGCGGCCCGGCGCGCTTGACTTCCTTGTACTGGGGCAGATCGGGGCCGAGCGACTGCGCCCATTCCTGCAGCGCGGTCTTCGGATCGGCGCGGACGGCAGTGGCGCCATCCACCTGATCGCTCCACAGCGCGCGGATAACATCGCGCGTCTTCTCGAAGCCGGCATCGATGTAGAGCGCGCCGAGCAGCGCCTCGCAGGCATCCGCCAGGATGTTGCTCTTGGCGCGCCCGCCCGAGCCCTGCTCGCTGACGCTCATGATGAGTTGCGGCCCGAGGCCGAGCTCATTGGCGACCGCAGCGCAGGTCTCACGCCGCACGAGCCGGTTGAAGCGGCGCGCCAGATCGCCCTCGGAGGCGCGCGGAAACTGCTCGCAGATGACCTCGGCGATGACGAGGCCGAGCACGCGATCGCCCAGGAATTCGAGCCTCTCGTTGTCGCTCGCCGCGCTGTTGCCGTCGCGCGCGCTCGAATGCGTCAAGGCCTGCTCGAGCAGCGCCTTGCGCTTGAAGCGATGGCCCAGTGCCTGTTCCAGATCGCGGCGGCTTTTGGTCTTCAAGATGGCATCACCGCGTGAGTTGCCCGAGGCGGGACCAGCGCGTGGCAAGCGGCCATTTCCAGACCTCCCACCAATTGGCCGAGCCGTCGGTGGAGAAGAAGATGATCTCGGCGCGGCCGATGAAATTTTGCAACGGCACGTAACCGACCTCGTCGGCCCCCTGGAACCGGGAATCGGAGGAGTTGTCGCGGTTGTCGCCCATCATGAAATAGTGACCTGGCGGAACCACATACTCGGCCGTGTTGTCGCCGGAACGATCGGGCGACCGGTCGAGCACGAAGTATTTCACACCGTTCGGCAGCGTCTCCTCGAAACGGGGAATCCTGCGGATGTTGCCGGCGCTGGCCGGCTCCTCGTAGTCCTCGACCCGTGCCTTTGGTATGGCATTGCCGTTGATGTAGAGCACGCCGTCCTTCATCTGCACCCGTTCGCCCGGCAGGCCGATCACCCGCTTGATGAAGTCTTCCTCGAGATTGGTCGGCTTGCGGAAGACGGCGATGTCGCCACGCTCGGGCGTGCCCTCCCAGACGCGGCCGGAGAAGGACACGACGTTGAGGGGCCAGGAGAACGAATACTGGCTGTAGCCGTATTTGTACTTCGACACGAACAGATAGTCGCCGACCAGCAGCGTGTTCTCCATCGAGCCCGAGGGGATATTGAAGGGCTGGTAGAGGAAGATGCGCACGAGGATGGCGAGCGCCAGCGCCTGTAGCACGACCTTGATGATGTCCCAGGCTTCGGAGCCGGAGGACCTTTCGGACGTCGCGCTGGTCTTTGTCAGGGGCTCGGTCAAGGGGACCTCTGGAATGGCTCGTGTCCGGGATGAAGCAGGCCTCGCGGGCCCCGCCCCTATACCCTTTGCCGGGGCAAGGTGGCAATCGAAGGGCTGGTTGCCCCGGGCGTTGGCGCATCTGTCGATACCAAGACCCACCCCCACCCTGTCCCTCGCCACTAGGGGGAGGGGACCTTGGGGTTATCCCGCGTTTGCCAACAGACACTTGGTAGCGCTCACGAAAAGCCCTCGGCAGCAGGTCTTGCCGTGAGACCCCCGCATGATTGGAGTGCGGTCTCTCCGTTCCCCTCCCCCTTGTGGGGAGGGGTTAGGGGTGGGGGCCCGCTTAAGCAAGCGAGTCTTGTAGAAGTAAAACCTCTCTAGTCGCTTCGCGACAGCCTCCGCACGTCGAGTCGGAGACGCGCCTCCGGCGCGATGGGGAGGCGGGAGCAAAATCGAGGCATTGCCGTGATTAGGCTGAGTAGCGACAGGGTTGGATCAAGTTTACCGCCGATCCTCTTTCGTTCTTATGCCCGAGATGATGACAATGGCCTGGGCGAGGGGAAAATCGTCGGTGATGGTCAGGTCGATGCGGGCCTCGTAGCCCTCGGGTGTGATTGCCTCTAGCCGGGCGAGGGCCCCCCCTGTCAGGGCAAATGTCGGCCGGCCGGTCGGCAGGTTCACCACGCCCATGTCCCGCCAGAACACACCTTGGCTGAGCCCCGTCCCGAGCGCCTTGGCGCAAGCCTCCTTGGCGGCGAAGCGCTTGGCGTAGGAGGCGGCCCGCGCCGCCCGCCGGTCGGATTTGGCGCGCTCGACGGGCGTGAAGATGCGGTCGAGGAAGCGGTCGCCGTAGCGCTCGATGGCCTTCTCGATGCGGCGGATGTCGATGAGGTCGTTGCCGAGGCCGATGATCATGCCCTCGCTCGCCCGCGGTCCATGGCCGCCCGCATTCTCCGGATGGTCTCTGCGAAACCGACGAAGATCGCCTCGCCGACCAGGAAATGGCCGATGTTGAGCTCGGCCAGCTCGGGGAGCGTAGAAATCCGCTCGGCGGTCTCATAGTCGAGGCCGTGGCCGGCATGGGGTTCGAGGCCGAGGGAGGCCGCCTGCGCCGAACCGCGCTTCAGCCGCTCGAATTCCTTTTCGGCCTTCGCAGCCTCGCCGTGCGCGATTGCATCGCACCAGGCGCCGGCGTGGAGCTCGACGATGGGAGCCTTGAGACGCGCCGACGCCTCGATGGCCTTCGCATCCGCCTCGATGAACAGCGAGACGCGGATGCCGGCATCGCTCAGCTTGGCGATGTAGGGCGCCAGATGATTGTGCCCGCCCACGACATCGAGCCCGCCCTCGGTCGTGCGCTCCTCGCGCTTCTCCGGCACCAGGCAGACGGCATGCGGCTTGATGCGCAGCGCGATCTTCAGCATCTCCTCGGTCGCGGCCATCTCGAAGTTGAGGGGCTTGGAAATCTCCGCTTTGATCCGCTCCATGTCGGCATCGCGGATGTGGCGGCGGTCTTCCCTGAGATGCGCCGTGATGCCGTCGGCACCCGCCTCGATGGCAAGATGAGCGGCCCGCACGGGATCGGGTAGCGCCCCGCCGCGGGCGTTCCTGACGGTCGCCACATGGTCGATGTTGATCCCGAGGCGGAGCGGACGGAGGGTGGATCTGGGTTGTGCGGGCATGGCTGTGAACGCGCTCAAATTTTCGATGCCCGAAGGCTAGCACAACCCACGGCGTTAACGCCAAGTGGGACGGAGCGCGAGGGTGTGCCGGCTCCTATCTGCTCCAACATCTCGGCCAACCCGTAGGGCGCAATAGCGTTTCAGCGTATTACGCCGGGGTTGGGCAACGTCCTATCGAACGTCGTCAACGGCCGGACCTCGGCGCGGCGCAATACGCCCGAAGTGGGCTATTGCGCCCTACGCCTCGCCACCCTCGCCCTCACCCTCGCCACCCGTCTCCTCCGGAATATGCTCGACGGAGACGACGTGCTCGCCTTCGGCGGCGCGGAAGATCGTCACGCCCTGGGTGTTGCGGCCGGCAAGCCTGATGTCGTGCACGGGGCAGCGAATGAGCTGGCCGCCGTCGGAGACGAGCATGATCTGATCGTTCTCCTCGACCGGGAAGGAGGCGACGAGCCGGCCGTTGCGATCATTGACGATCATGGCGACGATGCCCTTGCCGCCGCGCCCGGTGGTGCGGAACTCGAAGGAGCTGGAGCGCTTGCCGAAGCCGTTCGTAGAGACGGTCAGCACCTGCTGCTCGACCGCGCTCATCTCGATGTAGCGGGCGTCGCCGAGCGTTGCATCACCGCTCGCCTCCTCGTCGCTTAGCCCTTCCTCCTCGCCGGTCTCTCCGCTGATCGCCTTGCGCATCTTGAGATAGGCGGCGCGCTCATCGCCACTGGCCTCGAAGTGGGTGAGGATGCTCATGGAGATCACCTGATCGCCCTCGGCGAGCGCAATGCCCCGGACGCCGGTCGAGTCGCGCCCCTTGAACACGCGCACCTCGGTGACCGCGAAGCGGATCGCCTGTCCCGCAGCGCTCGTCAGCAGCACGTCGTCGTTCTCCGAGCAGATGCTGACGCCGATGATCTGATCGCCCTCGTCGAGCTTCATGGCGATCTTGCCATTGCGGTTGATCTCGACGAAGTCGGAGAGCTTGTTGCGGCGGACATAGCCCGACTTCGTCGCGAACATGACGTCGAGCTTCTCCCAGCTCGCCTCATCCTCCGGTAGCGGCAGGATGGTGGTGATGCGCTCGTCCTGGGCGAGCGGCAGCAGGTTGACCAGCGCCTTGCCGATCGCCTGCGGCGTCGATAGCGGCAGCCGCCAGACCTTCATCTTGTAGGCCATGCCGCGCGAGGAGATGTAGACGACGGGCGTATGCGTGTTGACGACGAACAGGCGGGTGACGAAATCCTCCTCCCGCGTCGACATGCCGGAGCGGCCCTTGCCGCCACGCCGCTGCGCGCGATAGGCCGAAAGCGGCACGCGCTTGACGTAGCCCTTGTGGCTGACGGTGACGACCATGTCCTCGCGCTGGATCAGATCCTCGTCGTCGACCTCGCCATCGATCTCCATGATCTCGGTTTTGCGCGGCGTGCCGAACTCTTGCCGGATGGAGGTCAGCTCGCCCTTGATGATGTCCTGCACGCGGGCGCGTGACGACAGGATGTCGAGATAGTCGGCGATCTGGTTGCCAATGGTCTGCAGCTCGCCCGCGATCTCCTCGCGGCCGAGGCCCGTCAGTCTCTGCAAGCGCAGGTCGAGGATCGCCTGTGCCTGCTCCTCCGAAAGCCGGCAGGTGCCCTGATCGGAAACTTTGTGGCGCGGATCGGCGATGAGGGCGACCAGAGGCGCGACGTCCTTGGCCGGCCAGTTGCGCGCCATCAGGCCCTCTCGCGCCGCCGCCGGATTGGGCGCGTGGCGGATGAGGTGGATGATCTCGTCGATATTGGCGACCGCAATGGCGAGACCCACCAGCACATGCGCGCGATCGCGTGCCTTCTTCAAGAGGTGCTTCGTTCGCCGGGAGACGACCTCCTCGCGGAAGGTGATGAAGGCCACGATCATATCGCGCAGCGTCATCGTCTCCGGCCGGCCGCCGGTCAGCGCCACCATGTTGGCGCCGAACGTGTTCTGCAGCTGGGAGAAGCGGTAGAGCTGGTTCAGCACGACATCCGCCATGGCGTCGCGCTTCAGCTCGATGACGATGCGCATGCCCTCGCGGTTGCTCTCGTCCCAGATGTTGGAGATGCCCTCGATCTTCTTCTCACGCACGAGATCGGCGATTTTCTCGATCAGGTTCTCCTTGTTCACCTGATAGGGAATTTCCGTGACGATGATCGCCTCGCGATCCTTGCGGATCTCCTCGATGACGACGCGGCCCCGCAGCAGGATCGAGCCGCGGCCCTTCAAGTAGGCCGAACGGATACCGGCGCGGCCCAAGATGATGCCGCCGGTCGGGAAGTCAGGCCCGGGCACGATCGAGAGCAGCTCTTCGTCGGCAAGCTCCGGATTGTCCATGAGCGCCACGCACGCATCGATCACCTCGACGAGATTGTGCGGCGGGATGTTCGTCGCCATGCCGACGGCGATGCCGCCGGCGCCGTTGGCGAGGAGGTTCGGGAAACGCGCCGGCAGCACCTTCGGCTCACGCTCGGAGCCGTCGTAGTTGTCCTGGAAGTCGACCGTGTCGGCGTCGATGTCCTCGAGCAGCGAATGGGCGATCTTGGCGAGGCGGCACTCGGTGTAGCGCATGGCCGCCGGCGGATCGCCGTCGACGGAGCCGAAATTCCCCTGCCCGTCGACCAGCGGCAGGCGCATGGAGAAATCCTGCGCCATGCGCACCAGCGCCTCGTAGACCGGGCTGTCGCCGTGCGGGTGATACTTGCCGATGACGTCGCCGACGACGCGGGCGGATTTCTTGTAGGGCCGGTTCGAGTGCAGACCCAGCTCGTTCATGCCGTGGAGAATGCGCCGGTGCACCGGCTTGAGCCCGTCGCGGACATCGGGGAGCGCCCGACTCACGATCACGCTCATGGCGTAGCCGAGATAGGACTGCTTCATCTCGTCGACGATGGAGATGGGGCGGATGTCGGCGGGCGTCTCGCCCGTGCCGTCGCCGCCCGGGGGGCTCGGTTTCCTAGCCAAAATCTGCCTCGTTTTTCCTGCCGCCGTGAGCTCAGGCTCGAACGGCGTTTTTCTCAGGTCTTGGGTGGGTTCGAATTGTAGGCTCTTTTATAGACGATTCAGAAGCCCACCGATAGCCACGCGGCCCGCGACTTTTCGCTTATTGCACAGGCGTTTGGGCTTATGCGTCAGCGGCGGCGGGAAGGGCAGCCGTCCGCGCTGGGGCGAATAGCATCGCACGGGCGCTTATCGTGATCGGCCGATTGAATGATTTCGCCGATGCAGGCTTTTCAGGCCGAGACAACCCGATCACAGAGTCGTCTTGAGACCTGGCCGCTTCCCGAGATTGTCAGCCGACGTGAATGGGTCGTGTCTCTGTCTAAATTTCTGCCGGGGCCAAGAGCTGTCGGAGCCGACAGCGGCGCCAACAATTTCAGCACTCTTCAGAAATAGACATTCGGCGGGCCGCTTTGATGATGGCACCGCAGCCTGTCCGGGAATTTAAGATATTCCGGACACCCCTAGGATTAATCAGCATACATATATTTGGTGCCGGCATGCCCTGCGGCGAACTGCCGCCCGACGCATTCCACGACAACCAAACGCTGCCCGAATTTCATTTCGAGTTGGCGATCGGCGGAAGAACTCGCAATCCCAATACAGCGGCGACGTAGCAGCCAAGCATGCCCCATCGTTCCGCTGTTGCGAGTTTGAACACAACTTCGCGGGGAAAAATCCTGAGCAGAACTTCGTGTGCTGATACGTAGCCGGAACCAGAGCAATCCGTGCGCTGGATCTCCATTCCCAATCCTTCAGAGCTAAACTGGTACTCCTCCTGCATCCGCTTGTCGGCCGCATTGCATGGATACACCTCTCCGGTTCTGAAAAAGATGTAGCCGTGGATCACCACAAGTCCGACTA
>JANNSX010000361.1:0-1930 GCA_031403155.1 Hyphomicrobiaceae bacterium
ATGAACCGCGCAATCTTGTCCTCCACCAACCTTCGATCACGCCCAAACCGAACGCGGCTGTTGGCAATGAGCCGATGTGGCCGGCAGTTGCGTGGTGGCGGCGGTGGTAACATTTCCAGGAATGTCGCCTCAGTCGGCCGGGCGTCCACAAGCGTGCGCGTATAGGCCATGAAATCCGGCAACCGGACGAGCTGCTCAACGGGCTCGAATGAGCGGTACCCCAGACCGGCGGTCTCGTTCTCTGGCTTCATAGCCAGATGGGCCGCGATGAGCGGTGCATCCTCGGCGCCGACGCGGAAGGCGATCAGAGAGCCGGCATTGCCAAGGGCGGCCAGACGGAGGCTTTCCGGCAGCTGGCCGAGGTACTGGTGGCCGAGGGTCAGGGCCAACGCATATTTGCGCGCCTCCGACAGGATGACGGCAAAACCCGTGCTGGCGTAGCTCTGGAACTCGTCGGCATAGAGATAGAATGGCCGACGGTCCTGCTCGGGCGTATCGGCCCGCGACAGGGCGGCGGTGGCGAGTGCCGTCGCAATGAGCGCGCCGAGCAGATGCGAGGTGCCCTCGCCGACGGGACCTTTGGCGAGGTTGACGATGAGGATACGGCCCTCATCCATGATCTTCCGGGGATCGATGGTGCTCTTGGGCTGCGCCACCATGTTGCGCAAGCGAACGTCGGCCAAGACCTTGCCGAGCTTGTTCAGGATGGGCGCCGTTGCCTCGCTGCGGAAGCGGGCATCATAGCTGTCCCACTCGTTGCGCCAGAAGGCGAGAAGGACGGGATCGCGGACTCGGGCCAGGATGCGCAGGCGATAGGCCTCGTCGGCAAAGAGGCGGGGAACGCCAAGCAGCGTCGAGCCCGGATTTGCCAACAGGGCCAGCACGGCGTGGGTGAGAAGGTACTCGAGCCGGGGACCCCAGCTATCCGGCCAGACATGGCGGAAGGCCGCGACGACGCCGTCGGCGGCGACGGCGTGCTGGTCCGGCGGCACGCTGGCCAAAATATTGAAGCCAATCGGCCGCTCCATGTCGGTCGGATCGATGTAGACGACCTCATGTGCTCGTCGGCTTGGGACAGAGGCGAGTGCCGCCTGTGCCAGCGAGCCGTGCGGATCGAGAATCCCGACGCCGCGACCGGCCGCCAGATCCTGTTCGATGAGGTTGGCGAGGAGCGTGCTCTTGCCAGCCCCGGTTTGCCCGATGATGTGCAGGTGGCGACGGCGGGCCTCGGGTTCCAATACAAATGGCCGGCCCTCGTGGGTGCCGATGACAAGTGGATCATGTGCATCAGTGTTCATGGGCCAACCCGAGCTCCGAGGTCGTGCCGCCATGTGCCGTGGCGGGTTCGTGTCGAGCCCTGCGGTTGCAGGCCTCTCCACTCGCTGGCACTTGCGTGTGCCGTTCGCTGACCAGCGCGCTCCATCGAAGCTCGATTGAGCCACAACGGCTCCTGAATGCAGTGTACGACTTGGTTGTAGTTGGCGGGCGAGAAAGTGTGGATAACGTCGCGCGGCGCTGACGCGCCGTGGATTTTCCGCCCGACTGGGGCCCCAGATTTGCGATTCTGGCGATTGTCTATTTTTGGCACGACAAATCGTCGATCGACAAAATGCTTGATCGTGAGCTTCGATCGAACGCTCGTCGTGAGTTCCGACTTCTTGCGCCCCCGCGTCGGGCGGGAATGGAGCCGGTCCGCGCCATACTTCGGTGGCTCAAGCGTATCCCGCCCGACCTCGTGGCTGGGACAAGAACTTGCCCTCTGTACGCCCCTAAGAAGGCCGGGCAGCGTAGCGTCCGAAGGACGTTCTCGCTGCCTGGCCGGTGGGGTGCATTTGACTTTATCGAGCGGCTCGACCGTTGGATCGTGCGGGGTAAGGAAAAAGACGCGAGGTCGGGCGGGTACGCCCGACGCGGGGGCCTTACTTTTCAA
>JANNSX010000362.1:0-6940 GCA_031403155.1 Hyphomicrobiaceae bacterium
CCAAGGCGCGCGGTCCTCCCCCATCGAAGGGGGAGGAAAGGAAGCGGTCAGACTTGTCGTCACTTGAGAGATGTCACCGGGGCGCTTGCATCTCTGGTGGGAAGAGACACCCGGCATCTTCTCGGCGTCGCGCTCCTCGCAAGCACGCTCTTTCCCTCATTCTCCGCCGCGGCCGATTGGCGCGAGACTCCATGGCGCTCCTTCGAGTCGGAGTTGTGGGCGACACATCATATCTCCGGACTCATCTGGGGCGTTGCCGAGGCGCGCGAGCTGAAACCGGAGGAGCTTGTCGCCGCGCTTGCCAGCAAGCGCTTCGTTATCCTCGGCGAGTTCCATGACAACCCCGATCACCACCGCCTGCAGGCCTGGCTCGTCGCGCAGCTGAAACCCTCAGGCATCGTGCTCGAGATGGTGGAGACCGATCAGGCGGCAGCACTCGCGGCCTTCCAGGCGGTCACCGACTGGAGCCCGGCCGGCTTGGGGAAAGCGCTCGACTGGGAGGCGCGCGGCTGGCCGCACTGGTCCCTCTACCAGCCGATCGCCGAAGCCGCACAAGAGTCGGGCGCGACGCTGCTTCCCGGCAATGTCGCGCGTGTGACGGCGCGCGCGGTCGCAAAGCTTGGCATTGCCGCCCTCGACAAGGCCGAGGCCGGACGCTTGGGGCTGGACACGCCGCTCCCCTTCGACTTCGAGGAGACGCTGCAAACCGAGATCGCCGCCTCCCATTGCGGCATGCTGCCGGAGGAGATCCTGCCCAAGATGGCGCTGGCGCAGCGTTTGCGCGATGCGACCATGGCGGAGGCGCTGCTGGCATCGGCCGGGCGGGGCGGTCGCGCCCTCCTCATCACCGGCAACGGCCATGGGCGCCGCGACCGCGCCGTGCCTCATGTGCTCGAGGGCCGCGGCGTCGCTCGCGCGGAAATCGCCAGCATTGCGCTTCTGGAAGTCGACCCCGAGGCGGGCTCCCCCGCCGACCTCGTGCCGATGGACTCTGCCGGCTTCCCCGCCGCCGACTACATCTGGATCACGCCCGGAACCTCACGCCCCGATCCGTGCGAGGAGATGGAGAAGCAGATGAAGGGCGGGGGATAGGGTGGCCGTCAATTTGTATTGACAATGTGTATACGTTTGCGTAATCTGCCGTCCATGCCAAAGACCCCTTCAACCGCGCCGAAATCACGCGACACTGTGGAAACGCTGGTCGGGGACCGGCCTTCTCCAGCCGCGACGAAGGGTGCCATCAATCTGCGCATCGAGGCCGAAACCCGGCAGCTCATCGATGACGCGGCAGCCATCCTCGGCAAGACGCGCACCGAGTTCATGATCGAGTGTGCGCGGCGGCAGGCCATCGACGTACTGCTGGACCAGCGGCTGTTTGCGCTCGACGCTAACCGCTATGACGCCTTCGTCGACGCGCTGGACAACCCGCCCGCGCCTGGGCCGAAGCTCAAGGCGCTGCTCGCCCGGGCGCCGGCATGGCGGCGATAGGCGACGAGCCGGCGCGCCTTGCAGCGCCCGTCCCGCTCACCACCGAGCACGACCGGTCCGCCTTCGATTGCGGCGCGCCCGCGCTCGACGACAGGCTGCGTGACCGCGCGCTCAAGAACGAGAGCCGTTTTTCACGCACCTACGTGGTCTGCGAAGGCAAGACCGTCGTCGCCTACTATTGCATCTCGGCCGGCGCGGTCGAGCGCGCGGCATCGCCCAGCAAGCTTCGGCGAAACGCGCCGGATACCATTCCGGTCTTGGTGATCGGGCGACTCGCGGTCAGTCGTACGCATGCCGGCAAAGGGCTGGGCGCCGATCTCCTCGCCGACGCATTGCGGCGCATTGCCGTCGCCTCGCAGAGCATCGGCATCGGCGCTGTACTCGTCAACGCCAAGGACGAGGCCGCGAAGCGCTTTTATCTGCGGTGCGCCGCGTTCATCGAGTACCCGGCGGACAGCCGGATTTTGTTCCAGCCGATCGAGACGGTCATCGCTGCCTTCCCGTCTGGCGGCTGACGCGCGCTCGGGTTGCTGCTGTTTGGATTGATACACCGAATGATCCTCGCACGCTTTTCTTGAGGGTGCTTCTTGCGGAAAACCGCAGCACACTTTTCCGGAGCGCGCCCTCACTTCCCCCACCCCTTCACCCCCGCCGCCTGTTTCACCCAGCGCGCCATCTCGGGCCCATCGAGCGTCTCGCCCTCGTGGATGTCGATCCAGCGTGCCTCCTTGGAAGTGCCTCCCGGAGGAACGGGTTTCAACGACGTGCCCTTGAAGAAGGTGACCTTGAGATAGCGCGTGAAAACGTGGACGGCGAGGAACCAGCCTTGGCCCTCGATGCCGTAGAAGGGCGAGTTCCATTTTACCGCCTTCCGCACGTCCGGCACGGATTTGACGACCAATGCGTCGAGACGGCGGGCGAGGTCGCGTTGCCAGCCGGACAAGGCGGCGATGTAGTCTTGAACCGGCGCATCGCCATAGCCCTTGGCGATCTGCGGATTGCCGCCGGCGAGGAGCTTCACCGGCTTCGTCGCGCGAGCCGCGAGCTTGGCCGCTTTCGCCTTCCCGCCATTCGCCGCGACTGCCGCCTGGATCAGCGCCTTGAACGGCGTCGCATCGACCATCTCCCCTTCGCGAATATCGATCGCTCGCCGCGCATTGCCCTCGAGGCTCGCATTGAAGAGGTGCTTCGGATCGGCAAGTTTCGCACCCTTGGCGAAGGTGAGCTTCACGACCTCCTTGTAGGTCTCGCCCGTACAGAGGATGCCACCCTTCTCGAACACCGGCACGCCGCGCCATTTCCAGGTTTCCTCGACCTCGGGGCAGGCTTCGTGAATGAGCGTCCGCATGCGGGCGAGCATCTTGCCGCGCCAGTCGCCGAGCCCGGCGATGCGCGCGTCGATGAGGTCGGAGGGAGTTGGCGCGGCCGTCACACCGGTTTTGGCGGCACTCTTGCTCTTGCTTGGCGCCGTTCGCCTTGCCATATGCGCGCTCCGCGCTCGCTGCGTCTCGCTTATTCTACACCGCGAATGTGGCATGACCTGAGTACGCGGGCCCGCGTCATTCGAGGCGAGAAGCGGGTTCCTCTCGGCCGGCGCCTAGAGTGCTTGTCCTTCCAAGTGGATACCGGTTGGTCGCAAGAAAGTGCTTAAGACCAACAACCTAGAGCGCCGATCTCAGTCCATCGGATCGAGTAGCGCCATAGCGCATGCAAGATATGACGATGCTGGCTGAAAAACTGGTGCCGCCGAGAGGAATCGAACCTCCGACCCCACCCTTACCAAGGGTGTGCTCTACCCCTGAGCTACAGCGGCAACCGGGTACGGCCGGACATTCGCGAAATCGTACGATGCGAAGCGGTTAACGGCGTGGGGAACCTGCCACAGCCCCCTTGCCGAGGCAAGCGAAGCTTGCTTGAACCAATGCCGCAAGGGGACAAGACCAAGCCATGGCCAAAACACCCGGTCAATCGACCTCCGACGCCAAGAAGGCCCGGCTGGTCGAAGCGCTTAGGGCAAATCTCAAGCGCCGCAAAGCCCAAAGCCGGGCGCGGTCGGCGGCGGACGAGATTTTGGAGAAGACTCCCCCAAAAGCCTCGAGCAGCGATTCCCGGCCGGGTTAATCCGTACCCGGTTTTCGTTGACGGCGCCCAGCGCTTGCCCGGGCCCCCCCTTGTCCTCTAGGACAAGCCCAGGGCCGGGGCGCATATTCGGGTTGCAGCGGCCGAGGGAGCACCATGGACAGAATCCGCATTGTCGGGGGCCATCGCCTCAACGGCACCATTCCGATCTCGGGCGCCAAGAACGCGGCCCTGCCGCTGATGATCGCCTCGCTGCTGACATCGGAGACCTTGACGCTCGAGAACGTGCCCAATCTCGCCGACGTCATGCTGCTGGCGCGCATCCTGCGCAACCACGGCGTCGATCTGGCGGTCGATGGCAAACGGGCGAAATCGGGCGGGCCGCTCGGGGAAACTTTCCACCTGACGGCGCGCGATATCGTCGACACCACCGCCCCCTATGAGCTCGTCAGCCGCATGCGCGCGAGCTTCTGGGTGTTGGGGCCGCTCATCGCCCGCTGCGGCGTGGCGAAGGTCTCGATGCCCGGCGGCTGCGCCATCGGCACGCGCCCGGTCGACTTACATCTCCAGGGCCTCAAGGCACTTGGCGCCGAGATCGAGGTCGAGGGCGGCTATGTGAAGGCGAAAGCGCCGAAAGGATTGCGCGGAGCCCGCGTGCTGTTCCCGAAGGTCTCTGTCGGTGCGACCCACAATGTTCTGATGGCCGCCGCACTGGCCAAGGGCGAGACGCTCATCGAGAACGCCGCGAGCGAGCCCGAGATCGGCGATGTCGCGCGCTGCCTCATCGCCATGGGCGCCAAGATCGAAGGCATCGGCACGCATACCCTGCGCATCCAGGGCAGCGACCGCCTCGAAGGCGCGCGTCATGCCGTGCTTCCCGACCGGATCGAAAGCGGCACCTACGCGATGGCGGTGGCCGCGACCGGCGGCGACGTGTTGCTCGAGGGCGCCGAATACGAACACCTGGAAGCCGCCCTCGACGTCATGCAGAAAATCGGTGTCACCGTCGAGCAGAAGCCGAACGGCATCCGCATTGCGCGAAACGGCCAAGGCGTCGGCGCGGTCGATGTCGAGACGCAACCCTTCCCCGGCTTCCCGACCGATCTGCAGGCCCAGCTCATGGCGCTGACGACGACGGCGAACGGCACCTCGACGATCCGCGAGACGATCTTCGAGAACCGCTTCATGCATGTGCAGGAACTCGTTCGGCTCGGCGCCGATATCTCGCTGCACGGCGACCAGGCCCGTATTCGCGGCGTCAAGCGGCTCGCCGGCGCGCCGGTGATGGCAACCGATTTGCGCGCCTCCGTCTCGCTCGTGATCGGCGGCCTCATCGCCGATGGCGAGACGCTCATCAGCCGCGTCTACCATCTCGACCGCGGCTTCGAGCGGCTGGAAGAAAAGCTCTCACGCTGCGGGGCCGAGATCGAGCGGCTGGCGAGCGGGTGAGGACTTGCCTTGCGATCGTGTGCGCCCGGTTCGGTGAGGTTTTGTACGCCTGGTTTGAAGCGGCGAGGCCATCATTCGCGACTCCCCCCACCCCGACCCTCCCCACGAGGGGGAGGGGGAGCAAGCTGAGTGCGTCCCTAACCCGTTATCAGAACGGCCAATGGCTGCCCGACAGACTCCTTCGCGTGCCTGTCTTGGTGGGACGTCGACTACCTCCCCAAGGTCCCCTCCCCACCATGCCGAAGGCGTGTCTTCGACACGACGTGGGGAGGGACAGGGTGGGGGTGGGTCTTGGCACCGCCTAGTACCCGATCGCAGAATTGAGTGCCACACGTCGTGGCACGAAAATGCCGCGTGAATCGGGTACTTAAGCAAATGAGCTAGAGCACTTTCCGACCAAGTGGATACCGGTTGGTCGAAAGAAAGTGCTCAAAACCAACAACCTAGAGCGCCGATCTGATTCCATCAGATCGAAAAGCGCTCTAGTACCAGCCATTTCTGATGGCGGGTACTAGAACGGGATGCGATCAACCTATTGCCGACGCACCCCCAAGGATCGTAACGGTTCATCGCGATCAGAAGGTCCCAGAGCAAGGGCTCCCTCCAATGACCAGCGCGCAATCCGAAACAACCCTCCGCGCAGCCGGCTATCACGAACCTTCGGCATTCGCTGCCGAGCGGTCGGCCATCTTCGGTCGCGAATGGCTGCTGATCGGGCATATGCGTGAGTTGCGGAAGCCAGGCGACTTCATCGCCGAGGCGATCGCGGGGTGGCCGCTGTTCGTCATTCGCGACAAGCAGGGCGCGCTCAAGGGATTTCACAATGTCTGCCGGCATCGCGCCGGGCCGCTCGTCGAAGACGGCTGTGGGCACACGGGTGCGCTGCGCTGCCGCTATCACGGCTGGCTTTATGATACGGATGGGCGATTGGTCCGTCGGCCAGATTTCATGGACGGGAGCGATGCGTTCGATGGTACCGCTCTGGCACTGAAACCCATTGCCGTGGCGGAATGGCGTGGCTTCGTCTTCGTCAATCTCGATGCCAGCGCGGGGCCGCTCGCCGATGGGCTCGGCGATCTCGTGACGGCAACGGCGGACATCCCGATCGAGCGCTATCAGTTCTTCCGCCGCCAGACCTACGATCTCCCCTTCAACTGGAAGACCTATGTCGACAACTATCTGGAAGGCTATCACATCCCGCTGATGCACAAGGGGCTGGCGCGGGATCTCGACATGGCGACTTACCGCGTTGAGAACGCCAACCGCGTTTCCATTCATCGTTCGGGCGCGCGCGAAGAAGGGACCTATCAGGGGCTCTTCATGTGGCGCTGGCCGAACAACACCATCGGCGTCTATGGCAGCGGCTTCAATATCTGCCGCATCCAGCCCGTGGCGCCGCGCGCGCTGCGCCTCGCCTTCGACTTCTACTTCGATCCCGAGGCCGGTCTTTCGGTCGAGGCCAAGGAGAAGGCCTCGGCCACGACGTGCGCTGTCGTCGAGGAGGATTTTCCGATGTGCGAGATCGTGCAGCGCAATCTGGAGGCGGGTGTCTACGAGGCGGGGCCGCTCAGCCCCAAGCACGAGCAGGGCGTCGCCTATTTCCACCGCCTCGTGCGCGCGGCAACGGGGGGAACCGTCGCATGAGCTCGAAACCCTTCATTCTCTTCGGTCACTCCGCCTACCGGCTCGGCGAGGCCTACGAGGCACGCCAGGGTGACTGTCCGCACATCCATGCCTGGTCGAAGGCCGACACGCTCGCGAGACTTGCCGAAGCCGAAGTGCTCTGCCTTTCGGGATTCTGGGACAACACCCTCCTCGATAAGATCCCCAACGTCCGCTTTATCCAGCTCTGCTCGGCGGGCTACGATCATTTCGATATCGCCACTCTCAAGTCGCGCGGCATCCGCCTCGCCAATGCGGCCGG
>JANNSX010000363.1:0-9670 GCA_031403155.1 Hyphomicrobiaceae bacterium
CCCTTCTTTAGCGGGCGTGGCAACGATCTCGCCCGTGGCCGCCCCACACCCTCCCCACTCCCCGCAAGCGGGGAGAGGAAGAGGCACTGCGCTTCCCAGACATGTGAGGCGGGCACGGCCTTGGCCTTCCTCACCCCGTAGCGAAGCGTGCGGGGAGAGGGGAGGGTGAGGGGCGGCGGCATAACGCAACGCCGGCCTCGCGCGTCATGAGCGACACGCCAAGAGGCGCGATCGCCTGTCCTCCCTGCGACGGCGACCATGTGCCGGGACAAACCGTCTTGATGGTGCGGCCATCCTTGAACTCGAAGAGCTCGTCGCACGGCGTGCCATTGACCAAGACCGGCCGCCGGCCGACATCGGTGGCATAGTAGAACTCGCCGATCGTCGTCGTGCCGTCGCCATCCCAATCGCGCTCGGACCAGGCGAACGGGGCGGCGACCGCCGCGAGTGTCAAGCCCGTACCCGCGAGCGCGGCAAGGCAGAGATTGGGCGCAACGATCACCAGACCGAGGATCACGAGGATCGAGAAAGTCTCGACTGCGATAACCCGGAGCCGTCTCGCCAGCATTTTGACCGTCTGCGGCAGCATGGCTCGAAGTTAGCCGAGGGCGGCTCGCCTCTCCACCTCTTGGCCCGTTTGATCTAAACCTCGTCCCTGTCACACTCCGCTTGGCCATCCCTGGAGCGCCCCATGCCTCGCGATCCCCGCTTCGACCTCCTGTTCGAGCCCATCCGCCTCGGCCCCGTCACCGCGCCCAACCGTTTCTACCAGGTGCCGCATTGCTCCGGCATGGGCAACCAATGGCCGGGGACGCTCTCTGCTATGCGGGCGGTGAAGGCCGAGGGCGGCTGGGGCGTTGTCAACACGGAGTACTGCTCGGTCGCGCCCAACTCCGACGACACGCCCTATCCGCATTGCTCGCTGTGGGATGAGGGCGATGTCCGCAACATGGCGGCGATGGCGGAAGGCGTACACGCGCATGGCGCGCTCGCCGGCGTCGAACTCTGGCACGGCGGTTTGCGCTCGGCCAATTTCCACACGCGCGAGGCATCGATTGGCCCGGTGAGCCTGCCGACGGCGCTGGCACCCTGGCAGGCGAAAGCGATGGATCTCTCCGACATCCGCGGATTTCGCGCCGCCCACAAGGCGGCGGCCGCCCGCGCGCTCGAAGCGGGCTTCGACCTCGTCTATGTCTACGCCGCCCACACCTATCTGCTGGCCCAGTTCCTCGATCCCAGCCTCAACCAGAGAACGGATGCGTATGGTGGTAGCCTCGCCAATCGGCTGCGGCTCGTTCGCGAGGTGGCCGAGGAAACGAGCGAGGCCGTGCGCGGCAAGGCCGCGGTCGCCATCCGCATCGAGGTCAACGACGAGGTGCGCACTGATGCAGCGGCCGAAGCCGAGCGGCGTGAGATGCTGGCGACGCTCGCGCCCTACGTCGATCTCTTCGACGTGACGGTCTCCGACTACAGCCACGAGATGGGCGTCTCGCGCTACGTGAAGGAGGCGTCGCTCGAACCCTTCATTGCCCATGTGCGCGCGGCGACGGGAAAGCCGGTCGTTTCCGTCGGCCGCTTCACGAGCCCGGAGACGATGCTCAGCCAAGTGAAGCGCGGCGTCATCGATCTGATCGGCGCGGCGCGGCCTTCGATCGCCGATCCGTTCCTGCCGGCCAAGATCCGCGAGGGCCGGCTGGACGATATCCGCGAATGCATCGGCTGCAACATCTGCTACGCCTGCGACGGCCTCGGCGTGCCGATCCGCTGCACGCAGAACCCCGCGATGGGCGAGGAGTACCGGCGCGGCTGGCATCCCGAGCGCGTCAATATTGTGACGACACGCGAGAAAGTGCTCGTCGTCGGCGCGGGGCCCGCGGGCCTCGAGGCCGCGCACATCGCCGGCAAGCGCGGTTTCGAGGTGACGCTGGCCGAGGCTTCGGGCGAGCTCGGCGGGCGCGTGCTGGCCGAAAGCCGGCTGCCGGGATTGTCGGAGTGGCGGCGCGTCGCCGATTATCGCGTCGGACAGCTGACGAAGCTTACGAATGTCGAGGTCTATCGCGGTGGCGCCATGGGGGCGGAGGATGTGCGCGGCTTCGGCGCGGCGCATGTGCTGATCGCAACGGGCAGCCGCTGGCGCGCCGACGGGCGGGGGCGGACACATCGGGCGGCCATGGCGGGTTTTTCGGGCCCGCGCGTGCTGACGCCGGATGACGTGCTCGAGGGCAAGCGCCCGGCGGGTCCCGTCGTCGTCTTCGATGACGATCTCTACGTCACGGCGGCCTGCATCGCCGAGTTGCTGGCGTCGGAAGGCTTGGCCGTCATCTATGTGACGACAGCAAGCACGGTCGCGGCCTGGACGCGCTACACGGCCGAGCAGGAACGCGGGCAGGCGCGGCTCATCGAGAAGGGGGTTGGGATCATCGTCAGTCATGCGGTGGGGGCGCTCGAGGCAGATGGCGCGCGCCTGTCCTGCGTCTTCAGCGCCCGCGAGCACGTCATACCCTGCGGCGGTCTCGTGAGCGTCACCTCTCGCGAGCCCGAGGATGCGCTCTGGCGGGCGCTGTCGGCCGACCCGGAGGCTAACCGCGCGGCCGGCATCATGTCATTGCAACCCATCGGCGACTGCAAGGCCCCCGGCCTCATCGCGCACGCCGTCTACGACGGCCACAAGGCGGCGCGGGCGCTGGCGGACGGGGAGGGGGAGGCGAGGCGGGAGCGGGTGGTGGTTTAGGGGCCGCGAGCGCGGCAGCTGGCGATCATGGAGAAGAACCTCAAAGCGCATCACGGCCCGAAGCCCTGGCCGGGCAAAGAGTTCAGGTCACTTGCGGAAGGCTATCGGCGCCTGACGGCCGGGCAGAGTTGGAGCCGTGTCGCGGCGGTCTAGACCGCCGCGGCGCGCGCCTCGTCCGTGGTGCGAAAGAGAAGCGCAGCGGGGATGTCAGCAGCCCCCATCACGGCCACGTGCAGTGCGCGTGATCGGCTGGCCCGGCATTCTCGCGCTCCAGGCGGCTGATCCGGAGACGTCCCATGCGTGTTCTCGCTCTCTTCCTCCTCGTCCTTTTGGCGCCTGCCGCGCGGGCCGAGACGGCGACCTCCGTCGTCGAAACCGCCTTCGATCTCTTCTCGCCGGTCGCGCCCGTCCGCCAAGCCGCCATCGAGGCCCTCGTCAGACGCGGGAATGGAGATGCGTCTGCGGCGCTCATCCTGGCACTCCGCTTCATGCCGGAGCAGGACAAGCTCGATGCCGCGCTCTCCAAGCTCACCGGCGGGCCGTCCCTCGCCACGGGCGGCGATCATTGGGATGTCTGGTCGCGCTGGATGCTCTGGCAGGAGACGCATCCGGAGGTGATGCCGTTCGAAGGCTTCGACGATCTGCTGGCCCGCATCTTCCGCTCGATCGACGCCAACTTCGCAGTCTTTCTCGAGGCTGGCGTCCGCCACGAGATCCGGCTGGAGGAGATCACCTGGGGCGGCGTCTACAAGGACGGCATTCCGGCGCTGACCAATCCGAAGCTGATTGCCGCCAAGGACGCCGCCTACCTCACCCCAGACGAGCTCGTCTTCGGTGTCGAGATCAACGGCGATACGCGCGCCTATCCGCTGCGCATCATGGACTGGCACGAGATGTTCAACGATGTCGTGGGCGGCGTGCCGGTGAGCCTCGCCTACTGCACGCTCTGTGGCTCGGGCATCCTGTTCGAGACCAAGGTCGACGGCCGCCCGGAGCCTTTCGTGTTCGGCTCGTCGGGCTTTCTCTATCGATCCAACAAGCTCATGTACGACACCGCCACGCATTCGCTGTGGAACCAGTTCACCGGCCGCCCGGTGGTGGGCGAGCTCACCGGCTCGGGGCTGGAGCTCGCCACGCGCCCGGTCGTCATCACCCGCTGGACGCAGTGGCAGGCCGCGCATCCGGCAACGAAGGTGCTCGACATCGAGACCGGCCACAACCGCGACTACCGGCCGGGACGGCCCTACGGAAAATACTTCGGCAGTCCGGATCTGATGTTCCCGGCCCACGTCGATCAGAGCCGGTTGAAGCAGAAGGATTTCGTCTTCGCGCTCCGGGGCGCGGGAGCTGAGTTCGCCTGGCCGCTGCAGCGCTTCGAGGGCGGAGCGGTGATCACGGACAGGGCCGGCGCCATCGATGTTGTGCTCATCGGCGATGCGGCGACACGGACGGTCAGAGCCTACAAGGGCGACGGCCGCGCCTTCACCAAGGGCGCCACGCTCGATCGTCCGGTGTCGGAGGGGAGAGCTTGGCAGGTGGAAGAGTCCGCGCTCAGGGGACCCGGCGGCGAAAGCTTCCCCCGGCTACCCGGCCACGTCGCTTATTGGTTCGCGTGGAGCGGCTATTTCGGCGCCAAGGGAACACTTGTCGGCGCACCGTGACGACGGGTGGCCGAGGCAACCATGGGTCTCTGTTGGCTGAACATTGGTTCAGCGAACGGTTTGACAGTCGGGGCGCAATCTTATAGGCTGAACGAACATTCAGCCAATGAGATGTGTCATGACGACCTGCACTCCCTTCGCCCGCGATCTCACCCGCTCGCGGGCCCATTTCGAGCGCGCCCGCACGCGGCTGCCGCTCGGCGTCGCCTCCAACTTCCGCTACTGGGGCGATGAGCAGACCATCTACGTCGACCACGCCAAGGGCGGCCGCATCTGGGATCTCGACGGCAACGCCTATGTCGATTACCGGCTCGGCTACGGCCCCGCGATCCTGGGCTACTGCGACGAGCGGGTGGACGAGGCAGCGCGCGAGGGGATGCGCAGGGGCGGCGTCTTCGCGTTGGCCACCGAGAAGGAATACGAGGTCGCCGATCGCATCGCCCGCATGGTCAAGGGCGCCGAGCGCGTGCGCTTCTCCGTCTCCGGCACGGAAGCCGTCATGGCGGCGCTCAGGGTCGCGCGCGGCTTCACCGGCCGCGACGGCTATGTGCTCGTCGAGGGCGGCTATCACGGCCTGTTCGATGCGGCGATGTGGTACGCGGACATGGACACATGGTCCGGTCACGGCACGCCCGAGGTCGTGCCCTATGGCGAGGGCATCCCAAGTGCGGTGCGCCCGTTGCTGCACCAGGTGCCGATGAACGATGCGGATCGGCTCGAGGACACGCTGAGGAAGCACGGGCACGGGATCGCGGCCGTGCTCATCGAGCCGATCCAGGGCAATTGCTGCGCGGTCATGGCCGACGCCGCCTATATGAAGGCGGTGCGCGAGCTGACGGAACGCTACGGCGTGCTCCTCATTATTGACGAGGTGAAGACGGGCTTCCGCGTCGCCAAGGGCGGCGCCCAGCAGCTCTATGGGGTGACCGCCGATCTCATGACCTTCGCCAAGGCCATGGCCAATGGCTATCCGATCTCCGCATTGGCAGGGCGCGCGGATGTCATGGAGAAGATCGGCCGCGGCGTCGCCCACGGCGGCACCTATACGGGGCATGCGGTATCGCTCGCAGCCGCCGCGAAGACGCTGGAAATTCTCGACGAGACGGAGGCGCTGGCGACCATCAACGAGGCGGGGACGGCGCTGCGGCTCGGCATCTCGGAAACTCTCGGCCGGCACGGCATCGCGCACTCGTTCTCCGGCACACCGGCGCTGTCCGGCCTGTTCTTCTCGAGCGTCCCGCCGAAGACCTATCGCGATTGGAAGCAGTCGGATTACGCCTTCTACGATGCGCTGGCCGCACGCTTGATCGAGCGCGGCGTGCTGGTCGAGCCGGATAGCCGCGAGCCGTGGTTCCTGTGCGAGGCGCACGCGAAAGGCGGCTGCATCGCCGACACCCTCAAGCAGTTCGAGCTCGCGCTGGGCGATGTGCTGGAGGCAGGTGCGGCGGTGGCGGGCGCGGCGGAGTAAGCGTGTCAACGAACCCAACCGGGAGACTCTCCGTATTCGGCCCTCTCCCTTGGGGAGAGGGTGCCGACAGGCGGGAGAGGGGTTGAGCATTTTACTGATTCTCATCACTCATGGTCTTGGCAATGATGTCGTCGAGGGATTTTGACCAACTCAGCCCCTCTCCCGGCGCATTCGCGCCACCCTCCCCCCAAAGGGGAGGCCCGGCTCAAACAACCATCTCGCGAATATCATGGTGAGTTGGGCGGCATTGAAAGGAGCATGTCACGTTTGGCCCTTTCCCTTGGGGGGAAACGACCGTAACGGAGTAAAGATCATGCCCGACTGGATCGTCTCAGGCTCAGACACACAGCGCGCTTTCGCGGCCGACCCCGCGAACGACCGCTACAACGTGCTGCTGAAGCGCGGCACCATGAGCACGGGGCTGTGGGCGGTGCGAGAGGTCGACACGCAGACCCCGCACACGCAAGATGAGGTCTACATCATCCTGTCCGGCACCGGCATCTTCAACAATGGCGGCGAGCGAGCGCCCTTCAAACCCGGCGACGTCATCTTTGTGAAAGCGGGCGTCGAGCACCGCTTCGAATCTTTAGCTTCCGACTTCCAGACCTGGGTTGTGTTCTGGGGCCCGGACGGTGGCGAGACGTAAGGCAGCATAAGGCACATAACATGAGAACGCTCGCAGCGCTGGTTTTTCCCGGTTTCCAAACGCTTGATCTCTTCGGTCCGCTCGAGATGCTCGGCGATCATCATGCCGGCGAAATCGACATCAAGATCGTGGCTGAGACGCGCGAGCCCGTAGCGAGCGTGCATGGGGTTCGGACGGCCGTCGACAAGACCCTCATCGAAGGCAGCGCCTATGATCTGATCCTCATACCCGGCGGCGACGCCGCGCCAGTGAAGACCCGGAACGACGCCATTCACAACTGGATCATCGAGGCGTCTGCGCATGCGGAATATGTGATGGCCGTTTGTACAGGGTCTGTCTTGCTGGCCACGACGGGACTGCTGGATGGCCGCCGCGCAACGACAAACAAAATCCCGCTTACCCACCAACCTCCGCCATGATCCCGCCTTCCGAATCGCGAATATCGTGTGTGTTCTCAGGGAGGTGCAGCATGGCACGCAACAAGGTCCAGTTCCAGCGAGGGCTTTCCGACGTGGAATTCGATCGGCTCTATGGAACGCAACAGAAATGCCGCGAGGCGTTGTTCGCGTGGCGTTGGCCGGAAGGCTTCGAGTGCCCGGCGTGCGGGAGCTTGGCGCACTGCGAGCGCAAGACGCGGGCGTTATGGCAGTGCAACGTCTGCCGCACCCAGACGTCGCTGACGGCGGGCACGATCTTCGCCTCGACCAAGCTCGATCTGACGGTGTGGTTCCGCGCCATGTACCACATGACGCAGACCAAGCAGGGCATCTCCGCGCTCGAGCTGTCGCGCCGGCTCGACGTCACCTACAACACCGCCTGGAAGATCCACCACAAGCTCGGCCAAGTGATGCTGGAGCGCGGCCGGGGCAAGCCGCTCGACGGCCGCATCGAGATGGACGATGCCTACCTCGGCGGCGAGCGCAACGGCGGCAAGCGCGGGCGCGGCAGCCCCGGCAAGATGCCGTTCGTCGCGGCAGTCGAGACCACCCAGGACGGCAAAGCCGTGCGTGTGAAGCTGCGACGCGTGCGGGGGTTCACGAAGAAGAACATCCAGAAGATCACCGGCCGGATCGTGAAGCGTGGCGCGAGGGTCGTCACCGACGGGCTCGGCTGCTTCAACGGCGTCGCCGATGCGGGTTGCATGCACGAGCCGATCGTTACTGGCTCCGGCCGCAAGGCCGCGCGTCATCCCGCATTCAATGCCGTCAACACGGTGCTCGGCAACATCAAGAGCGCGATTACCGCCACGTTCCGATCGGTGAGCAGGAAGCACGCCCCGCGCCGGCTCGCCGAGTTCGAGTATCGCTTCAACCGCCGCTATGATTTGCCCGCGATGATGCCCCGCCTCGGCTGGGTCGCCGTGCGCACGCCGCCGATGCCGTATCGGCTACTGAAGTTGGCGGAGAATTATGGGTAAGCGGGAAGTGGAAAGGCCGGCAAGATAGCGAGCCCAAGGGCCGCCGAGTAGCGACAGGCAAGAAAAGCGAGACAGGCAATGTCCGAGTTGATGACGGCGAGTTGGTTCCTGTGGGGTCTAGGCCTGCTGGCGGTCTTTCCTTCTGCCATCATCGGCATCAATGAGCTCGCCGAAATCACCAGGACCGGCCGCTGGTCGGCATATGCCAATCCGCTCTCCTGGCTCCGCAATGCCGTGCTGCCACTGCTGTTCATCGATCTCCTGCTGCGGCTCGTCGCCGGCTATGACAGCACGCATCTGGCCGTCCGGATCGCCGACACCGCTTTCTGGGTGGTGATCATCAATTTTGCTCTCGCCGCGACCAACGTCGCCTACTTCGGCGATGGCGACGGGACGGGAGTGACCACGCGCGTGCCGAAACTCCTGCTCGATCTTGCGCGCATTTTTCTCGTGCTGGTCGCCACCTCGATCATCGTCTCGACGGTGTGGGGCGTCGACCTCGGCAGCCTGCTGACGGCGCTCGGCGTCGGCTCGCTGGTCATTGGCCTCGCACTCCAGGACACACTCGGCAGCGTCTTCTCCGGTATTGCCATGCTGTCGACGCGCCAGGTCCGGGTCGGCGACTATGTCAGCGCCGGTGGCGAGGAAGGCGTGCTCACCAACATGAACTGGCGCACCGTCACCATCCGCACCGGCACCGGCGACGACGTCGTTTTCCCGAACTCGGTCGTGTCGCGGGAGAAGGTGACCGTCATCGGCGCCGGCAGCGGCAAGCGCATGGCGAGCGCCGACGTCCTCGTCGCTTACGATCATCCGCCCGAGACCGTGCTCGCCCTGATGGTCGAGACCGCCCGCCAGATCCCTTCGATTGCCACCGATCCGGCACCGGTCGCGCGCCTCACGAGCTACGATGCCTTTGCCATCCACTACACACTGTCGTTCACAGCGACAGAGATCGGCAAGGCATCGCTTGCCAAGCACGAGTTCCTGTCGACTTTCTGGTATGCCTGCGAGCGCGAAGGCATCGTCTTCCCCGGCCGGTATCACGTCGATCACGCGATTCCGCCGGAGCGGCGGGGCGCGCCGCCGCCGTCGGCCGATGCGCTCGCGCACGAGATCGAGACGAGTGGCGCGCTTCCGCGTCCAGCGGCGGCACTCGCCTCGCTCACGGCCCGTGGCCAGCGGCGCACTTATCGCGGCGGAGAGATCGTCATGCGACACGGCGCTCCACTCGAGAGCGTGCTGTTCGTAACACACGGCCGGGCATCGGCGGTTCATCCAGCCGGGCCTGACAGCAAGCTCGATCTCGACGAGTTCGCAACAGGTCAAATCATCCTGTTCAAATCCGCCTTCCGTTCGGGAACGGTACCCTACACGGTCGAGGCCCGCGAGACGCTCACCTGCGTTGCGGTCCCGCTGGCCGATTTCAAGACCTTACTGGCGACGGACCTGGCGCTCGCGCGCGAACTCGAGAGAACGCTCTCGGCGCGCGATGCCCGCGCCGTCAAGGCGATTCAATCATCGGACCCGGGCTCGGACGATGCGGGCATTCCCGACCGCGAGCGCTATCTCAAGGACATGTTCCGGAGCTAATCGGTAAAGTCTCAGTAGAGTCGAGGAGAGGCGCGGTGGCTTGGGGCTTCGACGGGAAGCCGTCGCTCCGTTTCCTCTCCCCGCTCATCGAACCGGACGTGCGGGTTTCCCGCATCCGGCTCTCCGACTGGTTTCGTGCCAGGCTCACGGCTGC
>JANNSX010000364.1:0-6222 GCA_031403155.1 Hyphomicrobiaceae bacterium
CTAAGAAGGCGTTACCGCCTGTCGCGGAACCGTGCAGCAGCTACAAATTCCGCTCGATCGTCCAGACGAACACCGCGAGCGTGCAGCCAGTCTCGGTCCGAGAGTTGTGCTGCGTACCTTTGCGAAGCATCACGAAATCGCCGGGGCGGAACACCGTGCCGTCGTTCTCGATCATCTCGCCGTCGAGGACGAGGAATTGCTCGTGGCAGGTATGCTCATGTGGATGCGTCACCGCGCCAGGCTCCATGCGGTAGATGTGGAAGCCGGCGGCTTCGGGGAACGTCTCGTCGAGCTGGAGGAGCGAGTGCCCCGGCAGCGGCTCGCCGTCGACGATGAAGGGCTTAAAGGCAGCGGCGTCCTTGATGTTGACGACGACGCGGTCGGCGGGCTGCGTGGGGGTCTTGGGGGCACACGACGTTTCAATTGGCAACCGGACACGCTCGACTGGCGTTCACCTTCGTTAGTAGCGCGCTGGAGCCGAACGGGCGAATGTCGTGGTAGTATGCGATGAAGCGGCCACAACAGGAGTGAGGGATGACACGGCAGTTTACAGCGATCATCGAACGCGAGGACAGCGGCTACGTTGCGACTTGCCCCGAGCTCGACATCGCAAGTCAGGGCGATACCGTCGCCGAGGCCCGCGCCAACCTCCGCGAGGCTATCGAATTGTACCTGGAGACGGCTTCGCCAGACGAGGTCGGTCGGCGGCTCGGCACCGAAATTTACATTACCCAGATCGAAGTGATGCATGCCTAAGCTGGCGGTGCTGAGCGGCGCAGAGGTCTGCGGCATTCTCGCGCGGCACGGATTCGTGGAGGTTCGGCGGCGTGGCAGCCACATCGTCATGCAACGCGCCGAGGCGGGGACGACGACGACCATTCCGGTGCCGAACCATACTGAAGTCCGGCGCGGGACGCTCAGGGCGATCATCCGGCAAAGTGGATTGCCGAGGCAGGTCTTCGAGGCTGCGTGAGATCCGATCGCTCGTCCTGCCGGGTGCACAACCCCGAATTCGCGAAGGTCACCCATGTCCCACAACCCAGTCCGTTCGGCCACCCACCCTATCACCTTGTACTCGGCGGTGCTCAGCATGTTCGGCGCCAAGGTGCATATTGCGCTCCTCGAAAAGCACCTCGACCTCGAGCTGGTCATGGTGCCCTACGACCGCCACCGCGGCTATGATCCCAGACACCCCGAGGTGCTGCGAGTCAATCCGAAGCGCCAGGTCCCGGTGCTGATCGACGGGAACGTCGAAGTGTTCGATTCGACCCAGATTTTCGAGTACCTGGAGGACGCCTATCCGGAGCCGCCGTTGTGGCCGCGAGAGCCGGCGGCGCGGGCCCGTGCCCGCCAGCTGGAGCACTGCTCCGACGAAGTGTACTTTCCCCATATCATCAAACTCATGAGCCTGCAGGAGCAGCCAGACGATCCCCTAGCCGTCACGTCACGGGCCGGCGCTGCCCAGTACTATGGCAAGATGGAGCGCCTCTTGGACAATCGCGAGTGGCTCGCTGGTCCCTTTGGTTTCGCCGACATCGCCTTCTACATGGCAGCCCTGACCGGGGAACGGATGGGCGCGGTCGTGGGCGCGGAGACACCGCGATTGCTGGCTTGGCGCGCGCGCATGACGGCAAGGCCGGCGGTTCGAACCGTTGCCGGGGCGATGGCGCGCTATCTGTCGCGTGAGGGCCGGCCCGTTCCGGGATGGCTTGCCGGCATGTAGCGGGCCAGCAAGGGGCAGATTCTCTCGCGGGTTGTGCAAAGAACGCAGTGCCGTTCCGGCACTCGTGTGGAGCCGCGGACGCCGTTCACTCGCTCGGCGTTCGGTTTCGCACCAAGTGGGGCGACCGCGGGTCGCTCCTCCGAGCGACGCCATAGTTGGAGCCTTGTCGCCATCGTATGCGAGGTCTCGCACGCGCACGAGTGAAAGCTCACCTCTTGAACTCGTCCGTCATCGCTGCCAAACTTGCCGCATGAACCAGGCCCTGACCAGAACGATGCTCTCTGAGCTATCCGTGGCCGAGCGGTTGACCTTGCTCGAAGCCACCTGGGCGTCGCTCGAGCAGAACCCGGAGATGGTCCCGGTCCCCGACTGGCACAAGGCCGAGCTCGATCGCCGGCTTGCGCCGTCTGACAACGACGATATCACGGCCAAGGACTGGGACGAGGTCAAGAAAGCCATTCTCGCCAACCTGCGCTCGTGACGATTAGGCTCAGACCCGCGGCTCAGCGCGACGTTGAAGACGCCGCGCATTGGTATGAAGAGCGAGAGGCCGGCCTTGGCGCGGCGGTTGTCGAGGAGATCGATGCGACCTTTCGCCGGATCGAGGTTGGCCCGGAACGTTACCCGGTCAGTTATCGCGGGCTCCGCCGAGCGCTCGTCCGCCGATTCCGTACTCGATCTATTTCACCGATAAGGGAAGCGAAACCGTCGTTATTGCCGTGCTCCATCAGCGGCGCAATCTTAAGCTTGTTGGCGAGCGGTCCCTCGATTGATCGCTGGGCAGCGCAACGCGCCCCCTACCCCCGCATCCTTGTCGCCTTCGGATTGAACAACGGCTCGAGCTGCGGCTTGGCCGCGCGCATCTCGCCCAGGATCTCGATCTCCCACTTGGCCTTGTCGGCGCCGTTCGCCAGCACCTCCATCGGCACATGGCCGAGGACAATGGCGGTCAGCCCCCAGTCGCGAACTGTGCCAATCCCAGCGTGCTCAAATTTCTCAATTGCCAGGATGTCGCTTATGTCGGCAACCGGGATCACGCATCATTTGTTCCACCGGCGTCACTCGCGTGCTAATCTCCTCGGATTGTCCTCGTTTGGATTCGCTGCCCATGCCGCACCCGCGCATTTCTGCCGACCCGACCGTCATGCTGGGCAAGCCTTGCATCAAAGGCACGCGCCTGACGGTCGAGCTCGTTCTGCGCAAGCTGGCGGCTGGGCGATCAATTGTCGAGCTGATCGAGGCCTATCCGAGCTTGACGGAAGCCGATGTCAGGGCAGCACTCGCGTTTGCCGCCGACTACATGCAGCACGAGACGGTTCTGGCTGCCGAGTAGGGCATGCGCTTCCTCGCCGATGAGAATGTATCTCGCCACGTCCTCGATGGTCTTCGAGCCGGGGGACATGATGTCGTGCTTGTCTACGAACTCATGCCAGGAGGCTCCGACGAGGCGGTCATCAAGATCGCGCAAGAGCAAGACCGAATAATCATCACGGAGGATACCGACTTCGGCGAGCTGGTCATCCGCCGCCAACTCGCTGTCGCAGGCGTCGTATTGCTTGAGCTTGATCGGCTCTCGGTCGAGGCGGAGGCTCGGCGTGTCAGCGCGTCAGTCGCATTGCTCGCAGACAAGCTTGTCGGCAATCTCGTCGTCATCGAGCCAGGGCGGATTCGAATGCGCCCACTCCGGTGGTAGGCCTACCCCCGCATCCTTGTCCCCTTCGGATCGAACAGTGGCTCGAGCTGCAGCTTCGCCTTCCGCATCTCGCCGAGAATCTCGATCTGCCACTTGGCCTTCTCGGCGCCGTTGCCGAGCACATCCGTCGGCACGTAGCCGATGGCGAGGGACTTGTCGGCGTGGTGGCAGTAGCCGCCCGAGGTGATCCAGCCGACGACGGTGCCGTCCTTCCAGACGGCTTCGTCGCCGATCGCGTCGGCATCGCCGGCGTCCACCACGAAGGAGACGCGGGCGCGCTTCGGGCCCTCCTCTTTTTCCTTCGCGGCCCCCGCGCGGCCGATGAAATCGTTCTTGGAGAGGTCGACGAAGCGGCCGAGATCGGCTTCGAAGGGACCGTAGATCGGGCGGAACTCGCGCGCCCAGGTGCCGAAGTTTTTCTCGCGCGCCAATGACAGCAATGCGCGCGATCCGAACGGGCGGATGCCGAATTCCTGACCGGCATCCCACAACGCCGTGAACAGCGCCACCTGATGCTCCGGCTTGACCCAAATTTCGAAACCCAGATCCCCAGTGAAGCTCACCCGCCCGATCATGGCCGGTACCATGCCGATCTCCATGTGCGGACGGAAATCCATGAAACGGAACGCCTTCGCCGAGACGTCGTCGTCAGTGACCTTCGCGAGCACGTCGCGCGACTTCGGCCCGGCGATCGTCAGACCCGTCAGCTGCTGCCCGAGCGCCACCACCTTCACCGTGCCGTCGGTGGGCAGATGCCGCTCGAACCAGCGCATGTGATACTCTTCACCTGCGCCTGAGCCAAAGATGTAGAAGCGCTCACGATCAGCTTTGGCGAGGGACAAATCGCCAATGAGCTTGCCCGCGTCGTTCAGCATCGGGGCCAGCGTCATGCGGCCCTCTTTCGGGATCTTGCAGGCAAGCAGATGCGAGAGCCAGGTCTCGGCATTGACGCCCGTCACCTCGTATTTCGCGAAGGTCGAGGTTTCGGCGATGCCGGCGCCGCCGCGCACGGCCTTGCACTCGGCCTTCACGTGCGGGAAGTCGGTTGAGCGGTGGAAGGAGAACTCGTCCTTGACGCCTGGAGGCGCGAACCAGAGCGGCGCTTCGAGGCTCCAGCTGTCACCCATGACGGCGCCAAGCTCGAGCCATTTGTGATACATCGGCGTCGTGCGCAGCGGCCGCGCGGCGGTGAGCTCCTCGTTCGGGAAACGCACACGGAAGCGGCGGCCGTAATTCTCGCGCACCTTGACGTTGGTGTAGGCGCGCGTCGCCCATTTGCCGAAACGGGCGATATCCATGGCCCAGACGTCCATGCCGGGATCGCCGTCGACCATCCAGTTCGACAATGCCAAGCCGACGCCGCCACCTTGTGAGAAGCCCGCCATCACGCCGCAGGCGACCCAATAGTTCTTCAATCCCCGGATCGGGCCGACCAGCGGATTGCCATCCGGCGCGAAGGTGAAGGGGCCGTTGATGATCTTCTTGATGCCGGCCTTCTGGAAGGCCGGGAAATGCCGGAAGCCAACCTCGAGGTTTTCGGCCATACGATCCATGTCGTCCGGCAGCAGCGTCGGACCGAAATCCCACGGCGTGTCCTTCGGCGACCACGGGATGCCGTGCTTCTCATATGTGCCGAGCAGCATGCCGCCGCGCTCCTGGCGCATATAAATCTCGCCGTCGAAATCGACCGCGTGCAGCACCATCTTGCCGGTCGTCTTGTTGATCTCGGCGACCTCCGGCATGTCCTCGGTGATGAGATACTGGTGCTCCATGGCGAGCACGGGCAGCTCGATCCCGACCATGCGCCCGACCTCGCGCGCCCACAGGCCACCGCAGTTCACCACATGCTCGGCGTGGATGTTGCCCTTATCCGTGATGACGTCCCAGGTGCCGTCTGTACGAGGCTTCGTGTCCATGACGCGCGTATGGACGTGAACCTCGGCGCCGCCCTTCTTGGCCGAGCCCGCGAAAGCGTGTGTCGTTCCGTACGGATCAACATGCCCCTGGATCGGATCGTACATGGCGCCCGTGAACTGGCGCTTGTCGATGAGCGGCAGCAGCTTCTCGGCCTCGTCCAGCGAGACGAGCTCCACCTGCATGCCCAGATACCGGCCCTTCGAGCGGATCGACTTCAGCCACTCCCAGCGCGCGGGCGTGGCAGCCAGCATCAGCCCTTCGGTCATGTGCAGGCCGACCGACTGGCCGGAGACCTCCTCGATCTCCTTGTAGAGATTGATCGTGTACTGCTGCAGCTTGGCGACGTTGGGGTCGCCATTGACGGTGTGCATGCCGCCGGCCGCGTGCCAGGTCGAGCCTGAAGTCAGCTCCAGGCGCTCCAGCAGCACGACATCGCGCCAGCCTTTCTTGGTCAGGTGGTAGAGGACGCTGGTGCCGACGACGCCACCGCCGATGACGACAACCTGGGCTGTTGTTTTCATTGCTCGTGCCTCGTTGTTTTCATGGCTCGTGCCTCGTTGTTTTCATGGCGCTTCCCCGTGCCGGAATATTGGTTCGAATTGGTCACAATCGGATTGAATTGGTTGCTTCCAGTGGTAGGGGATGGTGGGGTGGGGGTCAAGTTGTAGCGGCGCGCGTGGGGAGCGGACACGCAGCCAGCCGCGCCCTTTCCTCCCCCTATTTATGGGGGAGGACCGCGCGCCTTGGACTTAGCGGCGCAGCCGCTCAAGTCCTTAGGCGCGCCTAGGTGGGGGTGTTCGTGCGGCGTTACCAGACGTCGATAGGCGACGGACGCTCGCGCAAGACATCGGCGATAACGCCGACGACGCGCACGTCATTCTACGGCGAA
>JANNSX010000365.1:0-2471 GCA_031403155.1 Hyphomicrobiaceae bacterium
GGCTGCCTCGGGGATGTCCTCGAGGAATTTGGGCTCGGCGATCTTGCATTTCTCGAAGATGTCCTTGCGCCAGTAGAACAGTGGGCGGCGGTCTCAAACTCGAAGTGCAACACCGATGTTGAGCCGTAGTCGGATGTTAACGTGCTTCGCTATCGGAGCAAGGGCATTCTGGACGGCGCAAGTGTGACGCCGCGCCCGACCGTCGTCAAGGTGTGGCCTGCGAATGTCGATATTGGAGTTCGGTCGCCCGACGGCCAACCTTGACGACGGTCGGGCGCGGCGTCAAAGGGCTGCCGTTCCAGAAAGCCCTGGACCGTGCGGGGGCGCACGATCGCGGGGGAGGCCCAAGAGAACAAAGACTATACCGGCGTCGTGGTCTTTTCGTTCGCCGTTACGCGTAGTTTCTCGAACACCTCGAGCGGTGTTTTGAAGCCGTGCATCTTGCGCGGCCGCGTATTCAGCATCAGCGCGATCATGTCGAGCTCCTGCTGGGTCACGCGTGATAAATCCATGCCTTTCGGCAGATATTGCCGGATCAGACCGTTGGTATTCTCGTTCGAGCCCCGCTGCCAGGGCGAATGTGGATCGGCGAAATAGACCTTGATACCGGTCGCCGCGGTAAAATCGAGGTGTCGGGACATTTCCCTGCCCTGGTCGTAGGTCAGGGTCTTCTTCATGGCGCGGTCGACGTTCGCCATCGCCTGCGTGAAGGCTCCCAACAGCCCGTCGGCGGTTGCATCGGGCATCCGCACCAGCCGCACCAGCCGGCTCGTGCGCTCGACCAAGGTGCCGACACTACTGGCATTTTTTCTTCCCTTGATGAGGTCGCCCTCCCAATGTCCGGGCACCACGCGATCGGCCACCTCGGGCGGCCGGACATGTATCGACGTCATCAGGGCGATCTTGCCGCGATCTTTTCCGCGCGAGCGCGGGCGGCGTTTGCCATTGCGCTGCCGGAGGCAAGCGACGAGTTCCGTTTTGAGGTCTCCTTTCGCCATGACGTAGATGGCGTCATAGATCGTCTCGTGGCAGACCCGCTTCTCCGGCGCGTCGGGATGCGCGGTTTTCAGTTGCCCGGCGATCTGCTCGGGGCGACCAGCAGGCGCGAATTTTCTGGCGCACAAAATCGAGCAGCACCGGATGTTTCTCGAGCTTTTTCGCGCGCGGCTGCGTGGCGAGCCGATCGGCGCGCTGCTGCGCCGCCACGGCATCGTAGGGCTGGCGCCGGCCGGTGGCGTGGTCGAGGCGGCAGCCGTTGCGCTGCAACTCACGATTGATGCATGAGCGTTCGCGGCCCAGTGCCCGTGCGATATCGCTCTCGCGCCGGCCCTCGGCCAGCATCGTCGCGATCGTCGCGCGCTCGCCGCTCGACAGCTGCTGGTAACGAATCGTCATGCACGCACTCTGCGGTCAGAGTGTTGCCGATCGGTTTAGAGCGCGCCGAGGTAATCGTCGGGCGAACCATTTTTGCAGTCGATTACCTCGCATGCAATCGACCGGCGACGGCAGGCTCGGCATGTTCTAGACGCCTGATCCAAGGCGATCGACCCTGAAACGGAGCGACGACATGACCATTCTCGATCGACCCGACTTCCTGCGCCGCGTTCTGCTGCTCGATGCCGGCATTTGCGTGGCGACCGGCTTGCTGATGACGTCCGGTAGCGGCGCGCTCGGGCGACTGACGCACATCCCGCCCGAACTGCTGTTCTATGCGGGCCTTTCCTTGTTTCCGATAGCTGCCTTCATGGCCATTGTCGCGTTTCAGAGGCCACAGGCCACGGCTTTGGTCTGGCTGGTGATCGCCGGCAACGTGGGCTGGGTGATCGGCAGCCTTGGCTTGCTGGGTGGCGGCATCCAGCCGAACGCCATGGGGATCGCCTTCATCTTGCTGCAGGCCGCGGCGGTCGCCTGGCTGGCGGCACTCGAGTATCTGGGTCTGACGCGCCAGCTCGCGCGAGTCTGAAGTGGCCGCGTCACACCAGCGCCGCCGCTCGGCCGCCAGCCAATCCGAGCGCCAGCTGCACCGGGCGGAACGAGCGGCGGTGGGCGGGCGTCACGCCCAGGCGGTCGATGGCCAGCTGGTGGTCCGGCGTGCCGTAGCCCTTGTGCCGGTCGAAGCCGTAGCCCGGATAGACGCGCGCCAGTTCGATCATCAGGCGGTCGCGCGTCACCTTGGCGACGATGGAGGCGGCAGCGATCGAGAGGCAGCGCGCGTCGCCCTTGACGATGGCGCGGGCGGCACAGGCGAGACGCGGCAGCCGGTTGCCGTCGACCAGCACGAGGCGCGGCGGCACCGCCAACCCGGCCACCGCCTCGGCCATCGCCCACATGGTGGCGTTGAGGATGTTGTCGCGGTCGATGCGGGCGACATCGGCGATGCCGATGCCGACCCGCGACGTGGCGAGGATGCGCGGCAGCAGCGCCGCCCGCGCATCGGCGTCGAGGGCCTTCGAATCGTCGATGCCGGCGGG
>JANNSX010000366.1:0-16775 GCA_031403155.1 Hyphomicrobiaceae bacterium
TGTCGCGCCAAAATCGGACGGACGCCCGGCGAGCAAGCGATTTTGGCGCGACGGGCCACTAGTCCGGACCGACAAGAACCGAACTCGGTCGCTGTGGCCGAGCTCTCGAAACGATCTATCCCCCGAACTGCTCCTTGAGGATGCGCTCGTCCAACGCGTGTCCGGGATCGAACATCATCAACAGACGCACCCGCGTATCCTCGCGCACGTTCACCTCGGCGACCGAGCGCACCTCGAAATGATCGGCGACGGCGCTGACCGGGCGCTTGGCTGCTTCCAGCACCTCGATAGTGATTTCCGCGCGATCGGCGAGAAGGGCCCCGCGCCATCGCCGGGGCCGGAACGGGCTGATGGGTGTCAGCGCCAGCAGCCGCGCCTTGATCGGGATGAGGGGGCCGTGCGCGGAAAGATTGTAGGCAGTCGAGCCCGCGGGCGTCGAGACGAGCACGCCGTCGCCGGCCAGCTCGGGCATGCGCACCGTGCCATCGACGGAGATCCTGAGCTTGGCCGATTGGTAGGTCTGGCGGAACAGCGACACTTCGTTGATGGCGAGCGCCTTGTGCTCGCGGCCTTCGATGTCGCGCGCGAGCATGCGGAGCGGATGGATCGTGTTGACCTCGGCGGCGGCTAGTCGCTCGAGAAGGTCGTCCTCCCGGTACTCGTTCATCAGGAAACCGACCGAGCCGCGGTTCATGCCGTAGATCGGAATTTTGGAGCGCATGTTGGCGTGCAGCGTCTGCAGCATGAAGCCGTCGCCGCCGAGCGCCACGATGGCATCCGCCTCGCCGGCGGCGGCATCCCCGTAACGTTTGGCAAGGCGTTGGCGGGCGGCCAGCGCCTCGGAGGTCTGGCTCGCGGCGATGGCAATCTTGCGGAAATCTCGGCGGGCGGGCGACATCGCGCATTTCCGGGCTGGGCTGACGGGAGGCGACCCTGAACCAGTCCCAAGCGGCCTGCAAGGGCCGAAGCCGGGAAAGATTGAGGCCTGAAAAGCGGGCTGGCCGGGCCAAGCCGCATTGCCAGCCGCTCGATGCTCCGGCATGAGTGCCGGGAAAGAAGGCCGCTGCACCCATGACGACAGATGCCAATGCCCGCGCGTCCTCGTTCGAGGCCGGTGAACCGGCGGTTAGGCCAGTAAAACCCAACACGGCGGTCCCGCCTGGGCGGGCGGCGCGCCTGCTTCGCGATCTGTCGAGCGGCCTCATCTCGGCGCTCATCACCATTGCCTACTGCATCTCCTTCGGCGCACTGCTCTTCCAGGGCGAACTCGCGGGCGGGTTGCCCCTTGGCCTTTCGGCGCTGCTGGCGGGCTCGGCGATCGCCGGCCTGATCGTCGCCTGGACGACGAGCCTCTCGCCGGCTTCCGCCGGTCCCGATACGCCGGCCGTTGCCGTCATGAGCGTGCTTGCAGGTTCAGTTGCCGGACGGATCGCAGCCGATGGCGGCAGCACCGGGGATGCCATCGAGCACGTGCTGCTCGCCATCTCGCTCGCCACGTTGCTGACAGGTCTTGTGCTCTATGCGATCGGCGCCTTGCGGCTCGGCCAACTGCTCCGCTTCGTGCCCTATCCGGTGATCGGCGGGTTTCTCGCCGCCTCGGGCTGGTTGCTGGTTGCGGGCGCCGTGGAGGCGGTGACCGGGGTCGAGCTGTCGCTTAGCGCGTTGGGTGCGATCGTGTTCTGCGCCGACGTCGCCAAGCTCCTCGTGATGGCGGCGTTCGCCCTCATGTTAATCGTCGGCCGGCAGTACTCCCAAAGCTATTTCACGCTGCCGCTCGCCTTGTTCGGTTGCGCCCTGCTGCTCAACCTGGCGCTTCCCTACGTCATCGGGGCGGACGCGGCGGGATGGTATCTCACCGGCCAGAGCGATCTCCATTTCTGGTGGCCGGCAGGTCATGCGCTATCGGGCGATGTGAGCTGGGGCGTCTTTCTCACCACGATCGCCGAGATCGGGGCGGTTGCGGGCGTCACGGCCATCGCACTGCTGCTCGACGTCTCGAGCCTGGAGGTTGCCCGCGCCAAGGCCGCCGATCTCGACCGCGAATTCCGCATGAACGGCCTCGCCAATGCCGCCGCCGCCATCTTCGGCGGCGTCGCGAGCAATCTATCGCTGCAGTCGAGCGTCCTCATCGAGGAGGCGGGCGGCGTGACGCGGCTCGCCGGCATCGTCTCCGCGCTCGCCATCGCCGCGGTACTGCTGCTCGGCGTCGACGTCGCGGGACTGGTACCGTTGCCGTTGCTCGGCGGCCTGCTCGTCTACCTCGGCGTCCTCATGCTGATGCAGGCGTTCGTCCGCGCGCCGGCCCAGCGCACCTGGACGGAGTTGTTGCTCGCGCTTGCCATCATGCTGGTGATCCTGTGGTTCGGCTACCTCGTCGGCGTCATGCTCGGCATGGTCGGCGCCTGCCTGATGTTCGCCTTCTCCTACAGCCGCATCGGCGTCGTGCGCCGGCACCTGACACGCGCGCAATTCCAGTCGATCCTGGAACGCAGCGCCGAGGAGAAAAAGCTTCTGTCGGAGGAGGGCGCGCGTATTCATCTTTTCTGGCTGTCGGGTTTCGTGTTTTTCGGATCTTCCAACAGCGTCTTTGAGGAAATCCGCCGCGCGATCGACACGCAGACGGCGCCGCCGATCCGGATGATCATCCTGGACTTGGGCGGGGTCACGGGCTTTGACACCTCGGCGATCCTCTCCCTCGTCAAGTTGCGCAACTATTGCCGGGAGCACGAGGTCGAGCTGGTGCTCGCCGGGGCCAGCGCCAACGTCCAGGCCGCCCTCGACAGCTCGGCCTTCCTGCAGACCGCGAAGCGGCTGAGGGTCTTCCCCACCCGCAACGAGGCGCTCGAATGGTGCGAGGATACGATCCTCGACGAGCGGGCGCTGGGCGTCCGGGATCGCGCGAACTTCGAGGCCTGGATCGCCAAGGCCTTCGAGGCCGAGGATGCCGCCGAGCGCATCGTCGCCTACTTCGACCGGCGCGAGGTCGCCGCCGGCACGACGATCTTCGTACAGGGCGAGGCGCCCGACACCATCGATCTGGTGGCGGCCGGCCGGCTCGCTATCACGGTTCTGGACGAGGCCGGCCGGGAGGTGCGCATCCGCTCGATGGCGGGACAGACGGTGGTGGGCGAGATGGGTTTTTTCCGCTCGATGCCCCGTTCGGCGAAAGTCTCAGCCGAAACCGACGCTGTGCTCTACACGCTGACCCGCGCCAACATGGAGCGCATGCTCCAGGAGGAACCCGAGCTCGCCTTCGCGTTTCAGACTTTCATCATTCGGACCCTCGCCGACCGCGTCGAATTCGCCAACCGCGAGATTTCCGCGCTGGTTTGATCCGTGTGGCGTTGGATAGGCGTGTGTTCGCGGGTCGGCGGAGTGGTTTGGGCGTTACTCGAGTTCATGAAGCGGCCGGTCTTTGGCGGCCTCGCCCATCTCTTCGCCATCCTCGTCGTCATCCTCGGCGACAGGAATGGCATAGGCGCCGCCCAGCCAGCGCGCGAGATCGACATCGGCGCAGCGCTTCGAGCAGAACGGCCAGACGCCTTCTACGGCCGGCGTCGCACAGACGGGGCAGGTGCCGCCGCGCTTGGCGGGCACCGGGTTTGCCAGCTTGTCCGTTGGTTCAGTCCGTCTCGCCATCGCCGAGCTTCAGCCAGTTGAAGTAGATGGGCATGCCGTGATCGGCGAGCATACTCACCGTCTCGAACAGCGGCAGGCCGACGACATTGGTGTAGGAGCCGGCGATCTTCTGCACGAAGGAGGCCGCGACCCCCTGGATGGCATAGCCGCCGGCCTTGCCGCGCCACTCGCGCGAGGCGACATAGGCATCGATCTCCTCGCTGGCGAGATGCTTGAAGCGCACGCGCGTCGTCACCAGCTTCTTGCGGACCGTTCCGTCCGGCAGGATGAGGTGCACGGCGGTGTGGACCTTGTGCTGGCGGCCGGAGAGCAGCCGCAGCGTCGCCACCGCCTCCTCGACAAATTGCGGCTTGACGAGGATCCGCCGGCCGTGGGCGACCACCGTGTCGGCCGCGAGAATGAAGGCGTCGGCGAGCTCGGCATGGTTCTCGATCTGCTGCCTGGCGGCCTCGGCCTTCTCGCGGGCAACGCGCTTGGCATAGGCGTCCGGCCGTTCGCCCTTCTCCGGCGTCTCGTCGATCGAGGCCGGGCGCATGGCGTCGGGCTCGATGCCGACCTGGGCGAGCAGCGCCAGCCGGCGCGGGCTGGCGCTGGCAAGGACAAGCTTCGGGCGCAGCCCCGCGCGCCGTCCGACGGGCTTCGTCTGCGCCCGGCGTTGGCGCAGCGACGCCAGCCCCCGCAACGGCTTACTTGAAGCGATAGGTGATACGTCCTTTGGTGAGGTCATATGGCGTCATCTCGACCTGAACCTTGTCACCGACGAGCACACGAATGCGGTTCTTGCGCATCTTGCCGGCGGTATGCGCGATGATCTCGTGCCCGTTCTCGAGCTTAACGCGAAACGTCGCGTTGGGCAGCAGCTCGGTTACAAAGCCCGGGAACTCAAGTAGCTCTTCTTTCGCCATAGACCCTCGCGAGAGCAGGTTCAGTTCAAGCAGACTCAAGAACCGGCTCAAGATTCTTGGCTTGGAGCACGTTCCGACGGCGAACCGGCGTCCACTTCGCCTGAACGTGCCCGGTTTTGGTTTGAGCACGTTCTACGGCGAACCGGTATCCACTTCGCCTGAACGTGCCCGGTTTTGGTTTGGGCACGTTCTTGACGCGCGAACCGGTATCCACTTCGCCTGAACGTGCCCTGAGTTCGGTTCGGCGCCGACAATGGGCGGGGGAACGGGCAAAATCAAGCCAAGCAGGCACGATTTTGGGTGCGTCAGGTCAGACGCTTGGACCGCCGGCGATGCCGAAACGCTTGCGGATACGCTGGAAAAGCTGATCGCGGAGCGCACGATAGGCTTGCAGCACCTGCTCGCGCGAGCCTTGCGTGAGGCTCGGATCGAGGGTTGGCCAGTACTCGACGTCGACCGCCATGGTCCGGGTCAGCTCCAGCGCTTGGTGATGCGCCTCGGGCGACAGCGAGACGATGACGTCGAATGAGGTGTCGTTGAGGTCGCGGATGGCGTGCGGCGTATGCTCGCTCACATCGATGCCGATCTCCTCCATGACCTCATTGATGAAGGGGTCGGGCTCGCCCGCCCGGACGCCGGCCGAGGCGACATAGACCCGGTGACCGGCGAGGTGGCGCAGAATGGCCGCCGCCATCGGCGAGCGGACGGCGTTCATGGTGCAGGCGAAGAGCACGGCGCCTGGTAGCTCCTCCGCCCTCCCTTCCGCCATGTGCCCACCCCTCAGCCCCAACGGGATCAGCCCTTCCAGTGCAGCGCGCAGACCAGCGAGAACAGCCGCCGCGCCGTCGGAAAATCGACCGTGATCTTGCCCTTGAGGCGGTCCTGGAGAAGCCGGCTTCCCTCGTCATGAAGCCCGCGCCGGCCCATATCGATCGCCTCGATGCGGCTGACGGGCGCGGTCTTGATGGCCTGGAAGTAGGACTCGCAGATCATGAAGTAGTCCTTGACGATGCGACGGAAGGGCGAGAGCGAGAGCAGATGGGTCGCCAGCGCCGGATTGCCGGCGGTTCCGACGCTGAACACCAGCCGATCCTCGGACATCGAGAGCAGAAGCGCATAGGGGCCGTCGTCACGGCCATCCAGCGCGAAGGTATTGCCTTCGAGGAGATCGTAGATCGCCACTTCCCGCTCGTGCTCGATGTCGGGCGTGCCTCGGCCGAGAGAGGCCTCGTCGAGCCTGATCTCGATCAGCCGGGCCATCGGGAGCGGGACTGCGTCATCGCTCATGGCGGCCGGATCAGGGCTTTGCCGGGTCATCGCCCGAGGGGTGCGACGGCTGGTTGCGCGTGCGCCACGCCGGACCCAGATCCTTGAGCTCGGCCTCGATGCATTCGACCTCGAGTTGGATCGCGGACCCGCCGGCGAAGACGAGCGTCACCCGGCCGGCCGGCTCCTCGGTCGCCTCGAACTGGATGGCGAGCAGCTCGAGGACGTCCCGTTTTGCCTCCAGGCGGATGTTCTGCAGCCGGGCCCCGAGCACCCGCTCGAAGCGCAACGCCGATTGCCGCCGCTCCCGGTTGGCCGCCTTACCGTTCGGCGACCCGTGCGCCTTCTCCCAATCGAACCGGTTCAGCACCAGCGCCAGCCGTTTCTCCTTCGGCAGATAGGCCATGTCGCCGACCTTCAACACCGCATCCTGAAGATGGGCGGAGATGACGTCCAGATCGTCCTTGTCGAGGGCGATCAGTTTCAGGGATTGGACCGATTTTGACATAAGGGCTGGTAGAATCCGATTGGGGCGATGGGGAGCTGCCCCGGTGATACTGGCTCGGCCAAGGGGGTGCAACCATTCTTGCCCCTTTCAGTTGCCAGCGCGAGCCTTTGCCGCCAGTGTCCCGGCTGATTTGTCCTGGAGAGTTGACGATGCGGTGCATACACCTCGGAGCCGTGGCTGCCCTAATCCTTAGCACCCTCGGCGGTTTGGCTCTGGCGGACGAACAAGGCAAGAACTTCGTCCTGTCCGTCGACGGCAAGGAGGTCGGCATCGACATCGGCGACACGCTCGAGGTCGATACGGCGGGTGGCCAGAAGATCAAGCTGTCGTTGAAGCGTGCCGCCGAGGTGACGCACCGGGGCGACATGCTGAGTTTTTCGCATCGCGGCGATCTCGGGGTCTCCAACACCGACATCGACAAGGATATCCGCCAGCATCTGCTGGCCACCGCCAACGGGACGATCATCATCGTTCAAGAATACGCCGGTCTCGACCCGACCTCGCTCTTGGAGCTGATGCTGACGAGTGTCACCGAAGAAACGGTCGCGGCCGGCGGCAAGATGACAAAGGCAGAAACGAAGCGAGAGGCCGGGGGCCGCGAGATCAAGGGCGTCAAGGCCGAGCTCGTGAACGGCAGCGACAAGACCCATGTCGAGGTTTACACACTGGGGACCACCGGCAAAGGGCTCGTCATCATCACGCAAATTGCCGACGACTATCGCGACATTGACCAGGCGGTGCTCGATCTGTTCTGGAAGAGCGTCAAGCTGAAGTTGTAAGCATCAAGAGCGGTAACCGCCCTTCCCGGCAGGCCGCACAACGAGCGTGGTCAGCATCCAGTAGATCGCGCCAGCGACGGCAACGGCCGGCAGGCTCGCTGTGGTCCAGGCATACGGGAATCGGCTCGCGAAGGTCAGCGGATTGAGCAGGAGTAGATAAGTCCCGCAGCCGGCCGCCATGGCGATGAGCGCGATGGGATTGACGCCGCCCCAAAAGGCATAAGGCGAGGCCTCGCTGCGATCATAGATCCCCCGCAACGACAGCCGTTGCCGGCGGAGGAGGAAGTAGTCGGCGATTTGGATGCCCGCGATTGGCCCGAAGACGAGGCCGATGAAGGATAGAAAGGTCGTGAAGTAGGTCTTGACCGGGCCGGCGAAAAAAATCGTCAGAATGAGAAGCGGCACCAAGCTCAAGAGGATGAGAGTGTTCCAGCCGAGCCGCTCGAGGCCCGGCGCCTGCTTCAGACCGAGGGCTGCCGCATAGGTGCCGGCGAGCACCGTGCCGAAATTCGAAAGCGCCACGATCGTGACGGCGATCGCGCCATAGACGGGGCCGCCGATGCCGACGAGCCAATCCGAATGATCGGCCTGACCCAAGGCCAAGACCGCGGCAAGGCCGATGATGGCGAGCAGCGGAACGGTGAGGCCGAGACCCGCCATCGAGGGGAGCACGGCCGCCGAGGCACGCGGCACCTGCCGGGCCATGGCGCCAAGATAGGCCCACCAGCCCAGATTGGTCGCAATCAGGATCTCGATGCCGGTCATGTAGTCCCACCAAGGATCGCCCGAGGCGTAGGCCGGCTTGGCGGCGGCAATGGTGTCCTGGTGGGTCGAGAGGAGCAGCCAGATCAGCGAGAGGCCGACGCCCAGCACGAACAGCACCAGTAGCTGGCAGACGCGCTCGATGCCGGCTGCACCATGACGCAGGATCGGGAAGCAGAGTAACAGCGCCAGCGCTATGACGACGGGCACCAGCCAGTCCGTGTCGAGGCCGGCGAGCTTGACCAGGGTCGCGACATTATCGCCGAAGAAGACGAGCAGCGTCGCGTTCCAGCCGAGGATCGAGAGGTATTGCGGGATGATGACGGCGATGACGCCGCGCCTGCCGAACTGGGGCACGGAGGCCGCGACCGAGTCGATCGCATAGCGCGTTGAGACGGGTACAACCGCGAGCGTCACGATCCCCATGCCGATCAACCCACCAGCGAGCATGGCCGTGGTGCCCGCACCCAGCGGCAAATAGAGTCCGATGGCGCCGCCGATGATGAAGAACCAGGGCGCGGCGGCGGTAACCGCCAGCACGACCAGCAGGCGCAGCGCCGACCAGGTGCGTTCATGCCGCGTGAGCGGCCAGGTCGCTTCCGCGTGTTGCGCCTCCGCCATCAGCCGATCCAGCCGAGCCAGATGAGGATGGCGGGAATGGCAATGGTGGTCGCACCAAGGGCGAGCCAGTCACCAAAGGTCATTCCCGGATCGTCGACGGCCGCCTGCTCGACGGTCGTGATGCGAGCCTCGAGCTCTGGTGGGAGACGTGCCGGCGCGCGATCGCTCACAGTGTCCCCGAGTTGCTCAAGCGAGCTTGACGATCTGCTTGCCGAAGTTTCGGCCGCTCAACAGCCCGATGAAGGCCTCCGGCGCAGTCTCCAGGCCGTCCGATACGGTCTCGCGAAACTTGAGGTCGCCGCTGTCCGCGAGATCGCCCAGCTCTTTCAGCGCCTCCGGCCAGTAGCCCATATCGTCCGAGCAGATGAAGCCTTGGATCGTCGCGCGGGCAACGAGCACGATGCGCATGTCGGGAAGCGGGGTCGGTGCGCCGTTGTAGGAAGCAATCAGCCCGCAGATGGCAATGCGCGCGAAGTCGTTGATCTGGCCGATGCAGAGTTGGAAGGGTTCGCCGCCAACATTCTCGAACAGGCCGTCGATGCGTTTCGGAAGTGCCTTCTTCAGATCCTTGGCGAAGTCCGGCGACTTGTGATCGACGCAGACCTCATAGCCGAGCTCGGCGACGGCGTAGGCGCACTTATCCGGCCCACCAGCGATGCCAACGATGCGCGCCCCGGCGCGTCGTGCGAGCTGGCCCGCCACGCTGCCGACGGCGCCCGTTGCCGCCGAGACGACGACCGTCTCGCCGGATTTCGGTTTGAGGATTCGGTTGATGCCATACCAGGCCGTGACACCCGGCATGCCAACCGCGCCGAGATAGACCGACAGCGGAAACGAGCGGCGCTCGACCTTCGTGAGATCGCTGCCGTCGCTCAGCGCATAGAGCTGCCAACCGCCATAGCCGACGACGAGATCACCGGGTCTGAAGCTCTTGTTCCTGGACGTCACAACCTCGCCGGCCGTGCCGCCCTGCATGACGGCGTCGAGCGCCTGCGGCTCGGCGTAGGAGCGGCCCTCGTTCATGCGGCCGCGCATGTAGGGATCGAGGGAGAGGAAAAGCTGACGAATAAGCACCTGGCCGTCGGCCGGCTCGGGAACCGGCGCTTCGACCAGACGGAAGTTCGCAGCGGACGGCATGCCCGTGGGACGCGAGACGAGGACGAAGGCCTTGTTTGTTGGCATAGGTCGTCTCCTCAGCGGGCGGCGACGGCCTCCGCCGTCCGTCCGACGACTTTGGCATAAGTCGCGGGATCGGTCGCGCCCTCACTGATGAAGGCCGCCACATGCGACTGAGCTGTCAGCCCAATGGCCTGGCGGAGCTTTTCGTCGAGAGCAACCGCCACCAAGCCGGCGATGGCCGCACAGCCGGATTCTCCTGCCACGATCGCGCGATCGTCGCCGGGGCCATCAGCGAGCAGCCGCATGGCGGCCGGAGCCGCCTCGTCGGGGAGTGTCACCACGTGGTCGGCGGCATACTTCAGGATCGGCCAGGCGAGCGGCGAGACCTCGCCCGCCGCCAGGCAGGCCATGAACGTGTCGACATCGCCGGGCACCGGCGTCGGCTGACCCGCGGCAATGGAGCGATAGATGCAGTCGGCCTGCGCCGGCTCGACGACGACGATAATCGGCCGTCTGGCGCCATAGGTCTCCCAGAGGTGACCGGCCACGGCAGCCGCCAGCCCTCCGACGCCGCCCTGCACGAACACATGCGAGGGCACCGTGCCCGCGAGATCCGTCATCATCTCGTCGACCATGACGGTGTAGCCTTGCACCACCAGCGTCGGGATCACCGTGCTGCCGCCGCCCGCATTGGTATCAGCCACCAGCACCCAGTCGTTTCTCGAGCAATCCTCCGCGCACTGGCGCACGCTCTCGTCATAGCCGCCTTTGACCCGGACGATCTCCGCGCCGTAGTGGGCGATTGCCGCCTCGCGGTCCTGGCTGACGTGGCTATGCAGGTAGATCTTCGAGCGGCAGCCGAACATTTGCGCGCCCCAGGCGACCGACCGGCCGTGGTTGCCGTCGGTGGCGGCCGCGACGATGACCTCGCGGAGCAGATCGCGATGAGCACCTTTGATAAGTTCGGCTGCGCTGGTCAGCCGCAGACCCGCCTCCTCGACGTGCATCTGGAGCGCGCGGAGCACCGCATAGGCGCCACCCAGCGCCTTGAAGCTCTTGAGGCCGAAGCGCTGGCCCTCGTCCTTGGCGTCGAGCCGGGCGATACCAAGGGCCTTGGCAAGGCCGGGCAAGGGAACGAGCGGCGTCGGCGCGTAGCCCGTCCAAGTTGTGATTTCGGCCTTCGCAGTTCGGAATGCCGCCGCATTGAGGATCTGGCGCTCGGTGCTGCCGTAGGGCCGCCCCGGATCAGCGAGCGGGTTGGCGACATGGCGGGCCGGGAACCGTGCGAGGGACATCGGTCAAGTCCTCTCCGGGAAGCGTGGAGCGAATGGGGCGATGCTAGCAAAGGGATGGTGCCCAGGGGCGGAATCGAACCACCGACACCGTGATTTTCAGTCACGTGCTCTACCAACTGAGCTACCTGGGCTTCGCCCGGGTTGGAGAACCGGGTGAATTGAGGCCTCGGCTTATAGGGGATCGGCGGAGCGCTGTCGAGCGGGGTTGGAAGTGGGCGCCAGAGGGGCTAAAAGATCGCCATCCACCCCCCAGATCACGGAGCATTCCATGACCATCGCCGTCGGCCAGAAACTGCCCAACGCCAAGTTCAAGGTCATGGAGGACGGCAAGGCCGTCGAGAAATCGACTGGCGACATTTTCGGCGGCAAGACGGTGGCTCTGTTCGCGGTGCCCGGCGCCTATACGCCGACCTGCCACCAGAAGCACGTCCCGAACTTCGTCGGCGAGGCGGCTGCCCTTAAGAAGAAGGGCGTCGACACCATCGCCTGCACCTCCGTCAACGACGCCTACGTGCTGGGGCAATGGGCCAAGGACACCGGCGCCGAAGGCAAGATCACCTTCCTCGCCGACGGCAGCGCCGAGTTCGCCCGCGCCATCGGCATGGAGCTGGATCTGGGCGGCTTCGGGCTTGGCATCCGCTCGAAGCGCTACGCGATGCTGGTCAAGGACGGCGTCGTGAAGGCGCTCAACGTCGAGGAGAATGCGGGCGAGTGCTCCATCTCAGCGGCCGGACCGATCCTCAAGGCGCTTTGAGGCGGTACATACCCAGGCATGCCACATCGCAAATTTGTCGCCTCGCCCGACGTCATTCTCGCCGCTTCGCGCGTGCGCGATTGGATGGTCGAGGAGAGCGTGAAGGTCGCCGACCTCGGCGATTTTCTCGACCAGCTATGTGAGCGCATCCGCGCGGCCGGCGTGCCGATCGAGCGGGCGACACTCGGCTTCGAGGTGCTACACGCCGAGCGGCTTCGCATGGCGCGCAATTGGGAACTCGGCCGGCCGCAGACCGAGCGGGCGCTGCCGGTCGGGCAGGAGGCGATTTACGACAAGAGCCCCTTCGCGCTCGCCCACCGGCGCAAGGATTGGGTTCTGCTGAAACTCGCCGAGACGGCAGACGATCTGTTTCCGGTCGTCAAGGAGCTGAAGGCCGGCGGCTATACGCACTATGCGGCCATACCCGTGCGCTTCACCGATGGTGGAGAGAACTCACTTTCCTTCGCGACGCGGTCGATCGAGGGGTTCAACAACGATCACCTGGCGTTCCTCGCCCGCATCGTGTCGGTTCTCGCGGTGGCGCTCGAGATCCGCGTCGCCCACATGACGACGGCAGACCTGCTCAGGACCTATGTCGGAGAGGAGCCCAAGCGGCTCATCCTCTCCGGCAACGTGCATCGCGGTGATCTGACGCGCATCTCGGCGGCCATTCTCTTCTCGGACATTCGTGGCTTCACCCCGCTCGCCGCGAGACTGCCGGACGAAGAGAGTGTGCGCCTTCTCAACGCGTACTTCGACTGTTTCGTGCCTGAGATCGAGTGCCGGGGCGGTGAGGTGTTGAAATACATGGGGGACGGTATTCTCGCGATCTTTCGTGACGGCGATGGTGGCGCCCAGCCGGCCGCAACTGCCGCGCTTGCCGCAGGCCAGGCCGGTATCGCCCGTGCGACCGCCCTCAGCAGCGAGAAAAAGCTCGCACGTGCCGTCAAGGTCGGCGTTTCGCTGCATCACGGCGCGGTTGCCTATGGCAACATCGGCTCCGGCACGCGGCTCGACTTCACCGTGGTCGGCCGTGACGTCAATCTGGCGAGCCGCATCCAGAGGGCGAACAAGAAACTCGACGAGCCGCTCTTGATGTCGTCGGCGTTCGCCGCGGCGATCACACCCTCGCCGGTCGAGATCGGCAGCTTCAAGCTTTCGGGGATTGCCGAGCCACAGACCCTCTACATTCCCCGTTGAGCGCCTCAGGCCGGTGGCAGGCCGGTCTCGAAACAGTAGTAGAGGGTCGGGTATGAGCGGCGGAGCGCGACGGCCTCTTTGGAAACCGTCTCGGGCGCCTCGCCCCTGACGACGACCCGCGCGATGAGATCGGCGATGGCCCGCATCTCCGGCTCTTTCATGCCGTAGCGCGTCACCTCGATGGTGCCCATGCGCAGGCCGCCCGGATAGTCCCAGTCCTCCGGCTTGTCGGTTGGAAGCAAGTTCTTGTTGACGATGATGTTGGCGCGCTCGAGCTTCTGGGCGTTGGCGAGGCCGCGGCCGTACTGGCGCACATCGGCGATGGCCTGCTGTGTCGTTGTGAAGCCCTTGTGCGCGCAGAGCATGGGCACGTCGCGCTCGTGCAGAGCGGCGGCGAGCGCTTTTGCGTTCTTGACGATCTGCGCCATGAAGGCCTCGCCATAGGCGATGGCCTCGGCGGTTGCGAGCGCGAGCGCCGCGACGCGGTTCACCTGATGGGTCGCCGCCCAGACCGGGAAGACGGCCGTCGTCACGGGAATGGTGAGGTCGGGATCGTCCCAGACGATGATGCCGGACTGGGGACCCGAAAAGGTCTTACCGGCCGAGCCCGTCATGATGTCGGCGCCCTCGCGTAGCGGGTCCTGGAACTGACCGCCGCCGATGAGACCCAGCTGATGGGCGGCATCGAAGAAGAACTTGCCGCCCCACGGCGTGATGACTTCTTTCATTGCGCGGACCGGCTGGGGAAAGAGCGTCATCGAGAGGCCGAGTGCGACGAGCGGCGGCTTCGATGCTTCCGCCACTGTCCGGAAGCGATCGACATCGACGACGAGCTCGTGGGGGTCCATCGGAATGTCGACGACCTTGCGGCCCATCGCACCGGCAGGTCCGTCGTTGCGGTTGGAGGAATGGCCGCCCGCCGGCTGTGGCGCCGTCATCACGACGTCGCCCGGCTTCGACAACGCCGTGTAGACGACAGCGTTGCCGATCATCGAGGCGCACATCCGGTGGTCGGCGTAATTGCAGCGCCAGTATTGCTTCATCAGCTCGACGCAGAGCGCCTCGACCTCGTCGATGTGCTTGGTGCCGGCGAACCAGCGGTTGACCGGGCCGATATGACCTTCGGCCGCGCGCGTTCCGATCTCGGCGCCGAGCAGCGCGCGGACGCCGGGGCTGGTCGGGGCTTCGGGAGCGAGCAGGTTGATGCAGGCTTCGCCACGCCAGTCCGCATTGCGTTGAACAGCCGCTTTGACCAGCTCACCCATTTCGCGGGCATCGGCGGTCGCGTCGAGGAGCTTGCGCGCGGCGGCGAGGGCGCCGGCGTCATGTGCCTCGATGCGGTTGGGCAAGCGGGCGGAGCGGTCGGTCATTTCGGACTCTTGGAAATGGGGTGTCAGGAGCAGCGGTTTGTCAACGCCGACATCTCGTTCTCGTACAAGGCGAAGAGAGTCTCGTTGTCCTTATGGTGGAAGCCGAGGCGATTGTAAAAGCGTTCGGCACCCTCATTGCCGCGCTCGACCTCGAGGCGGATGAAGCGGGCGCCTTCGGCCCATCCCCGGCGCGCGGTTTCGATGAGAAGCTGCTCGCCGAGTTTTGTGCGACGGGACCCGGCCCGGACATAGAGGTCGATGACGTGCAGGCCGCGCGTGCCACGCCAGGTCGAGAACATGAAGAGCGAGAGGCAGTAGCCGGTGAGTTCGCCCGAGCGATCGGCGACCACCAAGCGGAGGAGCGGCGCGGGGCCGAAGAGATCGCGGCGCAGCGCGTCGCCGGTCACTTGCGGGACGACGCCGGGCGAGGTGGCCTCGGCGAGCTCGCGGACCATGGCGGCGACGTCATCGCAATCGGCGGGGAGGCCGGCGCGGATGTGCGGCGGCAAGGGTGTATTCGAGGTATCGGAATTGCTTGTCATGCCCGCACCGCAACCGGCCACGCCCGGAGGCGCGGCTCAGTTGTGGCGCAGAGCAGGCATCCAAGGCAAGGCTGGGAGCATGTGCGCCATGACAGCTATCGAGTCACGTGGAAGGAGCGATCGTTTACTCGAGCGCGTAGGTGATCGTCACCGTCACCTGTAGCGTCTGCTCACCGGCCTCGATGGGGACCGGCGCGGCCTCCGCCGCGGCTGCCTGCCGCATCATCGGCATCGGGCCCGGATTGTAGCTGGCCTCCTGGATTGTCATCACCTGGCCGAGTGTGGCGCCGGCCGCCGTCGCATAAAGCTCGGCCATCCGGCGGGCATTCGCCACCGCGGTTTTCCGCGCCTCATCGAGCCGCGTATCGGCATCGGACACCTCGAAGCGGATGCCGTTGATCTGGTTCGAGCCCTCGCCAACCACCTTGTCCAAGATGGAGCCGAGCTTGGCGATGTCGGTCACGCGGATGTTGACCATGTTTGAGACTGTGTAGCCGGCGAGCTTGGGCGGCTTACCGTCCTGGTAATACTCGTAGCGCGGGCCGATCGAGAAATCGCTGGTCTGCACGTCCCGGTCGGCCAGGCCCTCGGCCTTCAGTGTATCGATGACCTTGCGCATGGCGGCGGTGTTGGCATCGAGCGCCTCGCGCGCCGTCAGGGCATCGCTCATGACGCCGAGCGTGATCATCACGCGATCGGGCACGGCAGTGACGGTGCCAGATGCGGAAATCGTGATCGAGCGCTGGGTCATTTTCGTCTCTTGAGCCTGGAGGGGGGTCGAAGCAACCGGCGCAAGCGCCAGGCCGGTGGCGAGTGCGGTGGCGAGTGTCAGGGATTTAAACATGCTGGCTCCGTGGTTCAGCCGGGATTGGGGGTGAAGTAGTCATCGATTGCGGCGAGATGGTGCAAGACCGGGCCAGCCGATGCTATGAAGGCCCGTTCATGAGGGAGGGGGCGTGGTGGCCGGCAATCCGGAACTGATCGACTACTATCGCACGACCCATGCCCGCCGGGTCTATGGCACGAGTTCGGTCAAGAACCTCCGGTTTCTGCGCCCCTGGATATCCATCCTGAAGCCGGCGTCCGTCCTCGACTACGGCTGCGGGCAGAGTGTGCTGGTGGATGTGCTGGGATTGCCCGATGCGGTCAAGCGCCTCCGCTATGATCCCGCCATCCCCGCTTATGCAACTCGACCCGGAGCGGCCGCCGACCTTCTCATCAACATCGACGTGCTGGAGCACATTGAGGAGAGCGACGTTCCGGGGGTGCTCGCCGACATGGCGGCGCACGGGCGGCGGGCCCTCATCATCATCGACACGGTGCCGGCCAAGCACAAACTGCCTGACGGGCGGAATGCCCATGTAACGTTGAAACCGCACGCCTGGTGGCGCGAGCAGCTCCTGAAGTACTTTCCGGAGGTCGAGCCGATGCCCACGCCGAGGCGTACCCGCGCCGGCTTCAAGACTTGGGTCTCGCCGTCCTCGGAATGGCTCCGCTATCGAGGACTGCGCCTCAAGGAGGACGCCGCCCATCTCGGCAAGTGGGCGAGCGGCCGTCACAACGAGCATTGGAAGGTCTCGACCACGCTCGGGCCGGACAAGCCGGGCCAATAGCCATTTCACGGCGCCCGCCCGGCTGATATAGGAACCCCCGGAGGGCCCGTTGCTCTATGGTTAGAGCTGACGGCTCATAACCGTCTGGTTCCAGGTTCGAGTCCTGGCGGGCCCACCAACGAACTCCCTTTGGACAACCGATGACGATCGCCCGAGAGCTCGAGAAATTGCTGACGGAGCTCGCCCAGTTCGGCAGCCGGGCCGAGGGCGGAGTCGACCGGCCGGCCTTTTCGCCCATCTACGAGGAGGCACTCGAATGGCTAGCCGGCGAGATGCTATCGATCGGTATGACGGTGCGCCGGGATGCGGCCGGCAACCTCATCGGCCGGATGGGAGCCGCGCCGGCGCCGGCCGTCGTCATCGGCTCGCACATCGACACTGTGCCGTCCGGAGGCCGTTTCG
>JANNSX010000367.1:0-2110 GCA_031403155.1 Hyphomicrobiaceae bacterium
GGGCTGGGTCGCGGCGAACGCGGCCGCGCGGTCTTAAACAAACCCTCATACTGCTCGCCGGGCCCGTGGCCCCCCAATGGGCCCCTGGACTGTAGCCACGGGTGAAGCGCTAGGCTGGGCCAATGCCCGGCCTCGCGGCGAAACCCGTGGGAGAAAAGGTTGAACGATGCTGCCCCGGCAGGGGCAAAGGAGGCCCCCTCCCAGCCTCCGCCCCTCTGGGGCGGGACTCCGGAGAGACGTTTCCACGGGTTCGCTGCGCTCACCCGTGGCTACAATCCCCAGCCCCTGCGGGGCTTGGCCGGTCCTGCCGCTGCGGAAGAAACGGGCTTCGATGCGGGTCAGGGGTTTTGCGGTTTGGTATTACCTAAACGCCGGCTCGTCGAAGGATCTGAGCTTGCGCGAATGCAGCCGCTCGGCGCCGGCCTCGCGGATCATGCGGATGGCTTCGAGGCCAATGGCCAAGTGCTGGTCGATGCGCTGGCGGTAGAAGGCGTTCGCCATGCCGCGCAACTTGATCTCGCCATGCAGCGGCTTGTCGGAGACGCAAAGCAGCGTGCCGTAGGGTACGCGGAAGCGGAAGCCGTTGGCGGCGATCGTCGCACTCTCCATGTCGATGGCGATCGCCCGGCTCTGGTTGAAGCGCATATAGCGGTCGTCGTGGCCGAGCTCCCAGTTGCGATCATCCGTCGTGACGAGCGTGCCGGTGCGCATGCGAGTCTTCAGGCTGTCGCCGGTCAAACCCGTCACCTGCGCGACGGCCGCCTGCAGCGCCACCTGCACCTCGGCGATCGGCGGCACGGGAACCCAGGCCGGCAGATCCTTGTCCAGCACATGATCCTCGCGCACATAGGCGTGCGCCAGCACATAGTCGCCGAGTTGCTGCGAGCGCCGCAAGCCACCGCAGTGGCCGATCATCAGCCAGCAATGGGGTCTCAGCACCGCCAGATGATCGGTGATCGTCTTGGCGTTCGACGGGCCGACGCCGATGTTGACGAGGCTGACGCCGAGCCGGTCCTCGCGCACCAGATGATAGGCCGGCATCTGCGCCTTGTGATCGCGATCCCACCCGGCGGGCAGCGGCTCGCCCGGGCCGAGCACCCGGTTGTCGGGCAGCACGACGCTCGTGTAGCCGTCGCTCCCCCGCTTCAGCGTGCCGACGGCGGCTTCCGCGAAGGCGGTGACGTAGCGCTGGTAGTTCGTGAACAGCACGAATCTCTGGAAGTGCGCGGGCTCGGTCGCCGTGTAGTGATGGATGCGCTGCAGCGCGAGATCGACGCGCTCGGCCGGAAACAGCGACAAGGGCTGCGGCCCGCCGTCCCGCGGGCGGAACGTTCCATTGGCGATGCTGTCGTCGATCTCGGCGAGGTTGGGCAGCGTGAAGCTGCGCGACAGCGCGCGCACCGCATCGATCGTGAGATCCGCGGTTGCCTCCTCGATGACGAAGGGGAGCGGAATGGGCCGCGTGCTCGGGCCGACCGACACCGGCACGCCGTGAAATTGCATGAGGCGCTCGATCTGCGCTTTGTAGTAATCGGCGAAGATGTCGGGCCGCGTCAGCGTCGTGCCATAGACGCCGGGATAGGCGAGGGTGCCCCAGGAGGGCCGGGCGTCGTAAACGAGCTGATCGGCATCGACCGACAGCTCGAGATAGGGGTAGACGGCGCCCGCGAGGGAGCTCGGAACGCTGCCTGTCCGCGTGAACGTCTCGAAGGCCTCGCGAATGAGGCCGGTGCTGCGGCGGTAGATGGCCTCGACGCGGGCGACGGCCTTGCCGGCGTCGTCGAAGGTCTCGAGGTCCTGGGGCGACGGGCGATGGGTCATGCGTATGGGGCGGTTGGCTCTGCGATGACATAGCGATTCTGCGTGACATCAAAGCATGCCGGGCCCGGCCGGGTCCAATCTTTGCCCTAGTGGCCCGTCGCGCCAAAATCGAATGCTCGCCGGGCGTCCGTCCGATTTTGGCGCGACATAAGGGCCACTAGCAATATCATGAGCTTAGTGCGGCGTTCATCGCGCCTATCCAGAAACTGAACTTGCTCTCATGCTGTCATGCGGCTGCCCTGAAGTCGACTTTGAATCCGAGGCTTCGCATGCGTTTGGCGAGTTTTTC
>JANNSX010000368.1:0-30185 GCA_031403155.1 Hyphomicrobiaceae bacterium
CGAGCTGACCGAGGAGTCCGGCCTCCTCACCGCTACGCCCGCCGTCATCATCGTCGCCTGACGAGCCGCTGCCGGAATTCGAGGAGTCGTCATCGACCGCCTCGGCGATAGCGATGGCCAGTGCCGTCGGCACCTGCCAGAAATAGGTCTCGCCATCCACTCGCGTCTGGATCAGCACTTGATCGGAGAACTGCAGCCGCTCGATCCGGGAGACACGATCAATGCCGTCCGCGCCGATCGAGTTGGCGACAAGGGCGCCGGAACTGTCGAGCAGCCGGTGCGTGACGGTCGTCACGCGATCATCGACGGCAATCTCGTACTCGGCGAGCCGCCCCGAGAACACGGCGGTATCGACGTCGTCGTCGTCGCCCGCGGTCAGGATTTCGCGAATGATCTTCAGATGTTCGGCGTCGATGCTGCCATCGAGAATGCCCTGCTCGAGATCGGCGAGGCTCGAGACGCTACGCTCGTCTGCATCCTCGAGGCCGTTCTCGTTGATATCGACGAGGATGCGGACCTCGAGCGCCAGGTCACCGTCGATGATGTCATCGCCGCCGCCGCCCTGGATGGTGTCGCTGCCGCCGCCGCCCAGGATGATGTTGCCGCCATCGAAGACGGAGGCGCCGGAGGTGCCGAGCGACTCGTCGAGGTAGGCCTGCAAGCCGCTGACGAGCGTAATGTCGGTCAGCGCGCCGCCGTCAGCCGCGATCTGATCGCTGGTCCGGTCGTCGCCCTGGATGTGATCGTCACCGCCCGAGCCCGACAGGCCCTCGACGTTGTCGAGATCGCTCTCCTCGCCGGAGTCTTCGCTCTCGCTCGCACGATCACCCTGGTAGTGGCTGACCCAGTCGAAGCCTCTGCCGCCGTGATAGTGGCCGTTGCTGCCCGAGCCGACAAAGATGTCGGTCCCACCGCCGCCGGAGGCCGAACCGGAGTCGACCACGATGATATCGTCGCCACCGTCGTCGCCGGAACCGGATGCGTCGCCGCTGACGGCCGCGCCGCCGCCCTCGACCCAGTCATCGCCGTCGCCGCCGGAGACCGAGGCGTCCTCGGCATCCGATAAGATGAAGTCGCTGCCCGTGCCACCATCGGCCGTGTCGCTGCCACCGCCGGTGATGATGATATCGTCGCCGTCGCCACCTTGAAGCTGATCGTTTCCGGCGCCGCCGGTGACGACATCATTGCCGGCGCCACCCGAGATCTTGTCGCTTCCGGATCCGCCTGCGAGCTTGTCGTTGCCGGCCTCTCCGCTGATTGTGTCGTTGCCCGCTCCACCTGTCAGGGAGTCCGCCTCGGCCGTGCCAACGATGATGAGGTCCTGCGCGCCGTCCGCGCCGGACCGCAGGCTGACAGCGAAGTCGTCGATAGCGCGCCCATCGAGACCAACACGAACGAACTGCTGGCGGGCGTCGACAGCCGGGCCAGCAGTGTCAGCGTCGCCGTCGTCTTCGAGGTCATCGCCAGCATCCTCGCCCGTGAGGATGACCGAGGAGCCGTTGCTGACGGCGGCGACTTGAGCGGCGTGGCCCGCATCCGACGGGCTCGGGCCATCGGCGGACCCAGCACCTTGCAGCGTCTCGACTTCGCTTTCGAAGACGAAGTCGGCGCCGACGGGCGTTGTCGCCGCGTTGATCCCTGCGACTTTCACCTCGACCAGATTGAGGCCGCCGAGCGAGCCCCCGGCATAAGCGCCTGTGGCATGCAGGAAGTCGAGGCGATCGGCGGGCGCAATTTCGCTCTCATCGAGAACGCCGTTGCCATTGGTGTCCTTGGAGCCGAGCACGAGAAGCGTTGCAACCGCGCGCTTGTCGGCCAGTGTCGCGGCGGCAAGTAGCGCCTCGTGCGTGCCATAGCGGGCGATAAGTTCGATGACGCGGTCGGTTGGCTTCAGGCTGGCGAGAAGCTCGGCCCAATTGCCGAAGGGCCGGAGGCTGTCATCGCCGTTCTCGGTTGTGAGCTCGGCACGCGCCGCATTCAGCAAGAGCGGCGCATGCTCGCCGTTTGTCGAGGGCGCGGCTGTCTCTTGGGTCGCAGCCGCCGCGATCTTGCGCGCGGCCACAATAACCCGTTCCAGATCCCAGGCGAGGGCGGCGCTGGCGGCCTCGTCGGTCGGCAGCGCATCGATGTCCTCGGCGAGCCAGCCGTTGATGACGTCGAGATCGTTGGTGGCGAGGATGGCGTCGCGCAGGGCCTCGACGATTTTTTGCTCTTCGGCGGATGATACGCCCGGACTTTCAGGAGCGGCGCTGGTCAGTACCGATGGCGCATCGAGGGGGCCACCCTCGGCCAACGCTCCCGAGGCAACGATCTGTTGCAGGAGGATCTCGATGTCTGATCTCTGAAAAACCATGGCCGTCACTCACCCGCAACTACATCCGTCCGCCGACCGGACAGCGCTCTCCAGGTTTTCCCGGAGTATGCCGCGCACTACAGGCATCAAACTGCAATTCCGATGCCGATACCCAGTTCTATATGAACCGAGCGCACACTGAAATCCAGCAGTAACGCACTCCTGGCCGCAGGGAGACAGGCAGAGGTCTCCTTTGTGGGTGCGACCTAAGTCCAAGGGTCCATCAGACCAAAGTCCAATGCCCGAAGCTCTCAACTGGTCGCCAGAGGGTGGTGGCAGCGGACGGATCGTCCGCCCGTCTCTGTGGTTAACGGCAGCTCCGCCTTGCACTTGGCGTCGGCGCGGGGACAGCGGGTATGGAATTCGCAGCCGGAGGGCCGGCGGGCAAGGCTCGGCACCTCGCCGACGATCGGGGCTTCCGTCCGGCGCCGGCTCGGATCGGGGATCGGCTGGGCGGCGATAAGACCGGAGGCATAGGGGTGGAGCGGCCGATTGAAGATGTCGGCCGTCGGCCCCTGCTCGACGAAGCGGCCCATGTACATGATGGCGACGCGGTCGGCGACGTGGCGGACGACAGCCAGATTGTGGGTGATGATCAGATACGTCAGGCCCAACTGCTGCTGCAACTCGACGAGGAGATTGAGAATCTCGCCCTGGACCGAGACGTCCAAGCCGGCGGTCGGCTCGTCGGCGATGATGAGCTTAGGGTTGAGGGCAATGGCGCGGGCGACGCCGACGCGCCGGGCCTGGCCGCCGGACAGCTGATGGGGATAGCGGGAGGCGAAATCCGCTGGCAGGCCGACGAGATCGAGCAATCGCGCCGCTTCGGCGGCGAGATCGCGATCCTTGAGGCCGTGCACCTGGAAGGGCTCGGAGATCAGCGCCTTGACGGTGCGCCTCGGGCTCAGGCTCGAGATCGGGTCCTGGAACATCATGGCGACGTCGCGGTGGTAGGCGCGGCCGCCGTCCTTGCCGTTCTCGAATGGGTTCTTGTCCTCGAAGCGCACACCGCCGGCGGCGATCGGCGTCAGCCCGATGATAGCGCGGCCGAGCGTCGACTTGCCCGAGCCGCTTTCGCCGACGAGGGCGAGCGTCGTGCCCTTGTCGAGGGAGAAGGAGACATCGAGCACGGCATCGATGTAACGGCTCGGCAGGCGGAGCAACGCCGCCTTGATCGGGCCGGCGGTGGTGTAGCGCACATGCAGGTGCTCGACGGCGAGGAGCGGCGTGCCGGTCATTTGCGCGCTCCCTCGAGAAGGCGGCAGCGCGCAAGGTGGTCGGGCCCGGTTTTCACGTCCGGCGGTCGCTCCGTCGCGCAAACCGCGATGGCGGCTGCGCAGCGGGGCTGGAAGACGCAGCCTCGAGGCAAGTTCCGCAGGTTCGGCACATCGCCCGAAATGACAGGCAGCGTGCGGGTTGCCTCGACGATGCGCGCCGGGTCGCATTCGAGCAGCGCCTTCGTATAGGGGTGCTGCGGCCGGGCGAAGATGTCATGGACGCTGCCGTCCTCGACGACCTCGCCGGCATAGAGCACGACGACACGGTCGCAGAGCTCGGCGACGGCACCCAGATTGTGCGAGATGAAGAGAATGGTGCTGTTGGTCTCTTTCTGCAGTTGGCGGAGGAGGTGCAGGATCTGCGCCTCCATGGTGACGTCGAGCGCCGCCGTCACCTCGTCGGCGATCAGGATTTCGGGTTTCAACAGCAGGCTCATGGCGATCGAAATGCGCTGGCGCATGCCACCGGAGAATTCGTGCGGATAGCGCTTCAGCTGCTGCTCGGGGTCGGGCATGCCGACATGCCTCAGCATCTCGACGGCGAGCGCGCGTTTGGCGGCATTGGGGCTGCGATCGCGATGCTGGATGTCGGCCATCTGCTGGCCGACGGTGCGGACCGGATTGAGCGAGGTCATCGGATCCTGGAACACCATGGAGATGCGGTCGCCGCGGAGCGCGCGCATCCCGGCATCGTCGAGGTCGAGGAGATTGCCGCCATCAAAGTCGATGCGGCCACCGGCGACGACGGCGTTCGCCGCCATCAGCCGCATGACGGCCAGCGCCAGCGTCGACTTGCCCGAGCCGCTCTCCCCGACGATGCCGACGATCGAGCCCGACGGCACCTCGATGTCGATGTTGCGGAGCGCATGCACCGGCCCGGCGAGCGTTTGGAAGTCGATGCTCAGGTCGCGGATCGACAGCGCGGAGGCCGTCACGCCGGTTTTCGTTGCGGCGGCCACGGTCATACGACGCGCCTAAGCTTCGGATCGATGAGATCGCGGAGCGCCTCGCCGAGGAAGGTGAAGCCGAGCGTCGTGACGATGAGTGGCAGGCCGCCGAAGAACACGATCCAGGGCGCCTCACGGATCAGCTGATAGCCATCGAGAATGGTGCGGCCCCAGGAGGGGGCGGGCGGCGGGATGCCCATGCCCAGCAGCGTCAGCCCGGCTTCGAGCGCGATGACCGCCGGAATGTCCATGCTGGCGATGATGAAGAGCGGACCGATGACGTTGGGGAGCACGTGAAGACCAACGACACGGACCGGCGAAGCGCCGAGGCTGCGGATGGCATCGATGTACTCCGCATTTTTTCGCGCGAGTGTCGATGTTCGTGTGAGCCGCGCGTAGCCGGGCGTCTGGATGACGATAACAACGAACATCAGCGTGGTCAGGCTCGGGCCCAGCAGCACGGCGACGAGGAGGGCGAGGATTACCGTCGGAAACGAGTAGAAGGAGTCGAAGATGAGAACCAGGATGTTGTCGAGCCAGCGTGGCCCATAACCGGCAAGCAGCCCCAGCGCCATTCCGAGCGCCAGCGAGACCGAGATCGAGATGATGCCGACCAGGAGCGCGATCTGGGTGCCGAGGATGAGCCGGCTGAAGACGTCCCGGCCGAGCTGATCCGTGCCCATCCAGTGCACGGCATTGGGCGGCTGCAGCTTGTCGGGAACGTTGAGCTTGAAGGGATCGAAGGGCGCGATCCAGGGAGCCAGGATACCGACGGCGATGACGGCGAGTACAATAATCAACCCGATCAATCCCATCGGGTCCTGGCCGAGTCGCCGGGCGAGCAGGCGGAACCCGCTTGGAGCCGCCGCGATTGGCCCTGGGCTAGAGTTTTGCGCGGGCACGGGGATCCAGCCAGGCAATGAGGAGGTCGGCGATCAGCATGGCGATGACGAAGAGGAACACGGTGGTCAGCACGGCGCCCTGGACAACCGGCACATTGCGGACGTTGGCGGCGCTGACGATGAGCTTGCCGATGCCGGGCCGCGCGAACAGGAACTCGATGAAGACGGCGCTCGAGAGCAGCCCGCCGATGGCCAGCGCCAAGAGTGTGATCGTCGGCAGGATGGCGATTCTCAGCGCATAGGACTTGATGACCTGGAACTCCGGGAGTCCGAAGGCGCGGGCCGTGCGGACATGGTTCTCGCTCATCACCTCGAGCATGGAGGCGCGCACGATCCGCGAGAGGTAGCCGACCCAGCCGAGACCGAGCGCGAATCCAGGCATGACCAGGTGCAACGCCTGGTCGACCCGGTCGCCGGGCTCGCCGGCGCCGATGAAGGGCAACCATCCCAGCTCGATCGAGAACAGCAGAATAGCATAGACGGCGACCACGAAGGAGGGGATCGAGATCGTGCCGACGGAGATGACGCCGGTGAGCTTGTCCGTGAACGAGTTGCGCTTGATGGCCGAATAGCAGCCGAGAGGGATGCCGATGAGGGCCGCCCAGCCGAGGCCGACGCCGATCAGCAGGAGTGTGTAGGGCAGGTTGTCCCAGATCATGGTGAAGATCGGGCGCCCACTCCAGACGTCGATGCCCAGATTGCCCTGGAAGATGCGGCCGAAGAAAACGATCAATTGCTCGGGCACCGACTTGTCGAGCATCATCTCCTCGGTGATGCGCGCCTTCATCTCGGCGCTGGCGCGCGAGCCGAGCATGATGGTCGCAGGGTCCCCCGGCACCAGCTTCAACGCCGTGAACAGCATCACCATGGAGGTGACGCAGATGAGGGCGGCGAGGCCGATGCGCTGGATGACGTAGAGGAGCATGTGGCCGGACGGTCATTCGAGGAAAAGCAGAAGGGGCAGGCCGAAGCCCGCCCCTTGCTTAGTGGGCGCTAGCCCTTTTTGAACCGCTCGATCATGAACTCGCTGCCCGGATCCCAGTCGGGTTTCAGGCCGACCTTGTGGATCATGTTGACCGGATCGTGCGTGATCCAGACGTAGCAGCCGGTGTCCTCCATGATCTCCTGCATCTTGAGATAGATGTCCTTGCGCTTCGCGTCGTCGGCTTCGACGAGGCCCTTGGCCCAGAGATCCTCGAACTCCGCGCTGCTCCAGCGCTCCCAGTTCCAGACGCCCACCTGGCTCTTGACGAACCACTGCAAGCCGTCGGAGGGATCGGGCGACGTGCGGTAGCGCATCCACCACATCTGCAGGTTCTTCCAGTCCTCGCCCTTGCTCTCGAGGCCAAGGTTCCAGAACGGCCCCGAGTCGAGCGGCATGATCTCGACCTTGATGCCGACATCGGCGAGGTTCGACTGCACGATCTGAGCGGCGGTCGTGATGTAGCTGTCGTTCAGCATCTTGAATTCGATCGTCAAGTCACTGACGCCGGCTTCCGCCAGAAGCGCTTTCGCCTCCTCTGGGTTGTAGGAATACTTGCTCTCCGACCGGTTGCCGAGGATGCCGAGCGGTGTCACGCCATGCGATTTCTGCGCCGTGCCACCGAAGGCCGCGGCGAGGATCGAATCGACGTCGATCGCCCGCTGGATAGCCTTGCGGACGCGAACGTCCTTGAGCGTTGGATGATCCTGGTTGAGGCCGATCCAGGTGTAGAACGGGCCCGGAAACGTCACCAGATTGGAATTGGCCGGCATCGCGCCCTTGTAGCGCGCGGCGGTGTCCGGCCGGATGCCGGTGATGTCGACCTCGCCGGCCTCGAAGGCGAGCTCGGCTGCCTTGCCGTCGTCGATGTTGATGAACTGGATCTCGTCGTAGTCGGCTTGCGCGCCATTCCACTCCGGGTTCTTCTTGAAGATGATCTTCTGCTTCGGCGTCCACTCGGCCATGATGTAGGGGCCGTGCTGGGCGGGCAGCTCGGTCTGGAACTTCTGGTCCTTGAGGCCTTCGACCAAGGCCTTCGGCACGATCGTTCCGCTTTCGGAGGCGATGCCGATGAGGAAGGTCGCGGCGAACGGCGTCTTGAGGACGATGGTGCCGCTGTGCTTGTCCGTCACCTCGACCTTCTCGAGGGTCGGGAAACGGCCGGCCCAATCGGACTTCAACATGCGCTCGAAGGAGAACTTCACGTCGTCGGCGGTGATCTCGCCCTTGCCGCCGTTCCACATGATGCCCGGCTTCAGCTTGAAGGTGATGTGGGTCGGGTCGTCCTGGCTGATGCTCTCGACGATGTCGGAGGGCTTCCAGCCCCAGGTGCCATCGGCGCCTTTGATGGGATCGGCCAGCCGCGACATGCAAGCGAAGAGGACGGTCGATTCCGCGCCGCCGATCATGAAGCCGGGATCGAGGATCTGGATATCGGTTTCCATCCGGACTTTGAGTACGCCGTTGACATCGGCGAGCACCTGCTCCGGGCGGATGCCGAGGGCTGCCAAGGCGGAGAGCGCGCCGGCGCTCATCAAGACATTACGGCGTGAGATTTCCATGCGACCCATGAGGTCCTCCAAAGGGTGTGTAAGAATAGGCGTCGTTTCCCAAATCGCGGCTTTGGCGCCGCTTGTTCGATAGTTGAGTCAATGGCCAGTCTAGTGTCCGTTACGGCTGCCGTGAAGCCGGTTTGTCAGGTTTGATGCGGTTTTACCAGTCTGCGGAACGACCGAACCACTGGACGTCCGGCAGGTCATATCTGGTTGTCGTCCTCTCCCGTCGTGCCGAAGGCGCGCCTCCGGCACGATGGGAGAGGATGCCGATAGGCAGGAGAGGGGGTAGGGTTTCTCAAAGAGAGATAGGTCTGTCGGCTTGATCGTGATGTTGGACCTTCTACTTGTAGATAAACCGTACCCCCTCTTCCGGCGCTTCATGCCGAAGGCATGCCTTCGGCACGACGCGCCACCTTCTCCCCGTGGGAGAAGGCGGATCAGGCAAAGGCCGCCGATTGGTCAAAGGATTTGCATTTTTCGTATTACAAGTGATCCCGCTTGTAGGTGCGCTTGAATTTGCGCTCGGCGAAGGGCTTGCCGGCATCCCAGGTCCGGTGCCAGCCCTCCAGGTGGAAATGGGTCTTGTCGCAGGACATGACGATCTCGCTCTCGGCCCGGGCATCCCAGCTGCCGCGCTTGAAGTGGGTCGAGCAGGCGACCCTTGACCGGGCGGAGGCCGGATCGTCGCGAACGACGCTGAACTCCTTGGTCTTCGTCAGGCTGATCTCAGTGCCGATATCGTCGATCACGAAGGTGCCGTCGTTGCGGGCGTGCCGGAAGGTCGTCCGTTCGGTCGAGATGTCGTGATGCACCTCGCGGGTCTCCCCGCCCGGGTCCTTGATCGTCAGCGGCGCCGAGGGGGCATGCACGGGCGGCTCGAAGCGGACCTTTGGCAACCCTTTCTCTGACGTGAGTACAGGCAGCTCCAGCATCGAGCCGGCGCCATCGACGGTCACGTTGGTCATTTCGGGATCAGGCCAGGTCATCGGGAAGTAGCTTGTCGAGATCGCTATGCGCAGGCGGTGTCCGGCTGGGACAGTCTGGGCGATCTCGTCGAGGGGCACGGTCACGTCGTAGCTCTGTCCCTTTTTCAGCGGCTTCGGCTTCTCGTGGCTGTCGCGGTGCGAGAGGTTGAGGAGGCCGTAGGTGATGCGTTCGCTCGTGCCGTCGGGATGGAGGGTGTTGAGGCGGACGCAGATATGGGCCTGCGGCTTGTCGGCCGAAACGCGCAGACGCACGACGGGCCCGCCGACAATGGTGATGGCTTCCTCGAGCACCGGTCCGTCCCAGCAGAGCGATCCCGCATCATCGCCCCGCTGATCGAGCGCGAGCTCGGGCGCGATCTTGCCGAGCCCGTAGGCGCACCATTCGCCCGCGGCCAAGCCTGTTGTCAGCGGCGAGGAGATCGAGCGCAGCTCAATGTTTTTTCGGGGCGCGGTTTTCGTCAGCTCGGCGCCCGACAGGTAGAGTTTCTGCATCTTGATGTTCGGGCTCGGCCATTCGGAAAAGCCGATCCATCGTCCGGGCCGATTGTCGTGATGGGGTTTCGGCTTGAGGCTGTCCTGGGCATAGACCCGGATGGCCGGATCGTTCTCGGCGCCGTTCTGCACGCCCTTGAGCCAGCGGTCGAAGAAGCGCTTCGTCTCCTGCAGGAAGCCGATGGCCGGGCCTGGCACGCCGTGGTGGGGATATTTGTGCCCCCAGGGCCCGGCGATGCCTTTCGACGGCGCACCGAGACCCTCGACGCAACGGAACACGGCGGTGGTGTAGCCATCGGCCCAGCCTGAGGCATTGAGCACCGGCACCTGGATTTGGGAGTAGTCCTCAATGACCGAGCCGTGCTTCCAGAACGCATCGCGCGTCTGATGCTCCATCCAGGTCGCGACCGGGTTCTCCATGTTGTCCAAGCGGAGCTTCCACATCTTCCGCCACGCCTTCTCGCCGACGATCTCGGGATCGGGGGGGAGCCCCAGGATCTGGAAGAAGTAGCCGCCCCAATCCATCGTGTCGTTCATCAGGCAGCCGCCCACGAAGTGCACGTCGTCGTGATAGCGGTCGACGGTCGAGCAAAGCGACACGACGGCTTTGAGGGCCGGCGGGCGGCGGGCGGCGGCTTGCAGCCCGTTGAAGCCGCCCCAGGAGATGCCGATCATGCCGACCGAGCCGGTGCACCAATCCTGTTTCGCAAGCCAGGCGATGATTTCGAGCGCGTCGTCCTGCTCGCGCTTCACATACTCGTCCTCGACGAGGCCGTCGCTGTCGCCGGAGCCTGCAATGTCGACGCGGGCGGACGCGAAACCGTTAGCGGCGTACCAATAATGCGTGTCGTCGTCGCGGACGCGGGTTCCGTCGCGGCGGCGATAGGGGATGTATTCGAGGATGGCCGGCACCGGGCGGGCCTTGGGATCGCGGGGCAAGAGCAGGCGTGCCGCGAGCTTGCGTCCATCGCTCATCGGGATCCAGGCGATCTCGACGTTCTCGACCAGGGCGCGGTAGTCGACTTCGGCCTTTTTGCTTTTCGTTTTCATCGTTCCCTCGACTGAGCTCAGCGCGCTATCTCCTGCAATCGACGAGGCAATCAGTGCGCCTCATCGGTGTCAATCGAGGGGATTGGTGGTCAGCCATGTTTTCGCGGGCGGATGCCGGGATGGAGCTGCACGTCGACTGGCTGTTCCCGACCGAGACTCCGTTCGGCCCCGGGCGTATTGATATTGAGATCGGTCTTGGCAAGCGCCATTGCACGGTTATACTCAGAATTGTCTTTCGCTCGGAGGGAAGTCGAGCGTGCGGGGGGGTGTGATGAGTGGAGTAATCGAGTCCCTTGTCGTCGAGTTCGACGCCTATGGCGTGGACGTCATTTGGCAGAGCGTTTCGGCGTGGGCCGACGGCCGCTGGGCCGCGGTTACGAGCTTCTTCGATCGGGTGCGCAGTTTCGTCGAGCCGGCAATTTGGGTAGTCGGCTCCATCCTGGCACTCGTGCCCGGGACATTCGCCATCTACAAATGGATCTACTATCGCTACAGCCGGTTGCCATACCGGCTCGAGGAATTCTTGCTGAAGGAGGAGGCGCGCCTCGAGAAGGCTAAGCTGGCGGCCACACGCAGTGACCTCTTGGGATGTTCTGATCGGCCGAACCCAATAGGAGGTCTCAAAGCGCCGATTTTCGTGGTGCCAAACCTGCAGCGTGCGCTTCGGCGATTGCGTTGGGGGTCATGGTTTCGCCGAGACCCGTTGGTCTCTGCCGATCGCGAACTTGAGAGCGCGTTGACCGAAATCGAGCAGAAGTATCAGCTTTGGCAGCGGACACACGAGCACTACAAACGTCAACAGGCGGTGACCTTTTTGCTCAAGGGCGCGATCTGGGCTTCAAAGGGTCGCGACGCAAACGGGGCAGGCAAGAGCGGCGTCGATCATAGCCGTAAAGCGCTAGGGTACTTTGTGGAAGCTACCAAGCTTGACGAAAGGGACGTGGAAGCATGGGAGTATGCGGGCCATCAGTACCGAGTCCTTGGCGAGCCGGAACAAGCGGTCGAGTGCTATGCCAAGATTGTCGAGATCACGGAACATGCAGGCCCTGAGAAGACTATGGAGCGCGTGCGGGCTCTCCGGTTTCTGGGCGAGGCGCTCGACCAGTGGTTCGACTTAAGTGAAGTCAAAACGCGACTTGGCGAGGCGAGGGTGAAACTTGAGGAGGCTGACAAAGCGATTCCACCCTCTGAGAAAGGTGGTCTGGAGCAAGGCTTCGTTCATGTCGCTTTAGCACGGGTGCACCGCAAGCAGCAGTTGTTTGGTTTGGCGAAAGATCGACTAGACCGCGCCGAGCTGGTGTTTTCCGGTCTGATGAGCAATGATCAAATCGGCCAAGCTGCGAAATCAGGCTTGCAGGCGGTGCGCAACGAGCGGAACACAGTTACCGCCACGCAGCTTGCTAGCACCGCAGTAGTTGCAAACCAGCAACTGGGTACGCCACAGGATAACCGTCAGGCCAGAACGACTGCTCCGACCGCCATCCCAAGGGCGTAGGCCAGCGTCGTCGCAACGAAACATGCACCGACATTCGAAAGCGAGAACTGTGGTGACATGCCGGGATGTCCAATTGCCGCGAACCGGGCGCGAAATCTGCCGTGCTCGATCAGCGAAACCGTCGACAAGGCGAGTGCGCCGGCCACTAGCGCGCTCCAGTGCGTGTCGAACAGGCCCGCGATCGATGTGGCGAGTATTATGAGGTAGGCAAGCGCCCCGGTCATGGTCGGCTCCGTGCGTGGTGAACCATCTGCGACCCGCGGCGACAGACGCTCGGAACCCAACCCTTCCACTGAGGCATGACGAATCGCTGGCAAAGTTTGATCGCAAACAGCTGCCAGCGCAAACACTCCATGGAAACAACCTGCAGCGCTGCCTAATGCGTTGCACGTTCGATACTCATTTCGGGAATTCTGCTCCAGCATGGCGGCTATCGTCGCGAAAGCTTCCTGGCCGGTTTGCTGCAGCACCGGCACCGAACTATAGTCCGGCGGCCATCGCTATCGGGGTGGGGATGGCTTGGCGTTGGGTGTCGTCGAGAGAGTCAAATGGCAACGAAACTCGAATTCGATGCGCTCTGGCGCAGTCATCCGCTGAACAACGCCCAGCAGGCGCCTTGCCGGCTGCCGAAGGATACGGCGGGGGGCTTGGGGCGGGGCTTTCCTTCCTATCCGAACCAGTGCGCCATCCGCATGGGCGTTGCGCTCAAGGGCGCGGGCGTCACCATCGACCAGCTCGGCCGCATCACCACCTGCGACTTCCATCCCCGGGAGGAGTTGCACGTCCTCAACGCCCAGCAGACGGCGGATGCCGTCGGGCGCTTGAGCATGCCTGGCATCAAACCGGTCGAGAAGATCATCGGACCCGACGTCGCCGACTTCTACAACCGCATGTTCGGGCGGCGCGGCATCGTGTTCATCAAGGATTACTGGACCCGCAGCGTCGCCGTAAACGGCCCGAACGGAACCGAGTTCGTGAAAGAGAAGGCGCCGACGGGCGATCACATCGACGTCTGGAACGGCTACCGCACCTCCGCCGCCTGGCTGATGGAGTGGTTCTCCTGGCTCGGCTACTATCACACCTACGGGGCGGCGCGCGAAATCTGGTTCTGGGAGGTCGAATGAGGGTGTTTTTCGGTGTGCTCGGCGCCCTCATCGGCGTCGGCCTCGGCGTCTGGGTGCTGGGCGAGCTCGTCGGCGGCTGGATCGTCAGCCAACAGACGCTGCAGAGCCCGGACGACGCGGCCTCCGCGGACGCGCTCGGCTATCTCGTGACGATTTTCCTGTCGCTGGTCGTGGGGTGGTTCATCGGCTGGTGGTTCGGCGGGCTTTTCGCCAAGCCCGAGCGGTAGAGCACGTTCAGGCGAAGTGGGCACCGGTTCGCCGGAAGAACGTGCTCAAAACCAAGACTCAGCACGTACAGGCGAAGTGGGCACCGGTTCGCCGTGGAACGTGCTCAACGCCAAGACAGCACGTTCAGGCGAAGTGGGCACCGGTTTGCGTCAAGAACGTGCTCAAACCTAAGGGGCTGCTCGCTTGCGTCTCCTGCTCCTGACCGCGCTTGGCGGGGCGCTCGGCGCCGGTCTCAGGCATATCGTAAACGTCACCGGGCTCAGATGGCTCGGGCCGGCCTTTCCCTGGTGGACGCTTGCCGTCAACGTCACGGGCTCGCTCGCCATGGGCGTTCTGGCGGCGCTGCTGGTGCAGCGCGCAGGCGACAGCGAAAGTCTTCGCACTTTCCTTGCGACCGGCATCCTCGGCGGCTATACGACCTTCTCGGCCTTCTCGCTCGATTTTGCAGTTCTGATCGAGCGGGGCGAGACGGGAGCGGCTCTGCTCTATGCCGGCGGCTCCGTCGCGCTCTCGCTTGGCGCCGTATTCCTGGGACTTTGGCTCGGCCGCGCACTGATCGCGGCCTGAGAGCAATTGATGAGGCAAACTTGTGAGACGGCGCAGCGGCGGTGACCGCAATAGAAGCGGACGGCCGCGACCAGCAGAGCGCGAGCGTGCGCGCCCCGTTCACCGGCGCGAGGAACCGGCGCCGCCGAAGAAACCGATCTCCGAGCCCGTTCCGCCGCAGTTTCTCGGCGTGCAGAAGGCGGAAGTCTCCGCCGACGAGAACGGCATGCGCGTCGACCGCTTCCTCGAGGTCAAGTTTCCCAAACTCGCCTATGCGCGCATCCAGCGTCTCATCCGCAAGGGCGAACTCCGCGTCGATGGCAAGCGCGTGAAGCCCAGCGACCGGCTCGAGGCCGGCCAGGTCGTGCGCATTCCGCCCCTGAAGCTCGAATTCGAGCGGCCGGTTGGTTCCGAGCGTGAGGGGAAAGCCCGGCAAGCGCTCAAGGAGATGACGCTTTACGAGGACGACGACGTGCTCGTTCTCGACAAGCCGATGGGGCTCGCCGTGCAGGGCGGCTCGGGGACGACGCGCCATGTCGATGGTTTGCTCGCCGAGGCCGGACACATCGAAGGCCAGCGGATGCGGCTCGTGCATCGCCTGGATAAGGACACGTCGGGCTGTCTCGTCATCGCCAAGACGCGCTTCGCCGCGGAACAGCTGGGCAAGACCTTCCGCACGCGCTCGGCCCGGAAGATCTACTGGGCGATCGTCGCCGGTGTGCCCAAGGTGAGGCAGGGCCGCATCTCGACCTATCTCGTCCGCGATGCCAAGGCCGAGGCGGCTGGCGAAGCCAAGATGCGCATCGCCGAGCATGGCGAGGAGGGGGCGAGCCACGCACTCACCTATTACGCGGTGGTCGAGAGGGCGGCACGCATCGCCGCCTGGGTGTCGCTGAAGCCGGTGACGGGGCGCACGCATCAGTTGCGCGTCCACATGGCCCATCTGGGCAACCCGATCCTGGGCGATGAGAAATATTTCGACCGCAATGACTGGGAGATGCCGCCGGGTCTGCAGGACAAGCTGCATCTTCTGGCGCGGAGGATCGTTTTTCCGCATCCCCGAACTGGTAAGCCCGTCGACGTCACCGCGCCGCTCCCCAAGCATATCGAGCAGAGCTTCTCGGTCTTGGGCTTCGATCTCGATCGCGCCGATCCGATCGAGGAAGCGCCGGAGGATTGAGGGCGGCAGCCGGACTGGCGAAATCATGCAATCCGGTGCTATGCCCTCGCCATGCAACTCGTCCTCTTCGACTGCGACGGCACGCTCGTCGACAGCCAGCTCGTTATCCATGCCGCCATGAGCCACGCCTTCGAGGGCGTGGGGCTTGCCGCGCCTTCGCGCGAGCGGGCGCTTTCGATCGTTGGACTGTCGCTGATGGAGGCGGTCTCGACACTGCTACCCGATGCGGGCGGCCGGACGCTTCAGGCCGTCGCCGATGGCTATAAGGCGGCGGCGGTTCAGCTGCGCGATGACCCGGCCTTCGCCGAACAGTTCTTCCCCGGTGCGCGAGAAACCCTGCACGCGCTCGCCGGGCGCAAGGATGTGCTGCTCGGAATGGCCACCGGCAAATCGCGCCGTGGCGTCGACCGGCTGATCGCCAAGGAAGGGCTCGAGGGCGTGTTCACCGTCATAGAGACCGCCGACAGTGCGCCGTCCAAACCGCATCCGGCGATGATCCTGCAGGCCATGGCCGCGACCGGCGTCGGCGAGGCCCGGACCATCATGATCGGCGATACCACCTTCGACCTCGATATGGCGCGAGCGGCCAAGGTCACCGGCATCGGTGTCGCCTGGGGCTATCACCCGGTGGCCTCGCTCGTTCAATCCGGCGCCCATTGCATCGTGACGAGCTTTGAAGAATTGCAAGCGGCGCTCGCGCTGCCGGAGGATGTCGCGTGAACGGCGAGAATGACGAGAGCCTTGGCCCCATGCAAAAGGCGCAGCGGCAGATGCGGCCCGAGCTGCCGCGGAGATTCTATAAGGCGGCCACGGTCGTCGCCGTTTCCGGCGGCCACACCGTCCATCTCGACGGCCGCGCAATCAAGACTCCGGGCAAGCGGTCGCTCATTCTCCCGACAGCAGGGCTTGCCGAAGCCATCGCGGGAGAATGGAGCGACCAGGGTGAGCGCATCGATCCGGCAACCATGCCGCTGACCCGCCTCGCCAATACCATCATCGATGCCGTGACCGATCGCATGGCCGAGGTCCGCGCCGATGCGCTCAAATATGCGGGCGCCGATCTCGTCTGCTACCGCGCGGGGCATCCGGCCGGCCTCGTCGCGCTGCAGGCCGAGCGGTGGGACCCCGTTTTGAGGTGGGCTGACGAAGGCCTCGGCGCGGTCTTCGAAACCGTGACGGGTATCGCCCATCGAACCCAGTCGCGCGCGGCCCTCGACGTGGCCGGGCGGCGCCTCGAAGCTCTCGATCCCTTCACGCTCGCCGGGGTGCATGAGCTGACGACCCTCAGCGGCTCGGTGCTGATCGCACTCTCACTTCTCGGCGGGGTCCTTTCGCCAGACGCCGCCTGGGCCGCCGCGCACGCCGACGAGGACTGGCAGATCAGCCAGTGGGGCGGGGATGACGAGGCGGCCGAGCGGCGAAAGAAGCGGCGCGGCGACTTCGATGCGGCCGTCCGCTTGATCCAACTCGTCCGGCCGGAGTAGAGCCGGGCATCGAACACTCGAGGGAAAATTTCATGGCCGAAGCTGCCGCGCAGAAAGCCTTTCCGGTTTCCTGGGACCAGTTCCATCGCGATGCCCGGGCGCTTGCCTGGCGGCTCGCCGGCAAGGGGCCGGAGGGCGCACCGTTCGAGGCCATCATTTGCATCACCCGCGGCGGGCTGGTGCCGGCGGCGATCGTTGCCCGCGAGCTCGGTGTTCGCATGATCGAGACGATCTGCATCGCGAGCTACCATGACTACAAGAACCAGGGCGAGCTCGCCGTGCTGAAGGATATCGCCCCGGCGATCCGCGCCCTCGGCAATGGCCGGGGCCGCGGCCTCCTCGTCGTCGACGATCTGACGGACACCGGCAAGACCGCGAAGATCGTCCGCGACATCCTCCCCGAGGCGCACTATGCCGCCGTCTACGCCAAGCCCCAGGGCGCGCCCCTCATCGACACCTTCGTCACCGAGGTCTCGCAGGACACCTGGATCTACTTCCCCTGGGACATGGGCCTCGCCTACCAGGAGCCGATCGCCAAGGGGGAGGCGGGGTAAGGGCGCGTAGGGCGCAATAGCCTGCCCCTTCAGCAGGCGTATTGCGCCGCTCCTTGGGGTGGCGCGAGCGGCGGCGGCGATAAGGTGCAATACGGCTTCGCCTATTGCACCCTACGGATTTGGCAGGCTGGGCCGGAGCCGAATTTCAAACCGACACACTACCGAGGCGATCTTCCGATGTTCCGGGGCTGGGCAAGACATGCAAAGGCTGCCGCTTGCGGCGGCTTTTCGGCGGATTCAGACGACGCGAGGCACTCAGGCGATGTATATGAAGTCCTGCGTTTCCACAGAAATTGTCAATGACACCGTTGCAATTAGGACCGGCAGAACGCCGCCGGCGCCATCCTTATCGTAGTACAAGTGGTTGCCAATAAAATCGTATATGATGACCTTCGTTCCTGCAGCCCCGTCTATATTGTTGGCAGCTCCGGGTGTGTTGATAAAGTTTGTGCCTTCAGTCATGCTCGCAATGCCAAATTCACTGGTGCTCAGAACAAGCTTGTCGTCGTTACGATCCCATTCGAAAATCGAGTCCGGCGCATCCTTGTGCAGGACAACGCGGTCCGCGGCGGCGTCCGCGCCGCAAAAGATGGTATCGGACCCGGCGCCGCCGTCGAGGTAGTCAGCACCCGAATTGCCGCCAACCTGGTCGTTGCCTGTGCCGCCGAAGAGCCGGTCGGTGCCACCCTGGCCGGAGATCGTATCGTCGCCGCCAAGCCCCAAGATGGTGTTGTTGCCGGCATCGCCGTAAAGGCCAAAGCCTCCGACGATGCCGCCGCCATCGTCGAAATTCGTGCCCTTGATGTTCTCGATGCTGCTGAACGTGTCGCCGTTGGCATCGCCGAGGTTGCCGGAGTTGCTCAGGAGATCCATGCCGACGCCGGAGGTCGAGTGCTCGTAGGACACCCAGTCGAATCCGTCACCGCCCAAATGCTGGTCCGCGCCCGCGCCGCCTTCCAGCGTATCGTTGCCGATGCCGCCGGTCAGCTTGTCGTTGCCGGTCTCGCCGCGCAGCGTATCGTCGCCCGCATCGCCGAACAGCTGATCCAAGCCGGTGCCGCCGAGCAGCTTGTCGTCGCCGGAGCCGCCGAACAGCCTGTCGTCCTGATTGCCGCCGGTGAGCGTGTCGTCGCCGCTGTTGCCGAACAGGGTGTCCTTGCCGTTCTCGCCGAACAGCTTGTCGTTGCCCGCCCCGCCTTCGAGACGATCATTGCCGTCACCACCCCTCAACGTGTCATTGCCGGCGAGACCAAGCATCACGTCGGCACTGGCTGTGCCGACAAGCACGTTGTTTCTGCTGTTCCCAACAATGCGAGCCATGGAGGTTGCTCCCTTGCAGCACACTGACTGATTGAATGCACACATCGCACGATAGATCACATCCGCCTGTACAGCAATGCGCACAGAGCGAGGGTGACTCTTGAGGGCTCCCGACTGGTCAAAGCGGCGCGCTCAGTCAAGGCGAAAGAACCCGGCGTTCTACAAACCCAAGGCCACGACACTTGTTGACGACCATTGGCCCGTGGCAGCGGGCCGTGCTATCAGCCAACGAAACCTTCCGGAAACTTCCTCAGGTCCTCTCCATGAAACACATCATCGACGAGCTCGAGCGCCGGCGCGACAATGCGCGTTTGGGCGGCGGTCAGGCCCGCATCGATGCCCAGCACAGCAAAGGCAAGCTGACGGCGCGCGAGCGCATCGATCTCATCCTCGACGAGGGCTCGTTCGAGGAGTTCGACATGTTTGTCGAGCACCGCGGCACCGAGTTCGGCATGGAGAAGAACAAGATCCCCGGCGACGGCGTGGTCACCGGCTGGGGCACCATCAACGGGCGCACCGTCTATCTGTTCGCGAAAGATTTCACGGTGTTTGGCGGCTCGCTGTCGGAGACCCATGCCAAGAAGATCACCAAGATCCAGGACATGGCGCTGCAGAACCGCTCACCCATCATCGGCCTGTTCGACGCGGGCGGCGCGCGCATCCAGGAGGGCGTGGCCGCGCTCGGCGGCTATGGCGAAGTGTTTTTGCGCAACGTGCTGGCGTCGGGCGTCATCCCGCAGATTTCCGTGATCATGGGGCCCTGCGCCGGCGGCGACGTCTATTCCCCCGCCATGACCGACTTCATCTTCATGGTGAAGGATACGAGCTACATGTTCGTGACCGGCCCCGACGTCGTGAAGACGGTGACGAACGAAACGGTGACGGCGGAGGAGCTGGGCGGTGCCGTGGTCCACACCAGCAAATCATCCATTGCCGATCGTGCCTACGAGAACGACCTCGAGGCGCTGCTGCAGATGCGCCGGCTGATGGATTTTTTGCCCTCGTCCAACCTCGCGGGCGTGCCGGAGCTGCCGACGAAGGACCTGGCCGATCGCGTCGAGCCGAGCCTCGATACGCTGATCCCGGATAACCCGAACAAGCCCTACGACATGAAGGAGCTGATCCACAAAGTCGTCGACGAGGGCGACTTTTTCGAGATCCAGGAGAGCTTCGCCAAGAACATCGTCACGGGCTTTGCGCGGATGGAGGGCCGCACCGTCGGCGTCATCGCCAACCAGCCGATGGTGCTGTCGGGCGTTTTGGATTCGGACGCCTCGTGCAAGGCCGCGCGTTTCGTGCGATTCTGCGACTGCTTCGCCATTCCGCTCGTCACCTTCGTCGACGTGCCGGGGTTCCTGCCCGGAACCGCGCAGGAGTATGGCGGCCTCATCAAGCATGGCGCCAAGCTGCTTTTCGCCTTCGCCGAGGCGACCGTGCCGAAGGTCACCGTCATCACCCGGAAAGCCTATGGCGGCGCCTACGACGTCATGAGCTCCAAGCACATCCGGGGCGATGTGAACTACGCTTGGCCGACGGCCGAGATCGCCGTCATGGGCGCCAAGGGGGCGGCCGAAATTCTCTACCGCGCCGAGCTCAGCGATCCCGAAAAGATCGCCCAACGCATCAAGGACTATCAGGATCGCTTCGCCAATCCGTTCGTGGCCGCCGAGCGCGGCTACATCGACGAGGTGATCATGCCGCGCAACACCCGCCGCCGCCTCTGCCGCGCCCTCAACATGTTGCGGCGGAAGACCGTCGAGAACCCCTGGAAGAAGCACGACAATATTCCGTTGTGAGGGGCCACCATCGCCTGTGATAGGTTTATCTCCGGCGCATCATGCGTCCACGGAGGCGGATTGTGGGCTTCAAGGGATTGTTGGCCGCGCTGGCGGTTGTCTATCTCGGTGCGTCGTCCGCCTTGGCCGACGAGGTGGGCCTCGCCGCAGAGGTCGCCAAGCTCAATGAGCGCCTTGCCGCGCAAGAGGCTCGCATCGGTGCGCTCAAAGCCGAGCTCGCCAAGACGTCGGCGGTCGCCGCCCGGACGCAAGCTGCTCTCGCGCGCGACCTTGCCCAGCCGATGCTGCTCCTCGTCGGCACGGGGCCGTGCCCCTTTGGCTTCAAGCGCATCGTCACGCGCGTGCTGATCCTGACGCGGGCGCGCAACCCCGAGAATGGGCACCTGTTCGACGAGGCCGGCCTCATGTACGAGGACCCGCCCGGCGTCGGCGACAACGTCTATCGTGACTTGGATTTCTGCTTCCGGCCGGCAAAGGCGGTGGGGATCGAGTAAGAACTTACTTGATCCAATGCATCTGATGCGTTAGCATCTGATGCATGCGCACCACGCTCGACATCGACGACGACATTCTCTCGGCGGCCAAGGAGCTGGCCCGGGCCGAGGGAAAAACGATCGGGCGCGTTCTATCCGATCTTGCGCGTCAGGCCCTGACGACGCCGACGGTGACCGGAATGGCTGAGCGCGGCCCCGAGCCCTTGAGCGACTGGCCGACGTTCCCGCGGAGGGGCGGTATCGTTACCTCCGAGATGGTGCGGAAGATCCAGGAGGAGATCGACGCCGAGGAAGGGGTCCCGTGGGATTTTTCGACAGGCAAGCCTCGACGCTTCGATGACCCTCAGTCACCGTCGGGAAAGAAGCGCCGCACGCGTCTTCCCAAGCAAACGCCCTGAACATGCGTGCGTTCTTTGATGTGAATATGCTCTTGGCGCTTTTCGATCCGGAGCATGTATTCCACGCCAAGGCGAGTTCTTGGTGGCATGCTCACCGGGCGCTCGGCTGGGCCAGTTCACCGACAACACAAAATGGGGCCCTTCGCATTGCGTCGGGGGGCAGCTACTCCAATCCCATCAAGCTCGCCGATGCCATCCAAGTCGTCCGCCAATGGACCGACGCGCCGGGCCACGTCTTTTGGCCCGATGATGTCTCATTGCTCGACAAAGCGGTCATTGATCACGATCACCTGCTCGGGCGGCGCCAGATCACGGATGCCTACTTGCTGGCGCTCGCGGTCAAGAATGGTGGGCGTCTGGTGACGCTGGATCAGGCGGTTCCCTGGCGCGCCGTGAAAGCAGCGCGCGCGGAGCACCTGGCCGTCATTCTATGAACCTTGCCCAATACAATCGCTTCTGCAAATCACTCCCGCACACGACGCATGTCGTGCAGTGGGGTGGGGCGCATGTGTGGAAGGTCGGGGGGGCCAAGGTGTTCGCGATCGGCGGCTGGGAGAAAGAGGGGGACGTGCTGGCCGTTACCTTCAAATGCTCGGAGCTGTCGTTCTCGCTTCTCAAGGAACAGCCCGGCTGCCGCCCCGCGCCCTATCTGGCCTCGCGCGGCATGCTGTGGATCCAGCGGACGTCGGACGAGAGCGTCAGTGACGCTGATCTCAAGGCCTACCTGCGCGAGAGCCACCGGCTGGCGGCGGCCAACTTGCCGAAGAAGGTGCAGAAGGAGCTGGGGTTCCTAGAGTGCTTCCGGAAAAGTGCGAAGCGGTTTTCCGAAAAGAAGCACGGCAAACCAAGGAATTAGGGTGTTGGAGTGATTCAACGAAAAACGGCAACACCCTAGAAACGTAGCAGAGCTACCCGATCACCACGAACGCGCCGATCCGGCTGTCGCGGACGATCTCGATGGCGCGCTCGATGGCGAGGCCATCGGCCTGGGCGAGGCTGAGTGCATGGGACGCGGTGCGCATCTCGATGTAGGGGCGGCGGCCGCCGTCCTGCAGGTGGATGCGGCACTGAAGACCGCTGGTCTCGGGAAAGCCCGGCAGCGCATTGGCGATCTCACCCTCGAAGGGGCCGAGATGACTGTTGCGGGCACTGTCGAAATTCTGGAAGTAGGTCCGGAAATCGGCGTCGCTGATTTCAGCCCATACGCCAAAACCGAACTGGTCCTCGTAGCCCGAGATCGGCAGATGCATGACCGCGCGCAGGAAGAAGCGGTTCTCATCGATGACGCAGAGGTCGGAGCCGAGCCGGGCCCTTGTCGCGCGCTCCCCCTCCGGCAACCGCGCATAGGGGTGAGGCGAGGAGAAGGTCAACTCCGGCAGGCCCTGGTGGAGCTTCGAGCAGGAGCCGCAGCGGTAGCGGATGCTGGGCGGCTTGCGCCAGAGCGTCTCGGCGGCGTGAAGGGACATCGGCAAACCTCGAAGCAGTCGGTTCTCCCAGTGTGCCGCCGAATGTGTGAACGCAAGGTTACCGCGTGTCTCGGCATGAGACGCCTCGGAATGGGCGAAGCTTGGGCCGAGGTGCGCCCGGTTCAGGCCGGGTTCATGTCGGGATTGCGATAAGCATACCCGGACTGGGGCATACGGTCCAACCAAGGGGTTCGATCCCATGTTGAGCAAGTATCCGGAATCCGTGATCCTCGTCGTCGTCGCGCTGCTGCTTTTCCTCCTCGGCGGCTTCACCGGCGCCCGCGCCGATTGCTTCGAGGACATCGGCTGCACCGATAGTGAATATTACTCCCAGAAAGACCTGAGGCGCCTGAGCTGCCAGAACCTCTGGCACGTCCGCAATCGCATCTACGACGAGAACGGCTACTGCTTCAAAACCAAGCGGGCCAAGCGCCAGTTCTCGAATGCCGGCTGCGCCTATCGGAACGAGGCCGCGGTGCCGCTCAACGCCTACGAGCGCGCGAACGTGCTGGCGATCCGCAAGGCCGAGCGCTGGAAGGGCTGCGACTGAGGGCGGTTTGGCCGGTTGGGGCGGGGCATGATAAGCGTGTGGCATGATCCTCAGCCACGCCCACCGCTTCATCTACATCAAGACCTATAAGACCGCCTCGACATCGATCGAGGCGGCTTTGTCGGAAATCTGCGATCCCGACGACGTCATCACCGAAGCGAGCGAGCAGCTGCGGGGTCATCGCAAACAACACGCGCAGAACTATCGGCTCGACCATCCGCTGGTGCCGAAGCGGCCGCTCTGGAAAACGCTGCTCGGCCGGCCCGAGCGCTACTACCACCCCTCCATCGGCTATTACGAGCACATGCCGGCCTGGCGCGTGCGCGGCTATGTTGGCGAGGAGGTCTGGCGGAGCTACTACAAATTTTCCTTCGAGCGGAATCCCTGGGACCGGCAGGTCTCCTGGTATCACTACAAGACCAAGAGCAAGACGGCGAAGCCGGCCTTCGATGCCTTCAACCGGCACAAGACGCGCGCCTATGTCGAGAACTACGATCTCTATTCGCAAGAGGGAAAGATCGTGCTCGACTATGTCGGTCGCTATGAGGCGCTCGAGGCGGGGTTTGCAAAGGTGCTTTCCGCCGTCGGCCTGTCCGGCCGCGTGTCGCTGCCGGTAACCAATGTCTCCAAGACCAAGGAGCGGGACTACCGCTCCTCCTACTCGGACGAAAGCCGGGAGCTGATCGCCAGCTGGTACGCCCGCGAGATCGGCCACTTCGGTTACACCTTTTAAGCCCGGCCGACTAACCCTGTGCTTTCGTGACCCTTTTCGGCGTCGCTTGGTCCAGGCATAGTGCCGGGATGGATACCCTGGAAGTCTTTCAGCGACTGGCGCTCGCGCTCGCCATCGGTCTGCTCATCGGTGTCGAGCGCGGCTGGCACGCACGCGCCGGAGGCGAAGGCGAGCGGACGGCGGGTTTGCGCACGCACGCGCTCCTGGGACTGCTCGGTGGCGTCTGGGCGGCTCTCGTCGCCGGCGGCGGGCCGGGCGGGCTCATTGCGCTGTCGATCGTGTTCCTGGTGACCGCCGCTGTGCTGGCGGTTTTCCGTCTGCGCGAGATCACGAAGGAGGGGACATTCGGCGCGACGACGCTTGTCGCGGGCATGCTTGCCTTCGCGCTAGGCGCCTATGCAGTGATCGGCAGCATGGCGGCAGCCGCTGCCGCGGGAGTAGCGACCGCCGGACAGCTCGCGCTGAAGGGCGCATCGCACGGCTGGCTGAGGCGGCTCACCTGGGAGGAGCTTCGCGCCACGCTGCTTCTCCTCGCCATGGCGGTGATCCTACTCCCCGTGCTGCCCGATCGCTTCATGGGACCGCTCGACGCCATCAATCCGCGTCAACTCTGGCTGTTGACGATCCTGCTCGCGGCCGTCTCCTTCGCCGGTTACATCGCGGTCAAGATGGCGGGCGAGACGCGCGGCATCGTCTTGACCGGCATCGCCGGCGGGCTCGTCTCCTCCACCGCGGTCACCATGACCCTCGCCAAGCTCGCCCGTGATCATCCGGTGCAGAGCCGGTTGTGCCTCGCCGGCATGGTGATGGCGAGCGGGACGATGGTGCTGCGCGTGCTGACGATGGTCGGCGTCCTCAATTGGGAGCTGTTTCTGGAAATCTGGGCGCCGCTCGTCGCCGGTGGGGCGGTGCTGTGGCTGGCGGGCGCCTTCTTCGTCGGCCGGGAGCCTGCCGACAACGGCGCGCGCCCGGCCTTGAAACTCGTCAATCCCTTTGAATTGAAAGAGGTTCTGCTTTGGGGCGCCGCCATTGCCGTCATCTCGCTGCTCTCGAAGGCGGCCGCCGCCTGGCTCGGCGGCCAGGGCCTGATCGCGAGCGCGGCGGCCATCGGCATCGTCGACGTCGATGCCATCACGCTTTCCATGACCGAGCTTGCGAGGGGCGATCTCGGCCGGCACTGGGCCGCTGCCGCGCTGCTCGTCGCCGTCTTTGTCAACACGGTGACGAAGGCCGTCTATGCCTGGATCGGCGGTGGCCGGCCGATCGGCACGCGCTATCTGCTGATCGCGGTCTTGACGCTCATCGCGGGCCTGTTGGGTTATTGGGCCAGCGATCACTTCACTCGTCCGATGTCCTGACACGGATTAGCCATTTGGTAACAGGGGAGGATTATCGTCGGCCCGGGCAATTGAGAACGGGGTTCCCGCCATGGGCGAGCAGCAGTTCAATCTGGATGAGCTTATGGCGCGCGGCGCGGTCCGCGCCGAGGACGTATTGAAGCTCCGCCGCTCCTACTATCCTGACGGCCATATCTCCTCCGCCGAGGCCGAGGCGCTCTTCTCCATCAATCGCTCCTGCCCCGAGCAGGATGCGGAGTGGTCGGACTTCTTCTGCGAGGCCCTGACCGACTTCGTCGTGCACCAGGCGTTGCCGCAGGGTTACGTCACGGCCGAGAACGCCGACTGGCTCATCGATCGCATCTCCGAGGATGGCGTCGTGCAGACGATGACCGAGCTCGAGCTGCTGATCAAAATCCTCGACGCCGCGCGCTGGTCGCCCGAGCGCCTCGTCAAATTCGCGCTCGAGCAGGTGAAACACGCCGTCGTCGACGGCAGCGGGCCGCTCCGTGCGGGAAGCGCGCTCGAGCCCGGTCACGTCACCGAAAGCGAGGTCGAACTCGTCCGGCGCATCCTCTACGCCTTCGGTGGCGAAGGGCATATCGCCATCTCCAAGGCCGAGGCCGAGGTGCTGTTCGATATCAACGATGAGACGAACGAGGCGCAAAACGATTCTGCCTGGTCGGATCTCTTCGTCAAGGCGATTGCCAACTATCTGATGGCGGCCTCCGGCTACAGCATGCCGGCGCGTGCCGAAGCTCTGCATCAGGAGGAGTGGTTGAAGAGCCGTGGCGATCTTTCGCTCGGCCACATGCTGTCAGGCATGCTCGCCGGTGGTCTGGCCGGCGTCTTCGGTGCCTACAAGGAGCAGAGCTGGGAGGAGATCGCGCTCGAGAAGGTCGAGCAGCAGCGCATCGCCATGATCACCTCTGAACCCGTGACCGAGCCCGAGGCCGGCTGGCTCGCCGAGCGCATCGGCCGCGACGGACAACTTCATGAGAACGAGAAGGCGCTGCTGCGGTTCCTCAAGCTCGAAAGCCCCAAGCTCCACGCCTCGCTGCAGCCGCTGCTGGATCGGGCGGCGTAGGGTATTTTCGTTCTTCGCTGAATCCGTTGGCAGACGAGATCCGCCCTACCGCCCCTCGACCAGCATCGACCGGTCCACGCCCTTGGGATCGAGATACCCGTCCCAGGCGGCGTCGATATGGGTGATGCCTTCCGTTGGCGTCATCGCGCGCAAGCGGCCCGCCGCGTCCCGCCGGACGAGCCCGTCGGCTATCAGCCGCGACAGCGCGTCCTCGACGTCGAACTCGACTTCGACGCGGAATTCGTCGGCAAGGAATTGCTCGATGGCCTGGCGGACGTCGCCGAGCTCGCTTTCGTGCACGCTCTCGCGGCAGAGGAGGGTGTAGACCAGCATCTCCTCTTTCAAGTCTTCCTCCTCGGCGCGGCTCGCGAGCAGCGCGATGGCGCCGCGATTGTCGGCGAGCGTGTGGAAATAGAGGTTCTGCGCCAGCACCATCAGATAGGCGCGGCGCTGGTTCAGCACGGCTGTCGCTTGCCGGAAGGCAAAGCCCCCCATGGTGAGCGCCGCCATGGCGAGCGTCACCGGGTTCGTCGCGACGAGGATTTTCGTCGCAACGCCGGCGATCGTCGCCACCGTCCCCCCGCCGGCCGTGAAGCCCAAGGTCAGCTTGTCCTTCAAGCGGAATTTCACGCGGGTCGTCGGAAACAGCATCTCGATGTCGTCGCGCGGGATCGACTTGAAGAGCTTGATGTGGATCTGGTCGCTCGTGAGCTCCGCTGGCAGCATGCCGCGCTGTTTCTTCATCAGCGCGCGCGCCTCCTTGGCATCGAGTCCGTTCTTGGCCATCAGCTCGCGGATGCGTTCCTCGTCGGCCTTCAACTTCAAAAGCACGAAGAGACGCTGATAAATCGGGTACTCGATCTCGACATGGCCGAGATAGGCCTTGTTGAGCGAGCGGCGCTTGCGCTTCTTCGTCGTCGCGCCCCGCCAGAAGACGACGCATTCCTCGTAGTCGTCGAAATCGACGTCGAGGTCGAGCTGATAGACGGACTCCTTCGTCAATAGATCGCGGAGCCGGCTCCGTGGCACCTCGGTGTAGTTGGCCTGGATCAGCAGGCGGCGGACCAGCTCGAGCAGGCGGACCTTCATCGTCTGCCGCTCGGAGAGCGTGAAATCGGTCCGCTCGATGACATCCGATTCCGGACTGAAGGGCTGGTAGGCGTTCTCGATGGCTTCCAGCCGCTCCTTGTAGGTGATGTGGCGCCAGGCGGAGAGGTAGCGGAAGAAGCGCGGCGCGGCCTCGGCCTCGCGCGCCGGCCACAAGCCCGGCCGGGTCATGCGGGCGAGGATCTCCTGGCGGGAGACCGGGATGAATTTTTCCTTGGGTGCCGGATGGGCGGTGGCTGCCGCCATCGATTGCGCCGCAGCCTCGGCCTCCTGCTGCTCGAGCGCGGCCTGGAGGGCGCCGACCGTGTCAATGTCGGGAGGTACCTCCGCGCGCGCCCCGGCCTCCGGCGAGAGTGGCTCGCTCGGGGTAGCGGTGTCCGGGTCGCGGGCCGGATAGGACATCGTGGGGCTCCCCTCCCTCAACCGCTGGTTACCGGCAGTACGGCGCGGGCCAATTGCATCCGCAAGTCATGGGCCCCTTTTAGGGCCCCGGCACCGGCCCTGTCGAGCAGCACCATGAGGGGAGGGCGAATTCATGGCCGCGAAGGCCTACTCAGCTGTTCCCCTTGGGACAGCGCGCCGTATCAGGCATACTATATGGATCCCCATGGATCGGCTGATTTGGGGAGGAGACGGCCATGCGCAATCGGATTTGGACGGCCTTTGCCGCTTTCGGCGTGGTCCTGCTTGGGCTTGCGGCCCCGGCGGCGGCGGCCAAGCGCATCGCCCTCGTCGTCGGCAACGATGCCTATGAGAACCTGACGCCGCTCGGCAAGGCGGTGAACGACTCCCGTGCGGTGGCGATCGCGCTCGAGGAGATCGGCTTCACAGTCATCTCGGGCGAGAACTCGACCCGGCGTGACATGAACAAGCGCATGTCCGAGCTCGACGCCTCGATCGCGCCCGGCGACACGGTGTTCTTCTTCTTCGCCGGGCATGGCGTCGCCATCGGCGCCGAGAACTATCTGTTGCCGACCGACATCCCCAAGCCCCGCGAGGGCGAGGAAGGGCTCGTCAAGGACGAAGCCCATAGCGTCGACAGCATCATCGCGCGCATCCGCAACCGGGGCGCGGCCGTCTCCATGGTCGTGCTCGACGCCTGCCGCGACAATCCCTTCGCCGCCTCCGGCACGCGCAACCTCGGCGCCCAGCGTGGCCTTGCCCGCATCGATACGCCGGACGGCGTCTTCGTGCTTTACTCAGCGGGCATCGGCCAGACCGCGCTCGATGGCCTCGGGCCCGACGACAAGGATGAGAACTCGGTCTTCACCCGCAAGCTCGTGCCGCTGTTGCGCACCGGCGGCATGACGCATGTGGCGCTGGCGAAAACCGTGCAGCAGCAGGTCGACGCGCTCGCCGGCACCGTGCATCACGCCCAGCAGCCGGCTTACTACGACCAGATCATCGGCGAGATCGTGCTGAAGCCGAAGGCGTCGGCGACGGTCGCGACGGCGGATGGTACGGCGCAGCCCCTCTCGGAGGCCGCCGAGGCCTGGGTCACCGTCAACAACTCGACCTCGATCGCCGTGCTCGAGGCCTATATCGCGCGCTACCAGGGTACGGTCTTTGCCGACATGGCGAAGGTCAGGCTCGAGGAAGTGAAGACGGCGCAGGTCGCAACCCTCGTCGATCGCACAATCACAGTCGAGCCGAAGACCGAGGCGACCGGTGCGGAAACTGCGAAGGCCGAGGCAATCACCGAGGCGCCCGCCGAGAGCGAGGCTGCAACTGCCGGAACCACTGTCGTTGCCAGCGCCGAGACCCCGGAAGCAACCGAGGTCGCGAGCGCCGAGACCAGCGAAACCGCCGAGGAGGCTGCCGACCCGGCCCTCCTTGCCCGCCAGCTCCAGACCGAGCTTTCCCGCGTCGGCTGCTATGCCGGCGAGGCCGATGGCGACTGGGGCCGCGGCAGTGCGTCGGCGCTCGAGCGCTTCAACGAGGCGGCCGGGCTCGAACTCTCCGTCGACGAGCCGACGGGCGAGGCGCTCGATGCCGTGACGGCGAAAGTGGAGACCGCTTGCGACGCTCCCACAGCCGTGCGCAAGAAAGTGAAACGGATCGAACCCGAGCCCAAGAAAATCACACGCACGAAGCCGAGATCCGAGCCCAAGAAGGTCACGCGGGTGAAGCCGAAGAGCGAGCCCAAGTCCGTCAAGAAGGCGGCGGCCAGGAAGCGTACCAAGACAGTGAACTCGGAGCCCTCAAAACCCAAATCGCGCATGACGAAGTCGGGCAAGTTCGACTGCGCGATCCACGGCACCAACACGGCGCTGCAGGATTTGCACCGGCGGACTGGGTCGTGTGAGTGAGGCATCGGGCAGTAGCCGTCAGGCATTGGGGTCAAGTGGCCGCGCAGCCAGGGATTGACGCAAGCAAGTCTATTGAGCTGATGCCCGATGCCTGATGCCCGGCGCCTTCACTTTCAATGCCCCTCGAAGGCCACCAGCGCGTGGCAGGCGATGCCGAGTTCACCCAGGCGGATCATGCCGCCGAGGTCCGGCAGGTCTACGATGAAGGCCGCTCCGACGAGCGCGCCGCCCGAGCGCTGGATGAGCTTGGCGGCGGCTTCGGACGTGCCCCCGGTTGCGATCAGATCATCGACCAGCAGCACGCGCTTGCCCGGCTGAATGGCGTCCTCGTGCATCTCGATGACATCGACGCCGTACTCGAGCGTGTAGTCCTGCCCGATGGTGCGCCAGGGGAGCTTGCCCTTCTTGCGGATCGGCACGAAGCCGGTGCCA
>JANNSX010000369.1:0-4946 GCA_031403155.1 Hyphomicrobiaceae bacterium
CATCAACGGGCCAATGTCGCGGATCGGGCGGATGTCGACCTGGCTACCGGGGAGGAAGGCCACCGCGCCGTCTAAATCGACTGTGAAGCCGCCCTTGACCTTGTTGAAGATGACGCCTGTCACCTTCTCGTTGGCATTGAACTTCTCTTCGAGGCGGACCCAGCTTTCCTCGCGGCGCGCCTTGTCGCGCGACAGCACGGCCTCACCGAGCGCATTCTCGACGCGCTCCAGGTAGACCTCGACGGTGTCGCCGACCTTGACGTCGCCATCGCGGCCGGGGCCTTGGAATTCCTTGACGGGAACGCGGCCTTCCATCTTGAGGCCGACATCGATCAGCGCCAGGTCCTTCTCGATGGCGACGATGATCCCTTTGACCACCATGCCTTCCTGGAGGCTGTCGGAGGCGAGAGACTCGTCCAGAAGGGCGGCGAAATCCTCACGCGAGGGGTTCATGTCTTTGGCAGTTGAAGCCTGGTTCACGCTCATCAAGTCTCCTCTTCGCGGGTCAGCGACGTCGCGTTGCGTTTTGGACGCCTTGGCTTTTGCGGAATACGCCGAGAGCGGGCTTTCGGCGGGATTTGAGCCCGCCGCCCTCTCTACGCCGCACCCCGTCTGCCTTGGCGTGGGTTAGCGATGCCGCCCTGCCCGGACCTTCCGGGTTGCGAACCCCGAAGTGCCGCCGGAAAGCAAAATGGGGCCCACCCGCTAGTGTCCCGTCCCGCAAATGCCGACCAGCTCTCAGCAGGCACTTTCGGCATTTGCGGGACATAAGGGACACTAGAAACTATGTGCTTGCTAGTGCGATTCAGGTTCGCTAATGCCGTCTGCACCTGCGGCATTCTCAGTCGGCATTAGCGAACCATCGCACTAGCGGGTGCGCCCGGACTTTCCGGTCTTTTCCTCGATCAGATGCACGGCGGCTCTGAACGCGGCTTCTATATCCAATTCGGTTGTATCGAGCAAGGTCGCATCGGCTGCCGGGGCGAGGGGTGCGACGCTCCGGTCGCGGTCGCGCCGGTCGCGGATGCGGATGTCCTCGTGAATCTGGCTGAATTTGACGTTGGCGCCGGCCTTGGTGAACTCCTTCCAGCGGCGACGGGCTCGCTCCTCGCTGGAGGCGGTTACGAAGATCTTAACGTCGGCATCGGGAAGCACGACGGTGCCGATATCTCGTCCGTCGAGCACGGCGCCGGGAGGCTTGGCCGCGAATTGGCGCTGATAATCGAGGAGCGCGGCACGCACCTCTGGAATGCGCGCGATGATGGAGGCGGACTCGCCGGCGGTGCGGCCGCGCAGCTCGGGATCGGCGAGTGTCGTGTGATCGAGCGACCGGGCGGCGGCGACGGCCGCATCGAGATCGGTGAGCAGCTTGCCTTTGGCGAGAATGTCGCGTGCGACCGCACGGTAGAGCAGGCCGGTGTCCAGATGATTGAGCCCGAAATGCGCGGCGATGCGCTTGGCGAGCGTCCCCTTGCCGGACGCCGCAGGACCATCGACCGCGATCCGCATCGGCTCTCCCTTCCTCAGAGCGCGAGCCCAAGTTTCTGCGCCAAGCCAATGCGCTGCAGCTTGCCCGTCGCGCCCTTGGGGATCTCGGGGAGTATGACAATCTTGCGGGGCACCTTGAAATCGGCAAGGCGCTTCAGCGCGAAGTCGCGGATCTCGCGCTCGGTGGCGGTTTGGCCTTCCTTCAGCACGATGGCCGCCGCCACCTCCTCGCCGAGCTTGTCGTGCGGCACGGCGAAGGTGACGACCTGGGCGACGGCCGGGTGATCCATCAGCACCTCGTCCACCTCGAGCGGGGAAACCTTTTCGCCGCCGCGGTTGATGAGCTCCTTCAGGCGACCGGTGATACGCAGATACCCTTCCGCGTCCATCACGCCCTGATCGCCCGTGCGGAACCAGCCATTCGTGAAGCCTTTGGCGTTGGCTTCCGGATTGGCCTCGTAACCCCGCGTGACGTTGGGGCCGCGGATCACAACCTCGCCGAGGTCGCCATTGCTCAGAAGGTGTCCCGCCTCATCCATGATGGCCACCTCGGGTCCGGCCGCGATGCCGACGGAGCCGGGCTTGCGCGCGCGCGGCGGCAGCGGGTTCGACGCCATCTGATGTGCCGCCTCCGTCATGCCGTAGCTCTCGATGACGGGGCAGCCGAAGGTCTTTTCCAGCTCCAGCATCACCTGCGGCGGGAGCGAGGCCGAGGAGGAGCGGATGAATTTGAGTTTCTGGCGCGCGAGGACTTCCGTGTTGCGTTCGGCGCGCGTCAGGATGGCCTGATGCATGGTCGGCACGGCGGTGAACCAGGTCGGCGCCGTCTCATCGAGCCAGCTGAAAAACTTCAGCGCATTGAAGCCTGGCGTGCAGACCGTCTCGCCGCCGGCCGCAAGTGAGGAGAGCACAGCCGCAATAAGTCCGTGGATGTGGAACAGCGGCATGATGTTGAGGCAGCGATCTTCTGGCGTCAGCGCCAGCGTCGTGCCGATGTGACGGGCAGACGCCGCGACATTCGATTGTGCCAGCGGCACGATCTTCGGCCGTGAGGTGGTGCCGGAGGTATGCAGCACAAGCGCGATGTCGTCGGGGCCGGGCGCCTCGGCGGAACGGACCTTTCCGCTCACAGGCGCCGCGAGCTTGAAGGCGCCCGCGCCTCGTTCCGGCTCGGGCACGATGTCGATCACCGCCGTGCCGAGCTTTTCCGCGACCGCACGTGCCGGCGTATCGAAACCAGCGAGTGTGACGAGGGCCTTTGCCTTGAGATCGCTCATGGTGAATTCGAACTCGTCGGCGCGATAGGCGGGATTGAGCGGAGCCGTCGTTGCGGATTGGGCGATGGTGATGAAGGCAGCGGCCATTTCGGGGCCATTCGGAAGCACGATGGCGACGCGGTCACCCCAGCCGATGCCGGCGGCGTTGAGGGCCTTTCCAACATCGCGGGTCAGCGCCGCGAGCCCGCCAAAGGTCAGCGACCTCGCACCCGGCGCTCCGAGCGCCGGCCGGCCCGCATCGTTGCGCGACAGAAGCTTGGCGATCGTATCTGCGGTCATGATGCGATCCTATTCCTTCACCGCCTCGCCCTCGACCTCGAACAGCAGATCGGGATGGGCGAGCCCCGCGACCTGGACGAAGGTCGTCGCGCAGGCGTGCCCCTCCATCAGCCGATCACGCGTCGACCGGTAGAGCGCCACATCGGCCGGTGCCGTCATGTAGATGACGATGCGAATGAGGTCGGCCTTCTTGTAGCCCGCGGCGGCGAGGATGGCGAAAAGGTTCTGCCAGGCCTGCTCCATCTGGGCCGGCAATTCCTTGACGATGGAGCCGTCCTTGCGGACGCCGATCTGGCCGGAGACGACGATGCGCTCGGCGGCCGCCTTGTGGGTGACGGCCTGCGCATAGTTGGAAGCCGGCTTGGTGACCGTGTCGGGATTGAGCTGCTTGGGCATGGGACCCTCCTCAAAGGCGCGGCCGACCATAGGAAGTGGGTTCGGATTTGTCGATGGCGGGGCCGGACTTGTAGGCTGGGCTGAACTCTTCGCGAAGCCCAGCGTTAGGAGCACCGAACTCGGCTGCGCTGGGCTTCGGGCCTCGCCCTCAGCACCAGCCTACGTAGCACCTACGTCAACGTCCGCCAGCCCGCGACAATGCGGGCCGCTGTCGAAACGAAGCAGACGGCCGCGAAGACATAGGCGAGCCAGCGGAAGGCGTCGGGGAAGAGGCAGCACAGGAGAAAGAAGATGATGGTCTCGGTCCCCTCGGCAAGGCCCGTCAGATAGAACAGCGACTTCTTTCCCTGGACGACCGTCGACAGACCCCGCTTCTCCGCCATGATGGCGAAGGCGAGGAAGGCCGAGCCGCTGGCATAGAAGCTGGCGAGCAGGACGGCAGCGGGAAGCGCATTGCGGAACGGATCGGCGATGGCGAAGGCCAACGGGATGGCGCCGTAGAAAATGAAATCGAGTACGATGTCGAGATAGCCGCCGAGGTCGGTCTGGTGGGTCGCCCGCGCGATGGCGCCATCGAGCCCGTCGGCAAGTCGGCTCAAGAGGATCAGCGCAATCGCCCAGCCGGGCTGGCCGATGGCAATGGCGATCGCCGCGCACAGCCCGGCGACGAAACCCGCCAGCGTCATCTCGATGGCGCCGATGCCGATGCGCGCCAGCATCCGGCCCGCGTGGTTGAGCGGGGGGTCGATGAAGGGGCGCACATGGGCGTCGAGCATGGTGTGGTTTGTCCGTCCAATATGCTGGCCGTGCTGGCCCATTTCCGGTATCGTGCCCGGACCCCGGCGGGCATCCAGTGTCCCGGCCCGAAAATACCGACCCGTAGTTCAGCGGGCTTAGACGGCATTTGCGAGCCTCGATCGCACGAGAGCCATGGCCTAGCTTGCCAATGTAGTGCAAGCAGGGCAGGTTCCGGCCGATGTATCGCTCCGTCACCCACAACATTCGCGTGACCGTCACGCCGCAATACCTGCCGGAGCGCTCCGAGCCGGACGCTAAGCGATATTTCTGGGCCTATACCGTCGAAATCGCCAATCAGGGCGATCGGCCGATGCAACTGCGCTCCCGGCATTGGCGGATCACGGACGCCATGGGGCGCACCGAGGAGGTGCGCGGTCCGGGCGTCGTCGGCGAGGAGCCTGTCATCATGCCGGGCAATGCCTTTACCTACACGAGTGGCTGCCCATTGAAGACCTCGTCCGGCATCATGGTCGGCAGCTATCAGATGCAGGACGAGGACGGGCGGATGCTCGATGTGGCGATTCCCGCTTTCTCTCTCGACAGCCCCGATCGGCCGAAGCGGCTGAATTAGGGCACCTTCAACGATAAGTGAATCGTGATCCGTGAGCGTGCGACGGATCGACTCGGGGGATTCTCTCGCGGCGCGAACAGTCGTACGCGACCGGCATGATCGACCGGGACGGGATCAGATTGCGCTGGGAGACATTG
>JANNSX010000370.1:0-13395 GCA_031403155.1 Hyphomicrobiaceae bacterium
GCCGGAGGTCGAGCGGATGGCCAGAGCGGGTGATCCAACGCGCTTTCCACTGCCGCGGCCGATGCTCGGACGCCCCGAGCCGCATTTCTCCTTCGCCGGTCTCAAAACGGCGGTACGCCAGCGCGCGGAAGCGGCGGCGCCTCTGTCGGACAAGGACGTCGCCGATCTGTGCGCGAGCTTCGAGGCGGCCGTCATGGAGAGCGTCGTCGACCGCGTCGGGCGAGGCATGGCGATCTACGAGGACATGCTCGGCAACGACGCGCCGAAGGCCCTGGTGGTGGCCGGTGGCGTCGCGGCGAACAGGAAATTGTCGGCGGCGCTGACTGCGCTCGCAACCGGTCGCGGCTATCGCCTTTCGGTGCCGCCGATCACGCTCTGCACCGACAACGGCGCCATGATCGCGTGGGCAGGCGCCGAGCGATTGGCGTTAGGCATGACCGACGGCTTCGATGCCCCGCCACGAGCCCGCTGGCCGCTCGATCCCAATGCGGTACCCGCGCTCGGCGGCGGCCGGCATGGGGCGAAGGCGTGAGTGCGTACCGGACCATCGGTGTCGTAGGTGCCGGCGCCTGGGGCACGGCTCTGGCCATATCCATGCACCGCGCGGGTCTTGAGACGACGCTGTGGGCGCGCGATGCCGGCTTGACGGACGAGATCGCTCGCACACATCGCAATGAGCGCCGGCTGCCGGGCATACTCATCGACCCGGCGATACGAGCGACATCCGGCATCGCAGAGGTCGCTCGCCAGGACATCGTGCTCCTTGCTTCGCCCGCGCAATCGCTGCGCCCGGTTGCAAAACTGCTCGCGCCCTGTCTGGCGCGCGGAACTCCGGTCATCATCACGGCCAAGGGTCTCGAACAGGCGACGGGCAAGCGTATGAGCGAGGTGCTGGCCGAAGAGCTACCCGGTGCCATCGCCGCCGTGCTCTCGGGGCCGAGCTTCGCCGCCGATGTCGCAGCCGGTTTGCCAACCGCTGTCACGCTCGCCGCACCCGATGGCATCGGCGCAAACCTGGCCGCAGCGATCGGCCATAAGCTGTTCCGGCCTTACTGGACGAGCGACCTCACCGGCGTCGAGATCGGCGGCTCGGTGAAGAACGTCCTCGCCATCGCCGCAGGCATCATCAAGGGACGCGGCCTCGGTGCGAGCGCGCATGCAGCCCTCGTCACGCGGGGATTTGCCGAGCTCGCGCGCTTCGGACGAGCGTTCGGCGCGCGGCCGGAGACGCTCACCGGATTGTCGGGCCTGGGCGATTTGATCCTGACGGCGTCGAGCCCACAATCGCGCAACATGGCGTTGGGCTTGGCGCTCGGTCGCGGCGCATCGCTTGCCGAAGCCACCGCCACCGGTAAAGGCATCGCCGAGGGCGTATGGACAGCCGCCGCCGTAACGCGCGTATCCAAGCAGCGTGGCATCGACATGCCGATTGCGACCGCCGTCGCCGAGATCGTCGACGGCACGCTGTCGGTCGATGCGGCTATCGAGGGCCTGCTCGCGCGCCCGTTCCGGGCCGAGGCATGACATTGGCCGCACCGCGCACTTGCGCTGCGAGGCCGTGGACAGTGGTTTTAGGAAGTCGTTAGGTGGGGACATCCAAGCGACTTGAATTATAACACTAAGTGCTATATATTGAAAAAGGCGGTTTGTGACCATCGATATCTACAAATCCAAGGGCTTTGCGAGATTCGCACGACGCGAACGAATTGGCGACGACTTGCTCTGCCAAGCCGTGGATCGTGCGGAGCGAGGACTGGTCGATGCCGATCTGGGTGGCGGTGTCGTCAAGCAGCGGGTTCCTCGGCCTGGGAAGGGCCGCTCAAACGGGTATCGGACGCTGATCCTTTATCGAACAATGCATAGAGCGATCTTCGTGGATGGGTTTGCAAAGAAAGACGCAGACAACATCGACGATGCCGATTTGGATCGACTGCGCGAGCTGGCTGAGAACTTCTTGGATTTTGACAATGCGGATATCGCAAAGCTTCTCGATGCCGGCGCCTGGATTGAGGTGATATGCAGTGGCTAAGAAACCTTCAAGCAGACTGGCTCGCGTTGTTCATGAGGCGGCGCGCGACGCCCACAAAGCTGGAGTCATGGACAAGGTGACCATGCGCAAGTTCGATGCGCTTTGCCTCGTCGAGGTGGATGAGTTGACACCGAAGCAGATCCAAGCGCTCCGGGGGCGCGAAAAGGTCAGTCAGGCCGTGCTTGCGCGGCATCTCAATGTGACGACCGGTCTTATCAGCCAATGGGAGCGTGGCGAGCGCCGTCCAAGCGGTCCAGCAATGACTTTGCTGGCGCTGATAAAGCGCAAGGGGCTCGAGATCCTGACACAATGAGCTTGCCGACATGACCAAATCCCCCGTCCCCCTCCCAATCTCGACCGGATACTGGCTGCTCAAATCGGAACCCGACGTGTTCTCCTATGACGCCCTCGCGAAGCTCGGCCGGAAGGGCCACTACTGGGACGGCGTCCGCAATTATCAGGCGCGCAACAACATGCGGGCCATGAAGCTCGGCGACAAAGGCTTCTTCTATCATTCGAACGAGGGGAAAGATGTCGTCGGCATCCTCGAGGTGATCAAGCTCGCCCATCCCGATCCGACCGACGACACCGGCACCTGGGAATGCGTCGACGTGCGCGCCGTTGAGCGCCTGCCGAAGCCCGTCACCATCGACGACGTAAAGGCGAACCCGAAACTCGCCAAGATGGTGCTCGTCAACAACTCACGCCTCTCCGTGCAGCCGGTGCAGCCGGAAGAATGGGCGGAGGTCTGCCGCATGGGCGGGCTCGACCCGGCGAAGCGCAAGTGACGGCAGACAAGGCGATCCAAGATCGCACCGCCTTCATCCGCGCCAACACACGCCTCCTCTCCCCGCCCCTCGTCCCCGAAGTGCAACTCCGCCTCGCCGAGGAAAGCCTGCCGATCTGGCAGAAGACGGAGGAGCAGCTCGGCGAGGAGGGGTTGCCGCCACCATTCTGGGCATTCGCCTGGGCGGGCGGACAGGCGCTCGCGCGTTTTGTGCTCGACAATCCGCAAACCGTTGCGAGCAAACGCGTCATCGATCTTGCGGCGGGCTCGGGGCTCGTCGCCGTCGCCGCGATGAAGGCGGGCGCTGCCTCAGTCGTCGCCGCCGAAATCGACGCCTTCGCCGTTGCGGCAATCGCCCTCAACGCCGAGATCAACGGCGTGGCGGTCGAGGCGGTCGAGCGTGATCTGCTCGGCTCAGGCGTTCCCGAGGCCCAAGTCATCCTCGTCGGCGACCTCTTCTATGAGAAGCCGCTGGCCGAGAGGACGCTCACCTGGCTCCGCCAATGCCAGGCCGCCGGCCTCGATGTCCTCATCGGCGACCCCGGCCGCAGCTACCTGCCGAAGGACGCGCTGACCGCCGTCGCCCACTACGACGTCCCCGTCACCCGGGAGCTCGAGGACGCCGAAATCAAGCGCACGGCCGTCTGGCGGCTCACTGCGAAGTCATGAGGCGTAATCTGTAGTATACTTTCTCATGATTTTCCGCATTTTTGTATACTGTGATATATGTCTTCCGTTCGCTAACGATGAGAAATATATGTCTTGATATGCAAATCGGTTGACACGGCACAATTTGTATACTAACATATACAAATGAACGATCTCGATCACATCGCTCAGTTGATCGCAGTGCACCGAAAACGCAGCCGGCTGACGCAACACGAGCTGGCGAGCCGCGCAGGCGTGAGCAGGCTGCTCATCGCAAAGCTCGAAACGGGGCGATATCCGGAGATCGGCTTCACTAGGCTCCTCCGCATCCTTCATGTTTTGGGTCTGGACTTGCGCATCACTGCACTCAACCTCAGCCGCCCTACGCTCGAGGATCTGCAGGCGGAAAACTTGAACGGTGAGGTCTCTTGATCCGAGTCTGGTCAGACGGAGCACAAGCCGGAGTCCTGGACCGCCTCGGTTCCAGAGGCTCGACATTCGCCTATGACCCCGAGGCGCCCGGTGGCCGTGCCGTATCAATCACGATGCCCGTTCGCGTCCAATCCTGGGATTCCAAGTTCGGCTTGCTGCCGATATTCGAGATGAACCTCCCAGAAGGAGCGCTGCGCGAACGCCTGACGAGACGCTTCGCCAAGGCGACAGGCACCTTCGATGACTTCGACTTGCTCGGCATCGTTGGGCGAACGCAGATCGGCCGAATCCGCTACACGGCCATGGACGCCGATCTACACGAGAGTGTCCCCTTTCAATCCATCGACGAGATACTCCGAGCGCGGCGCGATGGCGAGCTGTTCAACTATCTTCTCGAACAGTTTGCGACCCACTCTGGACTATCCGGAGTCCAGCCCAAGGTCATGATCCGCGCAACAGATGGGAAGATTTCCGACCCTAAAGTACGAAAGTCCCCCAGCGTTCACAGCGCGACACACATCGTGAAGTTTTGGGAGGAAGACGAATTTCCCGAGTTGGCCGCAAACGAATTCTTTTGCCTGACGGCAGCACGGCGCGCCGGCCTCCCGGTTCCTGCTTTTGAACTCTCCGACGACGGCGGAGCTCTCATCGTCGAACGGTTCGATCTAACCGGCGCGACATACTTGGGATTTGAGGACTTCTGCGCATTGAACGCCCTTGGCACCACCGATAAATACAGAGGCGGCTACGAGGCGCGGGTATTCAAGCGCGTGAAGGATTTCACCTCACCTGCCGATCAGCTACAGGTGCTGGAGGCCCTGTTCCGCCTGTTCGTCCTCAACTGTGCCGTCAGGAACGGCGATGCCCACCTCAAGAATTTTGGCTTGACATATGAGCATGTCGACGGCCCGGCGCGATTGGCACCGGCCTACGACATCGTGACCACGTCGGCCTATATCCCCAATGATCCGATGGCTCTGACGATCGACGGCTCAACGCGATGGCCCGATCGTAAAACTCTCCTGCGCCTCGCACGGATGAGATGCGGGCTCAGTCCAAAGCGCGCCGTTGAGATCATCGAGGCTACCGCAGATGCCGTGACCACTGTGGCCCCGCGGATCAAGCGCCACTTTGCAGGTACGAAGACAGAAATCGGATCGCGAATGCAGGCGGCCTGGGCTATCGGTTTGCGCGACAGTCTTGGTGTGATCAAAGGCGCTTCTTGATTCAGCCGGTCACCACGACATTGAACAACGGCCTTGGATTTGCGAACGACGACAAACCCTTAGGCTCCCATCACGCGGCAATTCGCCTGGGGACGCGTGGCCCAACTGCAACGCCTGCCAGCCCGGGCACCGTGTAGAAGTCCGCCAGTGCAGACCTTTCGAACCGGCAGCCGCCAGGGGGATCTCATGGAATTCATCAAGAACCGCATCCTCGGCATCATCGAGCGGCTGCCCGATTTCGACAGCGACGCGGTGCTCTATGCCTTCATCGCCGGCCTCATTACCGGCTGGGTCTGGTATGCGATCGCCGGCCAGGTCTGGAAGGCATCGATCGCCTCGGCAACCGGCATCAACTCGCCGCGCCGCTACATCTTCTCGGCCATCGCTCAGATCATCATGACCATCATGCTGGCGATCACCATCCGCCGCTTGGGCGAGACGACGATCGGCGGCGCCCTCGAGACCGCCTTCGTCATCTGGCTCGGCTTCGTCATGACGACGATCCTCGTCAACTACTCGAACCTGGGTGCCAAGCTGACGCTCACCCTCATCGACGGCGTGCATTGGCTGCTGGTGCTGCTCGTCATGGCAGCCGTGATCGGCGCTGTGAGCGACGTGCCGTCGCCGCCTGCTGCAACGACGGCACCGGCCGCGACCGACAGCGGTACAGGCACCGGCTCGAGCACAACGACCGGCACCGGCGGGTAGAACGAAAAGCCATTCGGGGATAGGTTTAGCGCCTCACGGGTCAAGTGGAGGCACGCCATGGCATTCGCCGGCATCAGCTATCTCGCCATCATCGTCGCGGCCGTCGCGAGCTATATCTTCGGCGCGGCCTGGTACATGACGTTGTCGAAACCGTGGATGGCGGCCCTCGGCAAGACCGAAGCCGACATCAAAGGCCCGGATGGCAAAGGCTCGGCCGCCCCCTTCATCATCGCCTTCGTCGCCCAACTCGTCATGGCCTATGTGCTCGGCGGCCTCATCGGGCACCTGGGCGCCGGACAAGTGACGCCGTGGAATGGGCTCGTCTCGGCCTTTTTCGTCTGGATCGGCTTCGTGATGACGACTCTCGTGACCAATCACGGCTTCCAGGGATCCAAGCGCATGCTCACGGTCATCGACGGGTTGCACTGGCTCGGCGTGCTGTTGATCCAGGGTCTGGTGATCGGGCTGTTCGGGGTGTGATGTGCTTCGTGGCGGGCGGCCCGTGATGTAGGGGCGATCGGCGGTCGCCCGGCCATCCTTGAGCAGTCGTTGTGGCAGCGAGGAAGAGCGGGCGACCGCCGGTCGCCCCTACAATTTAGACGCCTTCCACAGCGAACGTGAGGAACTCCGACCGCGCGTTCAAACCTTCTTCCGCAACGCCAGCCGCTGCAACAACCCCGCATCGCGCCGCGCCATCTTGGCGTCGTAGGCCTCGCTCGAGAGTGGGCCGTCCATCGCCTTGTCGAGGCTCTCGCCGAACCGTCTGTCGAAATTGAAATCCTTGTTGAGGTCGTCGGAGATGTTCTTGAGCGTCTCGGCATAGCTCGTCAGCAGCTGCGCATAGCCCTTGCGGGTCGTCATCTGGAAGGTCTCGAAGGGGCCGATGACGGACCAGCGATGGGCGAGCCCGTCGCGCACGGCGATGTCGACATCCTCCGGCGTGCAAACGCCCTGCGCCACCAGATGCCAAGCCTCGCGCACCACCGCCATCTGTAGCCGGTTCATGACGAAGCCCTTGCGCTCCTCCGTCATGACGAGCGGCGCCTGTCCGCAGGCGGCCATGAACACCCGCGCCCGCTCGATCGTCTCGGGCGCCGTCTCCGGGCTCGGGCAAAGCTCGACGGCCGGCACCAGATGCGGCGGGTTGAGCGGATGGGCGACCAGCATGCGGGCCGAACCCTTGTGCCCCGTCATGAACTCGGAGGGCGGGATCTCGGAGGTGGAGCTGGCAATGACGGCGCCGGGCGGCGTCGCCGTGTCGAGCTGGGCCAGCAGCTCCTGCTTCAGCTTGCGGTTCTCGGAGGCGCTTTCCTGCACATAGTCCGCATCGGCGACGGCATCCTCCATGCTGGTCGCAAGGCGGATGCGCAAGCGCGCCGCCGCCGGATCGCGCACGATGCCGGCTTTGCCGAGATCGGCCATGGCGCGATCGATATAGGCAAGGCCCGCATCGCGACCATTTGGCGAGGGATCGTAGACGCGAACGATATCGGCGTGGCGGGCAAAAGCCACCGCCCATGAGCTGCCGATGAGGCCCATTCCGATGCAGGCGGCGGTGGTCATGAGGGTCTCCGGTTGATCGACGAGCCCATGGCAAAGAGCGCAGACTGAGACAGCACGACGCCGCGTTTGCCCTCGCGCCCGGCCGATCCTGATCCTAGTATGCGTCGAAACTCTATGAGAGGTCCAACGTGCCCGGTGCAGACTACGCCCTTGCGGACGGCATAGCCGTCATCACCATCGACAATCCGCCCGTCAACGCCATGAGCCCCGGCGTGCCCGATGCGATCATTGCGGGAATCAGACAGGCGAATGGCGACCCAAAAGTTCAAGCCATCGTCCTGCGCGGCGGCGGGGCGGGCGGCATCGCCGGCGCCGATATCCGGATGTTCGGCAAGCCCTGGCCCGCGGACAAGGCGACGCTCCGCGATGTCATCACGGCCATTGAGGCGAGCCAAAAGCCGGTCGTTGCCGCGCTCCGCTCGCAAACGCTCGGTGGCGGGCTCGAGATCGCGCTCGGCTGCCACTACCGCGTGGCGGCGCCCGATGCCGCCGTCGGCCAGCCGGAGGTGAAGCTCGGATTTCCGCCGGGAGCCGGCGGCACGCAGCGCCTGCCGCGGTTCGCGGGCATCGAGGCCGCGCTCGCCATGATCGTCGACGGCAATCCCGTGCCGGCGAAAATGGCCAAGGAGCTCGGTGTCGTCGATGCCGTGATCGAGGGCGATTTGACAGCAGGTGCTGTAGCTTTCGCAAAGGCTCGCGTCGCGGCGGGCGGCCCGCACGTCCTCGCTCGCGACAAGGCCATCGAACCGAAGGACAAAGTCTGGTTCGACGCAAAGCGCGCCGAGATCGCCAAGAAGGCGCGCGGCCAGAGAGCGCCCGTTGCCTGTGTCGATTGCGTCGAGGCGGCGGTCGATCTGCCGTTCGATCAGGGCATCACCAAAGAGCGGGAAATCTTCGAAGCCTGCATGCTGTCGGCGGAGTCGAAGGCTTTGCGCCACGTCTTCTTCGCCGAGCGGGCGGCATCGAAGGTGCCGGGCATCGGCAAGGGCACTGAGACAATGCCGCTCGCGAGTGCCGCCGTCATCGGCTCGGGTACCATGGGCTCCGGCATCACCATGTGTTTCGCCGATGCCGGCATTCCGGTGGCGATCCTCGACTCGAACGCCGCGCAGCTCGAGCGCGGCATGGGCAATATCCGGAAGAACTACGAAGCGACGGCCGCGAAGGGGCGGCTGACGGCGGCCGATGTCGAGAAACGCATGGGCCTCATCAAACCGGTGACCAGCTACGACGCGCTCAGTGATGCCGACATCGTCATCGAAGCGGTGTTCGAGGAGATGCCGGTCAAGCAGCACGTGTTCGCCGCGCTCGACAAGGTTGCAAAACCCACAGCCATTCTCGCCTCCAACACCTCCTATCTCGACGTCAACGAGATCGCGGCGATGCTGCCGGGCCGAACCGGCAAGGTGCTCGGCCTCCACTTCTTCTCGCCCGCCAATGTGATGCGGTTGCTCGAGGTGGTGCGCACCAAATCGGCCTCGCCGGAAACCCTTGCGACCGCTCTCGCGCTCGGCAAGAAGCTCCGGAAGCTCCCGATCGTCGCCGGTGTCTGTCACGGCTTCATCGGCAATCGGATGCTGTCGGGTTACCTTCGCGAGGCCGAGTTCCTGCTCGAGGAGGGCGCCTCGCCCGCCGAGGTCGACAAGGCCATCACCGATTTCGGCATGCCGATGGGTCCGTTCGCCGTGAAGGACTTGGCCGGCCTCGATATCGGCTTTCGCAACCGGAAGGCCTTCGCGCACCTACGCGATCCGAACAAACGGCGATCGAGCGTCGACGATCGATTGAACGAGTTGGGCCGGCTGGGGCAGAAGAGTGGTTCGGGCTACTACCGCTACGAGGCAGGAAGCCGCGCACCCATCCCCGATCCAATCGTTGATCAGGTGATCGCCGACGCGGCCAAAGCCGCCGGCGTCGCACGTCGCAAAATCGGCGCCGATGAGATCGTCGCGCGCTGTCTCTATCCGCTCGTAAACGAGGGCGCCCGCGTGCTCGAGGACGGCATGGCACTCAGGGCCAGCGACATCGATCTCGTCTGGATCAACGGCTACGCCTTCCCGGCCTGGCGCGGCGGACCAATGCATTGGGCGGATGCGACTGGCCTCGAGACCATCCTCGACGGCATCAAGGCCTTCGCCAAGTCGCATGACTATTGGGAAGCCGCACCACTCTTGGAACGGCTCGTGGCTGAAGGCAGGACCTTCGCCGATCTCGACAAACAGGAGACCACCGATGCGTGAGGCCGTCATCGTCTCGACTGCGCGGACACCGATCGGACGTGCCTTCAAGGGCGCTTTCAACCGCACCCATGGCGCAACCATGCTGGGGCACGTCATTCAGCACGCGGTCGAGCGCGCCAGGATCGATCCGGCCGAAGTCGAGGACGTCGTTGCCGGCTGTGGCTATCCAGAAGCCGCGACCGGCTTCAACATCGCCCGGCAGGCGGCGCTCCGCGCCGGATTACCGGTAACGACGGCAGGCACGACCATCAATCGCTTCTGCTCGTCCGGGCTACAAGCTATCAGCGTCGCGGCCGAGCGGATCGTTGCCGGGCAGGTGCCGGTCATGGTGGCGGGCGGCCTCGAGCAGATCAGTCTCGTTGCACGCTCGGCCAACCAATCGAACCGCGATGAACCCTGGCTCAAGGAGCATGTGCCGGCGCTGGACATGCAGATGATCGACACGGCGGAAATCGTGGCCAAGCGTTACGGCGTCAGCCGCGAGCAGCAAGACGAGTACTCGCTCATCAGCCAGCAGCGCACCGCCGCGGGGCAGGCCGCCGGGCGCTTCGATGCGGAGATCGTGCCGCTCACGCACGAAAAAGAGATCGAGGACAAGGCGACAGGCGAGAAGCGGCTCGAGAGCTTCACACTCATGAGGGACGAAGGTAACCGGCCTGACACCAGCGCGTCTGGCCTCGGCAAGCTCGAGCCCGTGCGCGGCGCGGGCTTCACGATCACGGCAGGAAACGCCTCGCAGCTTTCCGACGGCGCTTCTGCCTGCGTGCTGATGGAGCGCAAGCTCGCGGAGCAACGCGGATTGGAAATCCTCGGTACTTACCGTGGCATGGCGGTGGCCGGCTGTGAGCCGGACGAGATGGGTATCGGCCCCGTCTTCGCCGTGCCGCGGCTGCTCGAGCGGCATGGCCTCAAGGTCTCAGACATCGACCTCTGGGAGCTCAACGAGGCGTTCGCCGTGCAGGTGATCTATTGCCGGGATCGATTGGGAATTCCGATGGATAAGCTCAATGTCGACGGCGGCTCGATCTCGATCGGGCATCCCTTCGGCATGAGCGGATCGCGCATGACCGGGCATGCCCTCATCGAGGGAAAACGCCGGAGCGCGCGCTATGCCGTCGTGACCATGTGTATCGGCGGGGGACAGGGAATGGCCGGTCTGTTCGAGATCGGATGAGCGGCAGCGATCGTCCACAGAACCAGTTGCGTCTCAATTTGGGACGCCGCCCCGTAACACCCGCGTAACGACCGGGGCTGCACGAAAGACTGCATTCCACTTATTTGCGAGCCGCTTTATACAACATAATCAACGTCCTGAAGGCGTTTTCTCCGCCGCCTCAGAGACCATTTCAACGTTAAGGAGATATTTACTCTTGTATTGGGCACAAATTCTGCACAGGCTATTAACAGTTTGGAAACTGTTAGGTGCCGCTGCGGACGCGCTGGCCTAGTCCACCTGCGCGAGGCCCACGACAGAAGAAGCGGGCATTTCACGATCACTCCGGCGGCAGCGCCCGGACAGGTTCCTCGAAGCACCGGCGTACCGGTGCGTGTCGTGTACCTGTTGCGTGGAGTTGCGTCATGTCGCTCAAGAAGAAACTTACTGTTCTCACGTTCGAAGAGCTTTGCCGCCTCAATACCGCGCCGGTGCTCCGCACCGACAGCAACTGGGTCAAGGAGGATGGTCCACTAAAGGCGACGGGCAACGTCCTCAAGGCGATCACTCACCCGGGCGCGCCCTTCGGCTCCTTCGCCGACCGCACCGATACGGACGCCGACGGCAACGTCCTCAAGGTCACGACGACCGGCACCTTCTTCGGCAAGTTCGGCATCCTGACGCTGAACGCGAACGGCACCTACAGCTACAAGCTCTACACTGCCGCACAGAAGCCCGCCGCCGCCAAGGCCGTGCAGGGCCTGAGCGAGGGCGAGACGCTCCGCGAAAGCTTCACCTACAAAGCAACCGACGGCTTCGTCACCAAGACCGCGACGTTGAAGATCACGATCTTCGGCACCGATGATCCGGTGAAAATCACCGACTTGACACCGGCCGCCAATGGCGGCGACGCGGTGGTCGACGAGGACGGACTTCCGGGCGCCGTGCTCGATGCGGCCCGGCCCGGCGAGACGGATTCGACCGAATCAGCGACGGCCACCGGCAACTTCAAGATTTCAGCACCCGACGGCATCGACGACCTTCTCGTCGGCGGCACCGCCGTTATCACCAACGGCGTCTTCACAGCCAAGACGATCACGACACCGCTCGGCAACGAACTCAAGATCATCGCCTTCAACGCGGCGACCGGCGTCGTCACCTACAGCTACAAGCTTTTGGCCGCCGAAAACCATCCCGGCGCCGGCGAGGACAGCATCTTCGAGCAGTTCGCCGTCGTGCTGACGGACGTCGACGGCTCCTCGGCGACAGCCTCCCTCGACATCCGCATCGTCGACGACCAGCCGACGATCACGCTGAGCGGCCAGAATGCACCGAAGCTCGTCGTCGGCGACAGCGACTTCAACACCGATGCCACCGCCAGCTTCGTTGGCCTCTTCACGTCCGCCTTCGGGGCTGACGGCGCGGGCAACCTCACCTATGTGCTCGACACCTCGGGCGCTTCGAGCGGCCTCGTCGACACGCTAACCGGTGATGCCGTCGTCGTCGCCAAGGAAGTCGACGACATCGTCGGCCGCGTCGGCGGGTTGGAGGTTTTCCGCATCTCCGTCAATCTCGCAACCGGTGAGGTCAAGCTGGACCAGAGCCGCTCCGTCGTGCACGACGATCCGGCGGATCCGATTGAAGCCGGCGCCTCGGCGGCCACGCTCAGCGCCGCCGACCTCGTGACCCTGACGGCCACCATCGTCGACGCGGATGGCGACCAGTCGTCCGCCACCGCCAACATCGGCGGCGCCTTCTGCTTCACCGATGACGGCCCGAGCATTGTGCCCGCCCCCGGGTTTCGGGCGCCGCCGCTGCGCACCGATGACGAAGATATCGTCCCCGGCGCCCCCATCGTACCGGATACGGCGTCCGGCAATTTCGCGACCGCTTTCAACGGCCTCTTCGGCGCCGATGGTCCCAAGGATGTCAATGACGACGACGTCACTGACCCCGACGCCATCGCTTATGTCCTCGAGATCCCCGGCGCCAATACGCCGACGGGGCTCATCGATGTTCTGAGCGGCGAGGACATCGTCCTACAGATCGTTCTCGGTGCCGTGCAAGGCGTCACGGATGTCACGGGCGAGCTCGTGTTCACCATCGAGGTCGACGGCTCGGGCCTGGTCACACAGTCGCAGTACCGGCCGCTGTCGCACCCCTTGATCACCGATCCCGACGACCCGGTTATCCTCCCCCCCAACTTGATCACGCTCAAGGGCACGATCACCGACGGCGATCTCGACACCGCGAATGCATTGATCGATATCACCGGCAGCTTCAGCTTCAACGATGACGGACCCCAAGCGCTACAGGGCACGTCGGCGGACTCTGTCGACGAAGATGGTTTGCTGAACGGCATCGACGACGGACCCGGCGACATTGGCCTCTTGGTCGATGCGACCGGCAACGGCTCGGTCGTGGGGCTTTTCGACATCGGGGCGGACATTCCGCCGACCTACCAGCTCACCGGCTTGACCACCGGTCTGCCGGTGATCACTGCCGGTGGCCTCGCCGTCGTTTACTCGGTCGTCGGCAACACGTTGTTTGCCAAGGCCGGTGGCGTCGATGTCTTCACCTTCGTGCTCAACGGCACGACGGGCGCCTGG
>JANNSX010000371.1:0-2579 GCA_031403155.1 Hyphomicrobiaceae bacterium
GAAGAGGCATTTATGGGAGTGCGCCGGGAGACCGGCAAGGAGCAGATGGTGCAAGTCCATCACGATGAAGGAGTAGCGACCCGCATCGGCCCCGAGCCGTGCGCAGGCGTCCGCGAGGGCGTCGGCGAAGCGTCGGCAGGGGTACGTACAGGCCAGCCATTGAGCCGCGAAAGAATGCTGATCCGGGTGCCGACGCGTTTCCCATCGCGGAAGGCAACACGGTCGGGTGCGTCATCGCAAGCGCCCGACCGACCCGGCGTGGTCGCAGAACCTGGCACGTACGGACGCTCCTTGCGCGGGAACCGGGAGATCTCACGGCCGACCACCGGCAATGTATGGAGTGCCGCTCTGGTCCGCATCGGAAAGGCGAGGAGCCGTAGCCGATGACGAACGGCCGTGAGAAGTCTGACTCCGCCATAGTAGCTGCGAAGCCGACGAACAAGGCGGGTGCGACCGCTACGGAGTTGGTGGAGCCAAGGGCGGGGACCAAGAGGAACGCGGAACAGCACGACACGCGCCGGGCGCAGGACCGGGAAAGCGTGACCCAGGCGCTGGACCGCGTACGGCAAGCCGCAAGGCAAAGGAAGAAGGAGAAGTTCACCACGCTCTTCCACCACCTGACTGTCGATCTGCTCCGCAAAGCGTTCCTCGCGCTCAAACGCGATGCCGCTGCCGGCGTGGATGGGCTGACGTGGAAGGACTACGCTGCAGACCTTGACCGAAACCTCACTGATCTGCACGCACGGGTCCACCGGGGAGCGTACCGGGCACTGCCATCACGCCGGACGTACATACCGAAAGCGGATGGACGACAGCGCCCACTCGCGATTGCCGCGCTCGAGGACAAGATCGTCCAGAGGGCATCGGTTGAAATCCTGAACATGATCTACGAGGAGGATTTCCTCGGGTTCAGCTACGGGTTCCGACCGGGCCGCGGCCAGCACGATGCGCTGGACGCGTTGGCGGTTGGGATTGCGAGAAAACGGGTGAGCTTCATTCTTGACGCCGACATCCGATCGTTTTTCGATGAAATCAGCCAAAGCTGGATGACTCGATTCCTGGAACATCGGATCGGCGACAAGCGCATCCTCCGGCTGATCCAGAAATGGCTGAAAGCGGGGGTTCTGGAAAAAGGGGTCGTGACGGCGAGTGAGACGGGGACGGGGCAGGGATCGGTGGCTTCACCGCTGCTTGCCAACGTCTACCTGCACTACGTGTTCGACCTGTGGGCCGAGCGCTGGCGACGGCAGGAAGCCACGGGCGACATGATCATCGTGAGGTATGCCGACGACATTGTCGTTGGCTTCGAGCACGAGGTCGACGCCCGCCGATTCTGGGACGCGATGCGCGATCGGCTGCAGGAGTTCTCGTTGACGCTTCACCCGGCCAAGACCCGCCTGATCGAGTTCGGCCGCCACGTGGCGGCTCGACGCGAGAAGGCCGGGCTCGGCAAGCCGGAGACCTTCACTTTCCTGGGCTTTACCTTCATCTGTGGCCGGTCAAGGCGGGGGAACAAGTTCCTGCTCCACCGCAGGACTCGACGCGACCGCATGCGGGCGAAGCTCAAGGAGATCAAGGAAGAGCTTCGCAAGCGGATGCACCAGCCTATCCCAGAACAGGGACGCTGGCTGCGCCAAGTCGTTGCCGGCTACTTCAACTACCATGCCGTGCCGACCAACAGCGCAGCGCTCGCCGCCTTTCGCTACCACGTCACCAACCTCTGGCGGCGCACGCTTGCGCGACGCAGTCAGAAGGGCTGGATAACGTGGGCGCGGATGACGAAGCTGGTCGACGATTGGCTCCCCAAGCCCAAGATCCTTCATCCATGGCCTGAAAAACGGTTTGCCGTCAGACACTCGAGGTAGGAGCCGTATGCGGGAATGCCGCTTGTACGGATCTGTGCGGGGGGCGGTGAGCAATCACCGTCCCTACCGCGAACAGTTGGCAGCCAGCATGATCCTGCCCGAGGCAGTCATCTATCGACGAGTCCTTGAGAGACCGGCAGCGCTCAAGCCGCAGCGGACACCGCACGCACCCGAGCATTCTGGAGTATGCGATTCCGGCCACGCATCGTGAGCTCGAAACCAACAAATGCCGAAAGCTCGGTGAAGCGATCGATGAAGCTCGTGCGCGAGAGTGCCCGCACACCTTCTGCCTCGCACCAGGCGCAGTAGTCAGTGTGGAGCACGCCTAGCTCTACCTCGCCTGTACCATCCTCGATGCACGCGACCGCGAAGCGTGCCACATCACCTACGGGACGCTCGTCGGCAATCGCTAGGCGCTTTGCCAATGACGGCATCGCCGACGCCACGTTTGGCCTCTCGACACCGCCGTTACCCGACAGCCAGCCTCGTGCTTACGCTGCACGATTCTTCAGCCCTACGTCGATGAGGCGGACGGCGTTGCCGCGTTTTGTCGTTCGATAGCCCACCGCATCGCAGAGCTGCGCGAACACGCGGCGGAAAGTGAGATCCGGGACCGGGGTGAAGCCGTGGTCGGCGCACCAGGCGAGATAGGCGTGGTAGAGGTCCCGCATGGTGAGGGACGTGCCTACCTCGTGATCAAGGCAGGCGTCGGCG
>JANNSX010000372.1:0-5293 GCA_031403155.1 Hyphomicrobiaceae bacterium
TATGGTGAATGGAACGGAAACGCTTGTGGGCACCGCCCCGAGTATGCGGCAGCCCCTCACCCTGCCCTCTCCCCGTACGCTGCGCTACGGGGAGAGGAAGGCCGGCGCCGTGCCCAGCTCACATGTCAGGGGTGCACCGCGCTTTATCCTCTCCCCGCTCGCGGGGAGAAGGGAGGGTGAGGGGCGGCCACAAGGGAGGTCGTTGCCAGAACCGATGCCTGACGGGCGACCGGTCGGTCGCCCTAGCCCTCACGCATTCGCCTCGGTATACCGCCCGAAATTGTCGAGGATCGACTGCCAGCCCTGTTGCTGAAGTTCGGCCGGGTGCGTGGTCTCGGGGTCGAAGGTGACGCGCACGAGGACGCCGTCGGCGCCGGGGATGAACTCCACCTCGGCTTTGCGATCGCCGAAGTCGTAGCCGATCAGCTTGTGCTCGATCACCTTCGTATAGGTGCCCGCGAAGTCGAAACCCATGCTCTTGTCCTTCGCCTCCATGCGCGAGGAGAAGGCGCCGCCGGGCCGGAGATCGACGCTCGCGGCGACCGTGTGCCAATCGTCGGAGGCCGCGTTCCACTGCATGATGCCGGCCGGCGTCGTGTAGGTGCGCCAAACGAGGTCGATCGGGGCTTTGACGAGTGTTTCGACGGTGATGCGCATGGGGGCTTCTCGTTCTCCTCGGCGTGGACTTCATAGGATGGCGTGATGGAACGAACGCGCGGGCGCATTTCAGGTTCCCGCCCCTACTCCTTCGCCACCACCACCGGCCCCTTCTTCGCCTCCTTCGCCAGGTCCTGCAGCAGGATCTCCGCCAGCGGCGCGCCGATCTGGGCGGCGTGGAGCTTCCTCGCCCAAGGCTTGTTGGCATTGCCGGTGCCGACGACGATCACATAGCTGTACGACGCGCCGTTGTTGAACTGCAGGCCGCCGGCGACCCAGGTGTCGACCGTCGCGTCGGGGTCGAGCGTCACCTGCGTGCCGGTCTTGGCGAAGTGGAGCTTCACGTCGTCGCGCCGCGCCGCGCACCAATCGGAGATGCTCTTGAGCGTGCCGATGCGCTGCTTGCCGGTCTCGTAGCAGAGCGGTGCCGAGAGGAAGGTCTTGATGAGCCCGTGCGCGTTCGCCTCGATCAGATTGTTCGGGATGATGTCGTTCGTCGAGCCCTGGTCGTTGACGATGGGGGAAGAGAGCAGCGCCCGGTCGAAGGTGAATTTCTTGACGAGCGTCGGCTGCTTGACAGGCAGGCCGCCGCGGCCGGTCAAAGCGGCGAGCACGACGGAGGCCATGTGATGCACGCGGCGCGGACTGCCGGCGATGAGGCCGCGCACGCTCGCCGTCGAGGGCGGCGTGCCTTCGCCATTGCCATCCGGCGGCGGCATGGCGAAGCCGAAACCGTCGACCAGCACCTGGAACGGGTGTTGGCCGACGCGCGCGGCGCGCCATTCGATCGGCTTGTTGAGCGAGCAGGCGAAGGCGACGAGGGCTTTGCGGCCGCGCGTGACGGAGCCGTCGTGACGACAGGTTTCCAGGCCGGCGGACGGCGCTTCGGGATCCTGGTAGAGGCTCTCGGGTGAGTCTTTCCCCTGGTTCGCAATGGCGATGGCCGCGATCATCTTGCCGACGGAGGCGATGGCGCGGGTCTCGCGGGCGGGCTCATACGAACCACTCTCGGCATTCATGGCGCCGGCCGAGCCGAAATAGGCGGCGATGTCCTGGCCCTCGAAATAACGGACGATCTCACCCTTGGCGTTGGCCGCGGCGATGACGATGCTCGGCACCGTCTTGCCTTCGGTCGCGCCCGGCGTCGAGAGATCGAGCGTAAAGCCCGGATCAATCTGGGCCTGGTACTCGGTCTGGAGCGCAGCGAGCCGCGCCTTGACCGTCTCGCGGAAGCGGCGGTTCTCGAGCACGTCGAAGGTGAGGGTGACGCCGCGCACATACTCGCGCCAGCCGAAGCCGAACTCGTTCTTCATCTCTTCGCGCGCACCGATGAGGCCGGCGGGGAGCAGCAGGTTGGCGCGCAGCACCGGATTGGCCTGCGCGGCCTTCGATTTCTCCGGCGCCAGCTCGTCGAGCGCCTCCTGCAGCTTCGGCTTCACCTGCGGGTCGGGCGGGCCGTTGGCGATCTGCGTCAGCTCGAACCACACGGCCTTCTGCTCGTCGTCGGGGAGCAGCGCGCTCGCGCATTTGCGGGCGCGCACGTCGACGATGTAGCGCCAGCGGTCGAGACGTACCTCGTTGAGCTTCTCGCTGCCGGGCATCAGGATGATCGGCTTGTTGACGGCCGACGCCAGCACGAACTGCTCGGCGATGGTCAAGTCCTTCGCCGGTTTGCCGAAAACGATGCGGCTCGTCGTCTCGACGCCATGCAGCGGCGAGCCGCCGGTGCGTTGTGCGAGCCAGAGATGGTTGGACGCCCATTGTTTCAGGGGCTCGATGTCGCCGTCCTTGGTCAGCGCCCAGTAGATGACGGGCGCATCCCACCACTCGGAGAACTTGCGGCCGAGCTTGGTGGCGACGCTTTCGCTGCGGGAGGGCGGCGTCTTGTAAATGACGCGGGCGAGCTGCATCGGCAGCGTCGAACCGCCGACGCCGATATGGAACCCGCCGCCCGAGATCGAGCGCGAGATCGTCGAGTAGGGAATCTTCAGGACGCCGATGAGATCGATTCCGAAGGGATTGAGCCAGGTCCCGATATTGCGATCCTCTTGATAGACGAGGCAGCGCCAGTAGAATTCGGGCGCCTCCTCGACCGGGATCGACTTGTGGTCGGGATTGGCGATGTAGCCCGAATCGGCGAGCTCGATCGGGCGATCCGTCGTGTTGAGGTCGCGCTTGGAGTCGAGCAGCGGATCGAAGGTGCCGACGAAGCTGCCGTCCTGGTCGTAGAGGGCGGTGGCGAGCCAGCGCTCGCTATCATAGGTGAGCTTATCGGCGAGCCAGTACTGGCCGGTCACGCCGCGGAGTGGCGCGAAGACGTAGACAAGAAACACCGCGAAGACGACATAGGCGCCCGCCGCCGCCACGACCCAGCGGAAGCGGCCGAGGCTCGGATTGAAGAAGAGGAGCCCAGCCAGGAATCGAATGACCCTGACCGGCAAGCCGAGCAGCAGCTCGGCAACGAGCGACCAGAGCCGGAATACCAATAGCATGCAGCCCACTCGACTGAACGAGACGTTACCCGAAGCGCGCGCCCGAGATCGGCGACTGCCCCCGCCATACGATGCATCAGCGCCTTGTATCGAAGCCCCTGCAACGCGGATCGCCAGTCGGCCTAGGCGAGGACTATGGCGAATTGATCGCGGGATTGGGGCCTGGTCGGGGGTGGAGCAACCTGCGGCCAGAGCCAAGCAGCGCACGCGGCTTGCGTGCTGCCCCAAGGTCACAAGCGGCGCAACCGAGCGCGCTCCGCAAATCGACCTTAAGTCAACTCAGTAGAAGTATACCAGCAGATAGGCGCCAACACCGATGCAGGGAGCGATCAGCGAAGCAGCAACTGCCACAACCAGACTGCGTGTCATTGCACAACTCGACGATAAGGCGACCACTTACTTGCAGAATACATTCGAAATGATTGCACAGCAAACCTAAAATGGATGAAAATTACTTACTTCTGGTTAAACTGGGGCTTGTAAGAAACAGTCGGAGGGATGTTTACTCGGGCGACAAGAGAAACTTTCCCTTTGCGTACAATATCTTGGTCCTACCGGTTGAGACGACGGCTCGCAAGCGCCGAAAAAGCAGCCACAGAACCACCACCACCGTGCTAGAGAATTCACATTCGAATTGCCGCGACGGCTGAGGTGCGCCGGGCCGCGGCTACGGGCATGAGCGGGGTTCAAGCGTATGGGTCAATCGATCGCGGTGATGAACACCAAGGGCGGCGTCGGTAAGTCGACGGTCGTCATGGCGTTGGCGGAGACGCTCTCCGCCTTTCACAAGAAGAACGTGCTGGTCATCGATTCCGATTCCCAGACCTCGATCTCGACCATGCTGATGGCGACAGAGCGCTGGGAGGAGATGGAGCGGCAGGGCCGGACGCTGGTCGACTATCTGGTCGGCCAGGTGTTGCCCGAGCACGGTCCCGCCAAGGCGAGCTGGCTCGAATATGTCGTGACCGGCGTCTCGGATGTCGAGGATGCCCGCACCGTCAATCTCATCCCCTGCCATATGGAGCTGACGCTGTTCGAGCGGAAGATCTCCGCCGATCGCAAGGAGCGCGAACTCCGCGCCGCCGTCCGCGCGCTGCTCTCCGAGGCCAAGCGGCTCTATGATGTGGTGATCGTCGACTGCCCGCCCGGCCTCTCGGTGCTGACGGAATGCTGGCTCCGCGAGGTCGACTATCTAATGCCGCCGATCAAGCCGGATTATCTCGCCGTGCGCGGTTTCTCGGTGCTGAAGCGCTTCCGCCAGAGCCAGGCCGATCAGGGTTTCGCCGACATCATCGGCGTGGTGATCAATCTGAAGGACGGCCGGATCGCCAGCGAGGAGCAGTGGCATCGCCGGCTTGCCGAGGACCCCGAGAACCGGGTGTTCCAGACCAGCATCCCGCGCCGGGCCTACATCCAGCGCGCCGCCGATTTCGACCACGAGACGCGCACCTATCTGGCGAAATATCCGGGCGATGCCGGCCAGGCGATGCGCGGGCTCGCGCATGAGGTGCTCGACCGGTTGGTCGGCGCACCGTTGCTGCGGCCGCAATCCGCGCCCCCTCAGCAGGCGGCTTCGCGTCCGACGCTCCGGCCGGTGCCGCAGGCGCCGGCTGCTCCTGGCCAGGCTTCTCCCATAGCGGCAGCGGTTCCACGCCGGCCCGCACCCGTCCCGCCCGGCACAGCGCCCTCAACCCTACAGCCTCTTCCAGCCGCGCGTTCCGCGCCCCTTCGCCGAGTCGAAACCGACCGGCCGATCGAGCTTGGCGAGGCCGGCGCCCCTTCGCTGCGGCCCGTACCCAAGCAGGGTTAAGCGCAGCCTGGGGTCAGACCCTGCGGGGCTGCCCCCTATACATCAGGTTCGAGCCAGGGGTCAGACCCGCAGGGTCTGACCCCAAACCGGCACTGAGCCCGAGGGCGAGCTGCTCGGGCTAGTGTGGCGTCGCGCCATAGTTGACCAGTAGCGCTGCACGGTCGGAGTCAACTATGGCGCGACGCCACACTAGCCCGAGCAGCTCGCCCTCGGGCTCAGTGCCGGTTTGGGGTCAGACCCAGCGGGTCTGACCCCAGGGTCGGACCGGATGTATTTGGGGGAGCCCCGCAGGGTCTGACCCCCGGCTGCGCTTAACCCAGCGTGGGTTCGGGGC
>JANNSX010000373.1:0-2150 GCA_031403155.1 Hyphomicrobiaceae bacterium
CTACTTTGCCGCCCGTCAGAAAGACCTCGGCCGCCGCTGCGATCTGGAAGCCGGCATGGCGAAGCTCTTGGCCGCCCGCGTCGCCTGGGCCGCCGCCGACAACGCGCTGCAAATCCACGGCGGCAACGGCTTCGCGATCGAGTTCCCGATCTCGCGCGTGCTCTGCGATGCGCGCATCCTCAACATCTTCGAGGGCGCCGCGGAAATCCAGGCGCAGGTGATCGCGCGGCGGTTGTTGGAGGGTGGGAATTGAGGGACGGCGAGGTTTGGCAACGACTTCCCTTGTGGCCGCCCCTCACCCTCCCCTCTCCCCGCAAGCGGGGAGAAGCATAAGCACGGTGCGTCCCTGACATGTGAGGCGGGCACAGATCTCGCCTGCCTCTCCCCGTAGCGTAGCGTACGGGGAGAGGGGAAGGTGAGGGGCTGCGGCGAGTCCGGGTGCATGTCAAATCCTCCTCCCGCACGCCAGCATAGGCGACGGACAGTCGCCCGCTACGCCGACGCCTCCATCTCCACCACCGCACCCGCCAGATGCAATGACCCGGCGATGAGCACGCGGATGGACTCGCGTTCCTTCGCGAGCGACGCCAGCACCACCTCGAAACCCTCCGCCACGCCCGCCTTCGCCCCGAGCGAGCGCGCGGCTTCCGCAATCGCCTCCGGCGCATGCGCCTTCGCATAGGCGCGCGAGGTATCCGGGATGGGCACGGCGATGACCTGCTCCGCGAGCGGCACGAGCGGCTCCAGGTATGGCTTCGGATCGCGTGAGGCGAGCATGCCGACCACGAGGTGCAGCGGCAGCGGGCGCTTGGCGTTGCGGCGGCGGAGCGTCTCGGCGATTGCGATGGCCGCCGCGCGGTTGTGCCCACCGTCGACCCACAGCTCGCTGCCGTCGGGAAGCCCGGACTTCGCGAGCAATCCCGGCAGCGGCTGGAAACGCCCGGGCCAGCGGACTGAGCGCAAGCCTTCGGCGATCCTGTCCACATCGGGCACGAGCTTCCCTAGCCGTAGCACTGCCGCAATCGCCGTCCCCGCATTGTCGACCTGGTGCCCGCCGGTGAGGGACGGCAGCGGCAAATCGAGCAGCCCGTCCTCGTCCTGATAGACGAGCCGGCCGTTCTGCGCATAGGCGTCGAAATCGCGGCCGTGGACGACGAGCGGCGCGCCTAAACCGTTTTCCGATTCTTGCTGATCGGAAAGCCGGCCTAGGTTTTCGGTTTTGAGCACTTGTCTTCGACCAACCGGTTTCCACTTGGTCGGAAAGTGCTCTGGCCGCTCCGCCTCCGCTTCGATCACCTCGAGCGCCTCGCGCTCCTGCCGCGCGACAATGCAGGTCGAGCCGCGCTTGAGGATGCCCGCCTTGGCGGTTGCGATCTCGCCCAGCGTCTCGCCCAGAAACGCCTGATGGTCGAGGCCGATGGGCGTGATGATGGTGAGGAGCGGCTTCTCGATCACGTTCGTCGCATCGAGCCGCCCGCCCATCCCGACTTCGAGCAGCAGCACATCGGCCGGCGTCTGCGCGAAGGCAAGGAATGCCGCTGCCGTCTCGGCCTCGAAGGAGGTCACGGGCGCGGCCTTCGAGGCGTCGAGCACGCGCTCGAGCAGCGTGGCATAAGCCACATCGGTGATGTCGGCGCTCTTGCCTGGCGCGCTCGCTAACCGAACGGCCTCGTAAGCCGCGCGAATGGGCGGCGAGGTGTAGGCGTGCACGCGCCGGCCGTCGGCTTCCAGCATCGCTCGAATGAAGGTCAGCACGGAACCCTTGCCGTTGGTGCCGGCAATGTGGACGACGGGCGGCACACGCTTCTCGGGATGGCCCAACGTTGCGAGCAGCGCCCGCATCCGATCGAGCGACAGGTCAATAACCGCCGGCGCGCGGCGTCGCAGCTCGGCGAGGAGGGGCGGGGAGCGGAGGATTTTCGGCATCGCGCCGGACCACCTAGTGTCCTGTCTCCGAAACAAGCACAAAGAATGCCGCGCCCGCGTTTGCTTGTTTCGGAGACGCAAGGACACTAGCAACATTGGTTTCTAGTGCGGCTTAGTCTCGCAAATGCCTCCGTTGAGCCAGCCCGGTTGTTGGAAGGCATTTGCGAGACGCCACACTAGGGCGACCAGCCGGGCGCCCCGATATAACAAAGTACGGGCCCCCC
>JANNSX010000374.1:0-1618 GCA_031403155.1 Hyphomicrobiaceae bacterium
AGCACGCGCCAGCCCCACATCACGCCCTCCGCCGTATTGGTGGTGCCCAGTGCGGTCAGGGCATCGATGGCGGTGTCGACGGTCTGGCGATCATTGGTGAGCGCGGTGACGGGCTGGCCGTCGCACATGTGGTTCGGGCCGGTGAAGGTGTTGCCGACTTTTTTCGAGGTGACAGACTGGTTCTCATACTTGCAGATTTGATTCTGGGCGACACTCGGCTCGAGCGTCGGCGTCGTGTACTGGATGCACCGGTTGCGGTGATCCTTGCGAACGCAAGTCGGCTCGCCGGCTGGGCAAGTGCCCCCGGTGTCGGCCAGATAGCTGTTGTAGTATTTGTTGTTTTGCGCGTTGGCGTCGTCCGGCTCGTCGGGCGCGAAGGCCGGCACGAACAGGCTGTCCGGATCGTCGAGCGTCGCCTCGGTATCCTTGATGCCGTGATCGCCGGGACGCACCTCGACGCAGCCGGCCCAACTGACGCCGCTCATGCGCTCCAAGAGATCGAAGCGGCTCACTTCCTCAGACATATTCTCGAAATGCACGCTCGACTGGCCATCAGAGTCGATCCAGCTCTCATTGGCCATATCCGGCCCGACATTGACCATGGCGGTGAACGGCACGACGCCGATCTTGATATTGTTCGAGGTCGTCTTGTCGCCGAACAGGGCCGCGACGAGCGCGTGCGAGGCGGATTTCAACGCCGCCAGATCCGCCGGCTTCATATTGGCCGAGCTGTCGAGGACGAGCGCGATCTCGAAGTTGCCGCCGCTCGTCGAAACCATGGACTCGGCGTCGATGTCGAGCGTGTTCATGCCGGCGATACGCAGGAAGCTCGTCTCGAGCGTCGATTGCGCCTGAAGCGTCACCTGACCGGCATCAGCATTAACGTCGACGAAGGAGAGTTCGGCCTTGAGACTCTCGGGAAGATTGGCGGCGAACACTTGCTTGGCCTTGGTTTCCGCATCCTCTTTCTCGCCGCCTGTCTCGAGCTCACGGCCAGCGGCCAGAGCCGCTGAATCGAGGGCGTCCTGGAGACCTTCGCGGGCCATGAAGGCCGTGCCGAAATCGACGGCGGCGCCCAGGAACAACACCATGACGACGATGGCACCGCCGAACATGACGCCGATCGAGCCGTCCTCGTCGCGGCCGAAGGCCGTCAGGCGATCCAACGTGGTTCTGAGTTTGGTGGCGAGGGTGGCAAACGGGCTCATGAATGATGTCCTGGCGGAGAGTGTTAACGGCCGCACGTCAACTTGCTCGAATTCGCAGCCAATTTGCTTACTCTTACGCCAGACATGTTTTCTTCACGTAAAGCCCGACTCGGCAATGCGTCGAAAACTTCGCTAAAATTGTAGGAATCCGGATCGGCGGCGCGCCGGGATCGGCGGGAGCGAAAAGCGAGCATCCGTGCGCCGAATTCACTCCACGGTCGATCGTGTGCGGCCCAGCTGTGCGAGCGGCATCGACACCTCCCGCTCTTAGTAGAGTCGAGGAGAGGCGCGGTGGCTTGGGGCTTCGACGGGAAGCCGTCGCTCCGTTTCCTCTCCCCGCTCATCGAACCGGACGTGCGGGTTTCCCGCATCCGGCTCTCCGACTGGTTTCGTGCCAGGCTCACGGCTGC
>JANNSX010000375.1:0-14662 GCA_031403155.1 Hyphomicrobiaceae bacterium
GCCTTCGCCGAGCAGACGAAAAGCGATCTCAAGGCGCTGGCTGCTTGCATTCTTGCATCGCGGGAGAAGATCTCCGCTGAGGCGATCGCAAAGCTTGGGCTGCCCATCCTGGTGGCGGTCGGCAGCGAGGACGTCATCGGCGGACCGGCGGCTGAGCTCGCTACCCTCATCCCGGGCGCAGAAGCCTTCGTTATCGAGGGGCGGGACCATATGAAGGCCGTCGGCGACCGGACCTACAAGGCCAAAGTTCTGGAGTTCCTATCCCTGCACGCGTTGGCCTGACACCTGCATCCGCCCTCTCTGCGCAGGGATCGCCGTTAACTTCTTGTTACAGGTCTGATAACCAAGCGTTGATACGTAATGGTCTTTCGGCGTGGTATGGAGCGCTCTAAAGATCACGCAGCGGTCAGGAGGCCGAGCCATGGCAACCAGCACGAAGGCGCTTGCGGAGAGCCTGGATCGTTGCGATCCGGTGTGGGCGCGCATGCGCGAGGAGGCCGAAGCGGCGATCCAGCGGGAGCCGGCGCTTGGCGGCTTCATCTACGCGACGATCCTGCACCACCAGGCGCTCGAGGAGAGCATCTGCCATCGGTTGTCTCAGCGACTAACGCATCCTGACGTCGATGCCGGGCTGCTCTACGACATCTTCGACGAGCTACTCCGCCAGGAGTCCGAGCTCAGCGCTTATTTTCGTGCCGACCTCCTGGCTGTCGTCGATCGCGATCCGGCCTGCAACCGCCTCATCGAGCCATTGCTCTACTTCAAGGGTTTCCATGCCTTGGAGACCCATCGATTTGCGCACGTGCTTTGGAAGTCCGGACGCAAAGACTTTGCGCTCTACCTGCAGAGCCAGAGTTCGCGTGTGTTCTCGATCGACATCCATCCGGCCGCGCGCATCGGCCGGGGCATCTTCATCGATCATGGCCATGCGCTCGTCATCGGCGAGACTGCGGTGGTCGGCGACGATGTCTCGATGCTGCACGGCGTGACGCTCGGCGGAACCGGCAAGGAAAGCGGCGATCGCCATCCCAAGATCGGCAACGGCGTCATGATCGGGGCCGGCGCCAAGGTGCTGGGCAATATCTCGATCGGGCAATGCTCGCGGATCGCGGCCGGTAGCGTCGTTTTAAAGGATGTGCCGCCGCGCACAACGGTTGCCGGCGTGCCCGCCAGGATCATCGGTGAATCCGATTGCGGCGACCCGGCGCGGACGATGGACCAGATGTTCGCTCGCGACAGTATCGGGTCGATAGATTGAGCCAAGTTCGCAAGAAATCTCCGCAGTGTTCTGAATTCCATGGATACTGTTACTTGTAAAAATGCACGACGCGATTGCTGAAGTCCGGCAAATGCTGCTATAGGCGACCCCGTCAGTCTGCTGGAGCTAGACTTGGGGACGCTCCGGCTTCACAAATGGGAATACAGATGAAGCGCGAGGAAATCGTTCGGCTGGAACGATATCTGCGAAAGACGTTTCGACTCGATGCGATCGAGGTCAAGCAGCGTCCAATGAAGGACGACTCGGCCGAGGTCTATATCGGCGACGAGTTCATTGGCATCGTCTTCCGGGACGACGAGGACGACGAGCTGTCCTATCAGTTCCAGATGGCGATCCTCGGCTACGATCTCGACGGCGTCTGACCTACACAGACTGACGTGATGCAAGATCGGGTCAACCCTTGCGAACTGGCGGCACTGATGCTCGATTGGGAGGCTACTGGCCGGAATGCGCCAGTATGGCCGTCCGGCCGAGGAGCTGCCCATGACCTGCTATCGCCTTGCCAAGCATATGGTTGAGCTACCGTCCAGTGGACGATTCTGGATCGCGCCGACGGCTGTCCTGATCGGCCGGGTTCATCTCGAGGAAGATGCCAGCGTCTGGTTCGGAGCAGTTCTCAGAGGCGACAACGAGTTGATCCACGTGGGCGCGCGCTCCAACATCCAGGAAGGCTGCGTGCTGCATACCGACATGGGCTATCCGCTGTCTATTGGCGCGGATTGCACGATCGGCCACATGGCCATGCTGCACGGCTGCACAATCGGCGACAATAGCCTCATTGGCATTGGAGCGATCGTGCTCAATGGCGCCAGGATCGGACGTAACTGTCTGATCGGCGCTCATGCGCTCATCACCGAGGGCAAGGCGATCCCGGATAACTCGCTGGTGATGGGGGCTCCCGGCAAAGTCGCTCGCCAGCTCGATGCCGCAGCCGCGGAAGGCCTACGACAATCAGCGGCTCACTACGTCGAAAACAGCCGCCGCTTCGCACGCGATCTCAATCTCCAGAACGGCTGACCAAAAAAATGAGCCGGCGCTCTTGCGAGGCCGGCTCAGTGGCAGCTCCGGTGCCGGGTCGGGGATGGCAGGGTGAGGAGGCTCCGGGGCTGAAGGGGTTTGGCTTGAGATGGCTCGATCACATCTCCGGTGCGCCAGACGCGACGGGGGGCTGCGCCAGTCGGTTGGCGGGCGCGAGCGACATCCAGATCACCGGGCTGATGTAGGATTGGCGCTTGACGAAGCCGTAGCCGGTCTCGTGCCAGAGCCGGATGACGTCGAAGCGGTTGTCCAGAATGAAGTCGCCCTGGCTGGTCCGGGCGGTGAGGATCGCGTGGCCCTGATTGGCCTCGTCACGCACAACGGTGATGAGCACGCTGCCCTGCGGCCAACCGCGCTCGATGAGTAGGCGCTGTTTCAGCAGGACATAGTCCTCGCAGTCGCCGCTGGCTTTCGGAAAAGTCCAGTATTCCGTTGTGCCGTAGAGATCGAGATCGCTGACCGGTTTTACCGTCCGGTTGACGACCTGGTTGACTTCCACGAGATCACGCCAGCGAAGATCGGTGAGGATGACACGATCGGACAAGCTGTTTTGTGTCGCACAAGCGGCCGGCGACCGGCTGCAGAAAGCGATGTAGCCCGAGGGCGGCTCGGAGCGGGTGAAGACCCGCATAAAAGAGGAGACGGACGAACCCGAGCCGGCAAGCGCGCCGGTTGCCGCCATGGGGGAAAACCCCATTGCAACCGCCAACACAACCACGCTCACGCGTACCCCGCCGAACATCACCAACCCCCTGACGATACGTGTACTATACTCCGAATGACTGAGTTTCTCGCAAAGACACAATGAGCAATTTGAGATTAATTCTCTTCTAAATTGACAAAACTTTCCCTCTAATCTTTTTCAATCTCCAGTTATTCTGAGAAATACTCTGAGCGTATACCAGCCGCCCTTGCCTCGACGGACAAGGGTTGGGCATGCTCGGTGAACGCAGACGCAAACGGATACGACCCGAGCCGAAGACTGCTCGAGCGAAGATCGAGAGGGCGCCGGAGCGCTCAGCCGAAATGGCGCCTCAGGGCTGTCGGGTTCTGGATGTCGAGGAAGCGCAGGCCTACCCCATCCTCGTGATGGCGAACGACCTTGGCGCGAAGCCTGCCGAGCACGACCTCGGTGCCGATCGGCGGGCGCGCCTGGACCGCAACAGCCGCACCGGAAATCGAGACGTCGATGATGGCGCAGGGAACCTGTGTGCCGTTCGGCAGCGTCAGGTTTGAATTGACGTTGGCGGGCTCGATGCGCTCGTGCCGGCGGGCCTCGGGGATGCCGAGTGCCGCCCGGTTGATGAGCCAGGTCAGCTGGGCGGCGAGTTTCTCGCGCCGGTGCTGGGTCGAATTGAACAGCATGGCGAAACCACCACCCGGCAGCATGCGGACGACGGGGCCCTCGATGCGGCCGATCTCGTCGAAATAGGCGATGATCAGCTCACCGACCTCGACGGGCTCCGAGCAGACGATGCCGGCGTCGCCCACCGAGATGTTGATGAGGCGGCAGGTGTGCTCGCTTTTGTCGGCACGCATGAAGCGGCCGAGGCAATTGATGTCGAGGCGTTTGTAGCGGCGGAGGTCGGAGCGGATCCGTGCCCTCGGGCTTGTCGCTTCGAGGTCATGGTCCGGCGGAAAGAAATCTTGGGCGTTCATGCCTGCGTCCCTACGGCGGGCCGCCTCGGAGTTCGATCCTCCAGCCGATCCGCGCCATTTCAAATCTCGGAACGACTATGCCGCCCTGCCTTTAACAAGCGCTTAAGTGGCGTCCGCCAATGACCCGAAAAGATGACTATCGTTTTGCATCGGGCGGATCGCCGGCGAGCTTGCCGCCGTCATAGACCCGGAAGCTCCGGCGCTCGCTGCGCACGATCCGGTTGTACCTCGGCTCCTTGAGAAAAGGCGCTTGCCGGTCCGACCGGGAGAGCAGGGCATGTGGGCGGCCGTCGGGCCAGATCAGATTAAACGTCTTCAATCGCTGCGCGGTGATCGGCTCCTGGCCCAGCCAGGCCGGGGCGTCGGATGTCGCCAAACTGCCGAGAACACGGCTGATTTCCACGCCCGAGTGCACCAGAGGTAGCAACAGCATCTCGAGGCGCGCCGTGCGCCCCGATGGGCCCTCCACCTCGAGTGCGGCGACCCCAACCGCGCCTTCCTTGCATGTGCCTTCGAGCACGCGTTCCAGGGCTTCCTGATCGGCCACGTCGAACAGGTCCAGAATATTGGACCCCCGAAATTCCCGGCCGAATTGCTCACAGACCTTCGTTCCGGCGAGACGAAACAGATATTCCTCACGCGAGACGCGCTCGAGAATGAAGGTCTCGGGCAAGATCGAGGTTATGCGAGACGGCTCGATGTCGAACCGGCGCGGAGCGACACGATCGCCGCGGACCTCGTTCCAATACCCGTAGAGGAGTTGGCTGGTCCTCTCTCTCATGTGTCTTACCGCACCCGTTGCCGCGCTGCCCGTTGACGGCTTCCCGGGCTGCGCTCCCCTGGCTTTGACCTGTGCCATGCCGGGACAGCCGCCTATTCCGGGCCGTCGCCCTCGCGTGGAAATCAGCAGGATGCATGCCACCAGGGTGGCGTGTGGCCCGGCGGCTATCAGTGCTTGTCAGTCATCGTGAATGGAGCGAAGATGACATCGAGCGACCTGCCGGCTCCCGATGGGCCAGCGCCAGGCGATGGATCCCTCGCGCTCGTGCCGCTCCGGCCGATGGGGCCCTCTCAACCGATCGCGTCACGTCGACGCCAGTCGAAACGGAAAAGAGGAGGAGCAAATCATGAATATTGCCGCGATTCTTCGTCTCAAGGGCCGTGAGGTTGCAACCGTTCATCCCCAGGTGATGCTCGAAATGGCCGCCAAGATGCTGACCGAGCACGGGATTGGCTCACTGGTCGTCGTCGATTTCGGCGATCAACCGGTCGGCATCCTGTCGGAGCGGGATATCGTCAGGGCGGTGGCGCAAGGTGGCGCCGGCGCTCTCACTCGATCGGTCGAGTCCGCCATGTCCCGTCCGATCGTTACCTGCCGCGAGAGCGATACTATTGACGAGGCCATGGCGCAGATGACGGCCCGCCGGTTCCGGCATTTACCGGTCTTTGAGGATGGCAAGCTTGCTGGGATCGTCTCGATCGGCGATGTCGTGAAGCACCGGATTGCAGAAACGGAAATGGAGGCCGCGGCCATGCGGGCCTACATCACGACGGGTTGAGATGTGCGAGGGCGGGCTGCGTTTAATTGCAAGCACCAGCCCGCCCTAGTTTCTAGGTTGGTCGCATGCTTCAGCGATTGACCGGAGTCCACTCAATCGCAGCATGCTCTGGGCTCAGCCGGTCTGAGCCACGGTCTGGGCAGGTCTGAGTTCGTGGCGGATCTCGGCGATCACTTTCTCGGCGGCCGCCTCGCCGAGCGCGATGAGTTCGTCGGCGCGGTGGAAATCGAACGTGCCTACGGAGCCGAGCTTCGGCGAGATCGTGAAATCTGGCGGGTCGCCCGCGAGCCGCGAGCGCGCGATGCGATCCTGCGTGATGTTGAAGGCTTCCATCATCACGGTCGAAATGCCGGGCGCATCTGTGCCACGGCCGAAGAACTGCCGGTGTAGCAGCTTCAATGCCCCGCCCTTCTGCTCCTCGACGGCAATGGTGCTCGCGACGTCTTGCTCGATGTCCTCGAGCGTCTGCTGATCGGTGAGCACGGCGCCTCGGCTCAGCGTGTCGCTCTGGAGATTGACAGCGATCACGATGCTGGCGCCCATGGCCCGGCACACCGAAACGGGGATCGGATTGACGATGGCGCCGTCGAACAGCCAGCGGCCGCCGAGTTTGACGGGGCGGAAAATGCCGGGGAGAGCGTAAGAGGCCCGCATGGCATCGACGAGATGGCCGCGGCTCAGCCAGACCTCGTGGCCGGTGCCTATTTCTGTTGCGACGGCAACAAAACGCCGGTCGAGCGTCTCGATCATCGTGTTGCCGAGATGCGAGGCGATGCGATCGCCGAGCTTGTCGCCCGAGATCAGCCCGGAGCCCGCCAGATTGAAGTCGAGAAATCCGAAGACGCGCCGCCGCGTCAGGGAGAGGGCGAAGGCCTCGAGCTCGTCGAGCTTGCCGGCCACGTAGCAGCCGCCGGCCACCGCGCCGATCGAGGTACCCGCGACGATGTCGGGCTTGAGGCCCGCCTTCGTCAGCGCTTTCAGAATGCCGATATGGGCCCAGCCGCGGGCAACCCCCGCGCCCAATGCCACACCGATCTTGCCACGTGCCATGCCGTTCAACTCCGCTACGGCCGTCGCCCCGGGCCCCTCCCCAAGTCGCTATCGGACGGCTAGAGCACTTTCCGACCAAGTGGAAACCGGTTGGTCGAAGACAAGTGCTCAAAACCAATAACCTAGAGCGCCGATCTGATTTCGTCAGATCGAATAGCGCTCTAGTACCCGCCATCAGAAATGGCTGGTACTAGCTCATTTGCTTAAGTACCCGATTCACGCGGCATTTTCGTGCCACGAAGTGTGGCACTCAATTCTGCGATCGGGTACTAGCGCACGGCTGCAAGCGGTGTGCCTGTCGCACGTCCGGCCAATCGGGGAGCCGGGGAGAGATAAGGTTAACAGAACGCCGTTGATAACCGATGAAGAGGGCGAGAGGATTCAGTCCTCTGTCCGGACCAGATGATAACCACCGCCGCTGGCCTCGGCCCGTCGGTAAAAGCAGCTCCGGGCGCCCGTATGGCAGGCCTTGCCGTCGCCTTTGACGCGCACGCGGAGCCAGATGGCGTCCTTGTCGCAATCGACCCGGAACTCCTCGACGCTGAGTTCGTTGCCGCTGGTCTCGCCCTTGCGCCAAAGGCTGTTGCGGGAGCGCGACCAGAAATGGGCGATACCGGTCTCAAGTGTTTTTCCGACCGCATCGGCGTTCATGTAGGCGAGCATCAGCGCCTCGCCAGTCCCGGCGTCGGTGGCGATGGCCGGCACGAGACCGTTGGCGTCGAAGCGTAGACGAAGCTCACGCGTGGGCTCGATATGCTGCGATGCCGCGCCGCCGCTCAAAACCGCCCGCCGCCCCGGTTCACCAGCGTCAGGAAGCGGTGCTGCTGGGAGGGGTCGTCCTTGAAGAGGCCCGTGAACTGGGTGGTGATGGTTGCCACATTGGGCTTGTGCACGCCACGCAGCGACATGCACTGGTGCACGGCCTCGATCATGACCGCGACGCCCCTGGGCTCGAGTGCCCGGTTGATGGCTTCCGTGATCTGGGCCGTCATGGTTTCCTGGGTCTGCAGCCGGCGGGAGAAAATCTCGACGACGCGCGCGAGCTTTGAGATCCCGACAACTTTATCGGCGGGGAAGTAGGCGACATGCGCCTTGCCGATGAAGGGGATCATGTGGTGCTCGCAATGCGAATTCATGTCGATGTCGCGCAACATGACGATGTCGTCGTAGCCGGCCACCTCCTCGAAGGTGCGCTTCAGCTCGTCGAGCGGGCATTCGTCATAACCGCGGAAGAATTCCGAATAGGCATTTACCACGCGCTTCGGCGTGTCCTTGAGGCCCTCGCGCGCCGGGTCGTCGCCGGTCCAGGCGATAAGGGTGCGCACAGCGGCCTCGGCCTCCTCGCGGGAGGGGCGGGGACGATCGGCCGGGCGGGCCGCGATCGGGTCCGGCGTCTTGGCGATTTTCTTAACGAGCTGATCCATATCCTGCTGTTCCAGACTCTGGTTCCTTAGCCGCCCCATGACCTCGACTTCCGATGCTTGCAGACCTTGCGCCAGAAACGAGCGCTCGGCGCCGGGCGGTTCAGGGGCGCGCCAAGGGGCCGCACGGCCGAAAAGCCGATGCAACCATTTCCGTCTCGCTTGCGCTGACGATATATAGGGGGCGGGCGGGCGTCGCAAGCTAACCCCTTGCCACCCCAGGACCGTCAAGAGAGCAGAAATGGCCGCACTCGAGGACATCTACAGCCAGCGCATATTGGAGCTTGCGGCGTCGATCCCGCATACGGCGCGGCTGGCCGACCCGGATGCGACCGAGCTGGCGCATTCCAAGCTCTGCGGCTCGACCATCACCGTCGACCTCAAGATGGCGGGCGACCGGGTGACGGAGTACGGGCAGACGGTGAAGGCCTGCCTGCTCGGCCAATCCTCCGCCTCGATCGTCGGCCGGTTGATCGTCGGCTCGACGGCCGCCGAAATCCGGCAGGTGGCGGAGACCATGCGCCGGATGCTCAAGGAGAACGGTGCGCCGCCGTCGGGCAAATGGTCCGACCTCGCCGTGCTCGAGCCGGTTCGGGACTACAAATCGCGGCACACCTCGACGCTGCTCGTTTTTGAAGCGGTCGAGCGGGCAATCGCCAAGATCGAGGCGAAGCGGGCGGCCGAAAAGTTGCCGGCGGCTTAGGCAGATGGAGGAGCTCTGATGCCTGTCATCCGCGATCCGAAGGCGATCGAGGGCCGCCGTGGCACGATTTATCCGAAGTCGTTTGCCGACGGTTTCGAGAAGCGCGTCAAACGTGCGCTGACAAGTCCCATGGGGCTCACCCAGTTCGGCGTCAACCTGACGACCCTGGAGCCCGGCGCCATGTCGGCGCATCGCCACTGGCACCGGGCCGAGGACGAGGCGATCTATGTGCTCGAAGGCGAGATCACACTGATTGACGACAGTGGTGAGACGCTGCTGACGCCCGGCATGGCGGCCGGCTTCCCGGCGGGCGAGGCGAACGGCCATCACCTCGTCAACAAATCGGCCAAACCCGCGACCTACCTCGAAATCGGCACGCGGGCCAAGGAGGAGGACGCGACCTATCCAGACCTCGATCTCAAGGGCGAGATGCGCAACGGCGTGTTCCGCTTCTTCCACAAGGATGGGACGCCTTACGCATGAGCCTCGCGGCGCGTCTCCTCAAGGCGCCGATCCTCGTTTATCGCTACACGCTCTCCGGTCTCATCGGCCGCCAGTGCCGGCATCTGCCGACCTGCTCGGAGTATGCGCTCGACGCCATCGACAAGAACGGCGCGTGGCGCGGCTTCTGGCTAGCCTTGGCCCGCGCCTCGCGCTGCCATCCGTGGGGCTCGAGCGGTTTCGATCCGGCGCCCGACATCCGCGCCGAGCGGCATCGTCTCGCGCCGTGGCGTTATGGAAGGTGGAAGATTGGTAAGTCGTGAGTGGTAAGAATCGTAGGTTGGGTTAGCGCGGGCAGCCGCGACGATGTGATGGTGGGACTCTCGCCGCGCGTAACCCAACAGCGGCAACGACCGGCGGCTGTTGGGTTACGCGCGGAGCGAAACATAGAGCCCAATTAGGTCCCAGGCCGCGCTAACCCAACCTACGGTCTCAATGACTAGCAAACACCGCCTCGCCGCTCTCGCCCCCGAACAGCATGACGTCGTAGGGCTCCGTCGACCCATCCTCGGCCTCCATGCCCGGTGAGCCGACCGGCATGCCGCCGACGGCCAAGCCCTTCGCCTTCGGGCGCTCCTTCAAGAGCCGATCGACATCGGCGACGGGCACATGCCCCTCGATGACGTAGCCGTCGACCATGGCGGTATGGCAGGACTGGAGCGCGTCGGGTACGCCGGCCTCTTGCTTGATGCGGCTCATGTCCTCGCCCTCGACAATCGTCACCGTGTGGCCAGCGGCCCGCAGATGCTCGGCCCATTTGCCGCAGCAGGAGCAGCCGGATTGGCGGAACATCTTGATCTCGGCGGCGGAGAGGGGAGCGGCTCCGAGGACAATCAGCAACCAAAGCAAGGCCATACGCATCGTGTCGTCTCCAGTGGTCTAAGACCGCACAGGGCCTCGGATGACAAGGCCCGCCAAAGCATTTAGAACGTCCGGCGTCCGCGTTGTTGGCTTTGAGCACTTTCTTTCGACCAACCGGTGTCCACTTGGTCGGAAAGTGCTCTGCGGACCACATCATCTTACCTGCTTGGTAGGCAGCGAGTGAGAGGAAAACGGCTATGTCTGAGATCACGATCACGTTTCCCGACGGCAATTCCCGCCAATACCCCTCCGGCACCTCCGGCCTCGACATTGCCAAGGGCATCTCGCCCTCACTCGCCAAGCGCACGGTCGCCATGGCGGTCGACGGCAAGCTTGCCGATCTCAATGATCCGATCACGCGGGATGCCGCGCTCAAGTTTCTCAAGCGCGAGGACCCGGAGTGCCTGGAGCTGATCCGGCATGACGCCGCGCACGTGCTCGCTGAAGCCGTGCAGGAGCTGTGGCCGGGCACCCAGGTGACCATCGGCCCCGTCATCGAGAACGGCTTCTACTACGACTTCGCCAAGCAGGACCCGTTCACGCCGGACGACCTGCCGAAGATCGAGGCCCGCATGGCCGAGATCATCAAACGCAACAAGCCCTTCACGAAGGAAGTCTGGGACCGCCAGCGCGCCAAGGATTTCTTCAAGGCCAAGGGCGAGCGCTTCAAGGTCGAGCTGGTCGACGCCATTCCCGAAGGCGACGAGCTGAAGATTTATAAACAGGGCGAGTGGACCGATCTCTGCCGCGGGCCGCACATGACCTCGACGGGCGGCGTCGGCAACGCTTTCAAGCTCATGAAGATCGCGGGCGCCTATTGGCGCGGCGACAGCAACAACCCGATGCTGCAGCGGCTCTACGGCACGGCCTGGGCGACGGATGTCGAACTCAAAGCCTATCTCCATCAGCTCGAGGAGGCGGAGAAGCGCGATCATCGCCGGCTCGGCCGCGAGATGGATCTGTTCCATTTCCAGGACGAGGGACCGGGCGTCGTCTTCTGGCACGCGAAGGGCTGGACGTCTTTCCAGGAGCTCATCGCCTACATGCGCCGCCGTCTCAAGGGCGACTATCAGGAGGTGCAGGCGCCGCAGCTCCTCGACAAGTCATTGTGGGAGACGTCGGGCCACTGGGGCTGGTACTCGGACAGCATGTTCGCGGTGAAGTCGGCCACTGCCTTCATCAATCCAAAGGACGAGACCGCCGACCAGAAGGTGTTTGCGCTGAAGCCCATGAACTGCCCGGGCCATGTGCAGATCTTCAAGCACGGCCTGAAAAGCTATCGCGACCTGCCCTTGCGGCTGGCCGAGTTCGGCTGGGTTCACCGCTACGAGGCGTCGGGTGCGCTGCACGGGCTTATGCGCGTGCGCGGCTTCACGCAGGACGATGCGCATGTCTTCTGCACCGAGGATCAACTGGAAGCCGAGTGCCTCAAGATCAACGATCTCATGATGTCGGTCTATGCCGACTTCGGTTTCGAGGAGGTGGTGGTGAAGCTCGCCACGCGTCCCGAGAAACGCGTCGGCACGGATGCCATGTGGGATCACGCCGAGAGCATCCTTCGGAAAGTGCTCGCCAAGATGGCTGCCTCGTCGGGCGGGCGCATCAAGACCGGCATCAACGAGGGCGAGGGCACCTTCTATGGGCCCAAGTTCGAGTACACCTTGAAGGACGCCATAGGCCGCGACTGGCAATGCGGCACGACGCAGGTCGATTTCAATCTGCCGGAGCGGTTCGGTGCCTTCTACATCGCCCAGGACGGCGAGAAGACGCAGCCGGTGATGGTGCATCGCGCGGTGTGCGGCTCGCTCGAACGCTTCATGGGCATTCTGATCGAGAGCTGCGCCGGGCATCTGCCGTTCTGGATGGCGCCGGTGCAGGCAACGGTCGCGACCATCGTCTCCGATGCGGATTCTTACGCCGAGGAGGTTGGCCGGCGCTGCCGGGCGGCGGGTCTGCGCACGGAACTCGATCTTCGCAATGAGAAGATCAACTACAAGGTCCGCGAGCACAGCCACGCCAAGGTGCCGGTGATGCTCGTCGTCGGCAAACGCGAGGCGGAGGAGGGCACTGTTTCCGTCCGCCGCCTCGGGTCGCAGGATCAGGAAGCAGGCAAGCTCGACGAGATCATCGCGCAGCTTGCGGACGAAGCGGTGCCGCCGGACGTCAAGCGCGACCGTGCCGCCGGGCGAGGGAGCCAGACATGGCGGTGATCGGGTTCTATTCCGGCTCCTTCGATCCGGTGACGAAGGGGCATATGGATATCATCCGGCGATCGCTGCGGATCGTCGATGAGCTCGTTATCGGCATCGGCGTGCATCACGGCAAGGAGCCGCTGTTTGCCGCCGCCGATCGCATCGCCATGTTGGAGGCCGAAACAGCGCCGCTCGCCAAGAAGGCGAAGACGCCGGTGAAAGTCGTCACCTTCGCCGATCTCGTGGTGGAGGCGGCCGCCAATGCCGGGGCCTCCGTCATTATCCGGGGCCTGCGCGACGGCACCGACTTCGACTACGAGATGCAGATGGCCGGCATGAACGGCATCATGGCGCCCGGGATCGAGACGGTATATCTCGGCGCCTCGCCCGAGGTCCGCCACATCGCCGCCAATCTCGTCCGGCAGATCGCCGCCATGGGCGGGGACGTCTCCGCCTTCGTCTCGCCGGCCGTGGCGAAGCGGCTCGACAAGCGCTTCGCGGCCAAGAGGGGTTAGGCCCTCATGAAAGGATTATCGAGCATGAAGTTGTTCAGAGCAGCCGCCGTTGCAGTTGTCATGATGCTGGGCGCGGGATTGGCGCGGGCCGGTGACAAGCAGAACATTGTCGTCATGGAACTGGCAAGCGGGAAGGTCACGATCGAACTCCGGCCGGATCTGGCGCCCTTGCACGTCGAGCGGATGAAGCAGCTCATTGCCGAGAAATTCTACGACGGCCTCGTCTTCCACCGGGTCATTCCGAATTTCATGGCGCAAACCGGCGATCCGACCGGCACCGGCTCGGGTGGCTCGCCCTATCCCGACCTCAAGGCCGAGTTCACGCAAGAGCCCTTCGTGCGCGGCACGCTGGGGGCTGCCCGCACCGCCGATCCCGACAGCGCCAACAGCCAGTTCTTCATCTGCTTCACCGACGACGGTTGCGGCCACTTGGCCGGCCAGTACACGGTCTTCGGCAAGGTCGTCGACGGCATGGACAAGATCGACGCCGTCAAGGCGGGCGAGGGCGAAGGCGGCACGGTGGGTGCGCCCGACAGAATCGTCTCCATGACGATGATGCAGTAGTTTCTTCACAACAATCACAACACGGAGCCGTCATGGCCAAGACCAAAGACCCCGAGAACACGCTCGTCCTGGACATCACGCATGGACGGGTGGTGATCGAGCTTCGTCCTGACTTGGCACCGGGCCATTGCGCGCGCATCAAGGAGCTGGCGCGTGAAGGCTTCTACGACGGCGTCGTATTTCATCGTGTTCTTGACGGCTTCATGGCCCAGGGCGGCGATCCGACGGGTACCGGCACCGGCGGTTCCGGCAAAAAGCTCAAGGCCGAGTTCTCCAAGGAGCCGCATGTGCGCGGCACGCTGTCGATGGCGCGCTCGTCGAGCCCCGATAGCGCCGACAGCCAGTTCTTCATCTGCTTCGATGACGCCAGCTTCCTCAACGGCCAATACACCGTCTGGGGCAAGGTCACCGCGGGCATGGAGCATGTCGACAAGCTGAAGCGCGGCGAGCCGGTGTCGAAGCCCGACAAGATCCTGAAGATGCAGGTCGCCGCCGACGTGAAGGGCTGAACTGATACGGCCCCCGCTTCTTCGAACCTCGCGTTGGTTTGCGGAATCCCACTCCACCGTCACGGCCGCGAAGGCGGCCGCCCAGACAAGTCAGTGGATGTCACAACCTGCGTATCTCGGGAACCCTTAGCTCGCCTTGGTCAACTGCTCGTAGGTTGGCCTCGACATCACGCCAAGCCACGCATGGCTAGGCGGCCGCCTTCGCGGCCGTGACGGTGGGTGGGGTGCGAGCTTCGCTGTTCCTGGACGTCGTAGCCTTCGACAAATTGAAGAACCCCCGAAGCCAGGCTCCGGGGGTTCTTGCTTTGGCTATGGTTCGCCCAGTCTCAGTAACCCGAGCTGTCGTAGCTGGTGTAGGGCGTGTAGGTGTCGCCCGAGTAGGTGTCGTAGGTGTAGGTGTCGTGGCAGCCGCCGGCGAAGGCGCTGGACGCGGAGATCGTGGACACGAGGGCGATGGTGACGGCGAGAATGATCTTGTTCATGGGAAGCTCCCCTTTTTTTGATCGTTGGCTCTTGCTCTGGTCCGCGGGGCCGTTTGAGGTCTTCTCCGCCGCCCATGACCAAGAGATAGGTTAGCCCCGGGTGAACCGCAGTTCCCTTGGGAACTACCCGCAAGAAAATCTCGAAGGCGCTGAAGATCCCGGTCAGCCGGCCAGCTGAGCGCGTTTGTCGTGGTCGAGAAACGGAAGAACCCCCGAAGCCAGGCTCCGGGGGTTCTTGCTTTGGCTATGGTTCGCCCAGTCTCAGTAACCCGAGCTGTCGTAGCTGGTGTAGGGCGTGTAGGTGTCGCCCGAGTAGGTGTCGTAGGTGT
>JANNSX010000376.1:0-4609 GCA_031403155.1 Hyphomicrobiaceae bacterium
GTCGGGCACCGGCCATTTCACCCAAGTGATCTGGCGCTCCTCGACCGAGCTCGGCTGCGGTGTCGCCACCTGCGGGGGCGAGGACCTGCTCGTCTGCAATTATTCGCCACCGGGAAATTTTAGCGGCGAGTTCCAGGCGAACGTGCCGCCGCGGTGTGAGTGAGGGGTGTGTGTCTGGGTGTGCTGGCGGACGATTGTATCGCCGCTTCCGGCGCAATAGGCCAACAAGAGATATTGGCTCTGTTCTCTTGTTGGTCAATTTTGACTGTAGCGGAGCGACCAGATTCCACCGAAGGTGTGCTGCCGTCGCTTTCGTGATGCTGACAATGGAGAACCGGTTTGGAGTCGTGGCCGATAATTCCTGAGGACGTTGTGTCGGGGTTCAGGGGAGTATTTTCCGACGCGAACAGAAAGGTCTGCGAACGTCTCGTCAACCTGCCCAACGTTCGCGAAACGTCATTGGACGATGGCCTGATCGAAGCGCTCATACCTGACAGCGCACCGAAGCTATTGCCGTCGGGTGCAATCGTTCGAATGGATACTCACAACATCGGCGGCCTGCGTCGACTTGGTGGACGCCCATGGGATTGGCCTTTCGAGAGACGTTGGGAGATTGCGGATATAGCCATTCTCGTTTTCGTCTATCGTGGCGCGACGTTGATCGCAAAGAAGATCGGACTGCTTCAATCAAAGCGTCTCTACCCGGACAACAATGACGTCGAGGATGAAGATGAGATTAGATTCCGCTTTGGAATGAACATCTTTCTACGGCGCGAGAGGCAGCAGGCTCTTAGTACACTTCACCGCAAGTTCTCCTTTAACGAAACTTGCGTCTACGGAGCAATTCATGCGGGAGATCGCCAGATCCAGCGAATCGACGACCTCAATCGCGACTTTGGCAAAGCAGTGTATTACTTGCTCTACAATCCACATTTGATTCCGCTATCTGTAACATATCCGCTTAGCGAACGAATCTTGGTGGAGCAAACCATTGTCGGTTGTAGAGTGTTCGATGCCGATCATATACATTGCGCTCTTTCCAGACTAAACGACGGGGCGTCGCCAACCTACGCGAATGTGAACGCGTCGGGGGCGGGCAGCAACTGGCCACTGGAGACATGGGCGGCTGACATGCTGTTGACCTGCCAGGTAGGTGAGCAGTTTGACGACAGTCGCGACGACCGCGTACACTATTTTTTGGAGCGGCGTTCGGGCCCAATTGGTGCCGCGCTAGCTGCTTCCATCACTCTGCCAGATGAAAAATGAGCGATTGCCCCGATTTTACTCTTCATGAGGCAGCAGGCTTTGGCGGCAGCGTTGTGTGATTGGCTGCGTGCCAGACGTTCGCTTGCGAGTCCGCAACTTTAGCAGCAAGTCACGAGCGCCGCTGCCGCCACACGCGCCGCCCCCTACACCCCCTTCCCCACCTCCTCGATCGCCTCTGCCAGCCGCTCGGCGATGATGTCGGCCTCCGCCTTCGTCAGGCACAGCGGCGGCGCCAAGCCGATGATGTCGCTCTCGGGCATGGCGCGGCCGATGACGCCGCGCTTGAGTAGCGCGCCCGCGACCTTCGCGCCGATCTTCTGCGCCGGATCGAACAGGGTGCGGCTCTTGGGGTCAGCCGCCAGCTCCACCGCCGACAGCATGCCGATGCCGCGGACATCGCCGACGATCGAGAGCCCGCCGCAGGTCTTGCGCAGCTTCTCCGTGAAATACGCGCCGACGGTCGCCGCGTTCTCGACGAGGCCCAACTTGTCGACGAGCAGAAGATTGGCGACGCCGGCCGCCGCGCCGATCGGGTGCGCTGAGTAGGTGAAGCCATGGCCGAAGGGGCCGAACTTGTTCGTGCCCTCCTCCAGCACCGCCCAGACGCGATCGGCGACGACCGAGCCCGAGAGCGGCGCGTAAGCCGAGGTCAGGCCCTTGGCAATGGCGACGAGATCGGGCTCGATGCCGTAGGTCATGGAGCCCATCATCTGGCCGGTGCGGCCGAAGCCGGTGACGACCTCATCGACGATCAGCAGGATGTCGTGCGTCTTGAGCACGGCCTGGATCGCCGCCCAGTAGCCTTCCGGCGGCGGCACGATGCCACCGGTGCCGAGCACCGGCTCGCCGATGAAGGCGGCGATGGTGTCGGCGCCCTCGCGCTCGATCATCGCCTCGAGCTCACTGACACAGTGCGCCGTGAACTGGGCTTCCGTCATCGCGTCGTCGGCCCGGCGGAAGTAGTAGGGCATCTCCGTGTGGAGGATGCCCTGAACCGGCAGGTCGAATTGGTTGTGGAAGTAGGGCAGACCCGTCAGCGAGGCCGAGACGATACCCGAGCCGTGGAAGGCGCGCTTCCTCGAGATGATTTTCTTCTTTTTCGGCCGGCCGAGGACGTTCTGATAGTACCAGGCGATTTTGATGTTGGTCTCGTTGGCATCCGAGCCCCCGAGGCCGAAATAGGTGTGGTTGAGACCCTTCGGCATCCGCTCGGCGACCATATGCGCGAGCGTAATCGAGACTTCCGTGCCCTGGCCGCCATAGGCATGGGCGTAAGCGAGCTCGTGCGCCTGCTTGGCGATGGCTTCCGCCACCTCACTCCGGCCATAGCCGATGTTGACGCAATAGAGGCCGCCGAAGCCATCGAGGAATCTGTTGCCGTCGCGGTCCGTGATGTAGCAGCCGGAGGCTTCCTTGATGATACGCCCGGACACCTCGCCCTTGGCGAACTGCGCCAGATGCGTGGACGGGTGGAAGAAGTGATCGCGGTCCCAGCGGTCGAGTTGGTCATTGGTGAGCATGGGGGGTCTCCGGTTTCTGGCGGTCAGAAATGTGGCGTGATCTCGGAATAGTTTGACTCAGTCTCTATAGCACTTGCTCCGCTGCCAGTTGCCCCGCCTCCCCCTTGTGGGGAGGCTGTCGCGTAGCGACTGGTGGGGGTCGATCTTCAACAAAGACTCTTCGCCGAAGGCTGACCCCCACCCCTATCCCTCCCCACAAGGGGGAGGGTGAGGGAGAGAGGCGAGGCCTTGGTGGTCGCGTACTTTTTCCATCAGGCCCGTCGAGCGGCCGAAACAGGGCGCTGGCCATCAATCGACCTCACTCACCCCTGCACCTTCATATCCCCGATTGTGACGGGCTTGCCGCTCGCAATCGAGAGGAATTTTGACATATCGACATTGCGTCCGCTGACGACGATGGCCGTCGGGCCTTGGAGTGACAGCTTGCCCGCGACGAGCGCTGCCGCGCCGACCGAGCCGCCGCCTTCGGTGACGAGGCGATCATCGAGGAAAAGCGCCCGCATGCCGCGATAGATTTCCTCCTCCGGCAGCCTCACCGTTTGATCGGCCAACCGCTTGCACAGCTCGAAGGTCCAGCGATTGGCAAGGCCGATGCCGCCGCCGAGACTATCCGCCAGCGTCGGCAACTCGGCCACGTCGATGGGTTTCCCCGCAGCCAAGCTCTCGATCATCGCCGCACCGCGATCCATGCTGACGCCGATCATGCGGATCGCCGGCTTGATGGCCTTGGCGGCGAGCGCGATGCCGGCGAACAGGCCGCCGCCGGACAGCGGCACGACAATGGTCTCGATATCTGGACGCGCGCTCAGGATTTCGAGCCCGATCGTGCCTTGCCCCGCGATGACATGCGGATGATCGAAGGGATGCAGATCGGTCATGCCCTCGGAAGCCACCAGCCGGTCGACCTCGACCTGCGCCTCGTCCTGGCTCTCACCGATCCGGCGCACCTCGGCACCGAGCGCCGTGATGGCATCGACCTTCACGTCGGGCACGAGCTTCGAGAGGCAGACGACGGCGCGGACACCATGATGCTTCGCCGCATAGGCGACGCCCCGGCCGTGATTGCCGGTCGAGCAGCATGCAACGCCGCGCTTCCTGGCTTCCGGCGACAGGTTCGCCATGGCGTTCGCCGCGCCACGGATCTTGAAGGCGCCGACCGGCTGCATGGTCTCGAGCTTTAAGAGCACCTCCGTCCCGGCCTTGGCGGAGAGCGCAGGCGAGGGAATAAGCGGTGTCTCGATGGCAATGCCGCGGATGGCGTTTTTCGCGGCGAGCACGTCGGCGAGTGTCGGAAACAGGACCATGGTCCCTCAATCGATGGGTGGATATGCCAGCGCCATAGCGTAGCCGGTCGTGAAGCGAATGGCGACCGGGCCGTGGGCGACATTGGAAAGGGTGAGTGTCGAGCCGAGCGGCACCGCGCGATCCGTTAGCGGCCAGCGCACGCCCTCGATGGTCAGGTCGCGGATGGACGCCAATGCAATGATGCTAAGGCGGGTTCCCTCCGGCAGATCGAGCCGCGTCGTGCCGGGCAGCAGGGGATGCGCCTCCTCGTCGCCGCTGGTGAGGAACGTCGCGACGCCGTCCTGTGCCAGCCGCAGCGCCAGCGCGAAATTGCCGAGCATGTGATCCGCCTGACCGCCCAAGCCCCCCACCATGACGATCTCGCGGGCGCCACGGGCGATCGCCGCATCGGCCGCGATCTCGCCGTCGGTCTTGTCCTTGTCGACGGCATGACGCTCGACGGCGACGTCCGCGTGGCGTGCAAGTAAATCCTCAGGCGTAGAATCGAAGTCGCCGACCCACAGCTCGGGCGAAAGACC
>JANNSX010000377.1:0-3521 GCA_031403155.1 Hyphomicrobiaceae bacterium
GTCGCGCGCCATCCTGTCGGCGATGATCGCCGCCAGGTAGTAGCTTGACGCCCAGGCCAGTGTTTGGGTGAGCCCGAGGGCGGAAACAAGTCCGAGACGTTGCCGATCGATCATCTCAACTGCAGCACGCGGACTTCGTTGCCTTCTCGGCCTTCGCTACCGCGGTCAACTTGTCCGGTCCACAGTCGCATCCCGATGCTCCTGCGATCTTGGCGCTGGCATCGTCGGCGCAGCAGGCATCGGCTCCCTTCGGAGCCGGTCCGCCGCAGCAGTCCGTCGTACCAGAATCGGCAGTGGGGCCAGGGCCGCTGCACACACCCGTTTCGGGTAACACCAGTTCAACGCGGGCAGCGGCCTCATGATCGCCAGCAATTTCGGCGACGATCGAGCGCACTTGTTCGTAGCCAGTGAGCATCAGGAATGTCGGTGCACGGCCGTACGATTTCATGCCAGCAAAATAGAAGCCGGGCTCGGGCTGGGCCAACTCACGCGCGCCGTGTGGCCGTACCGTGCCGCAGCTGTGTTCGTTTGGGTCGATCAATGGCGCCAGCAGCGGAGGGCACTCCAGCGCCGGGTCGAGCGAAATGCGCAACTCGCGCAGGAACGAGAGATCGGGGCGAAAACCCGTTGCGACGATCAGTTCGTCAACCACGACATGACGGCCACAGCACGATGACCCTGCTCCAATTCTGAGCTTGCCGTCCTTTTCGCTCAGGTTCGATACGCTGAAGCCCGACTCGACTTCGATCTGGCCGTCGCGAACGACACGGGCGAACGCCGAGCCAAGCTCTCCACGCGCCGACAACTTGTCGTTGGCACCTCCACCAAACGCCTTCTCCGGGTTGTCGCCACGCATCAGCCAGATGACCCTGGTTCCAGGCACCTGTGCTTTCAATTGCGTCAGATCAATCAAGGTGCCGATCCCTGAGTGGCCTGCGCCAAGCACCGCGATTGTCTTGCCAGCATAGCGAGCACGCTGTGCTCCGAATACGTCGGGCATCGCATAAGCGATGTGTGACGCAAGACCAGATTCACCGATTGCTTCGAGACCATTGGCGCCCGCTGCGTTCGGCGCGTTCCACGTACCGGAGGTGTCGATCACGGCATCAGCCCGCAGTGTCTTCAGCCCGGCGCCATTCTGATAGCGGATCTCGAATGGGGCGTTGTCCCGCCCCTTGGTCTTAACCTTGTCGAAGCCGACGCGGCTGATCGCCGTCACGCGCGCCGAGGTGTGAATGTGCTCCCTGAGCGCTGTGCGCGTCGCGAGCGGTGCCAGATAACCATCGACCAGCTCGGCGCCGTTGGGATAGGCCGTCGGCTCCGGTGAATTCCACCCCGCCGCGCTCAAGAGCCGCTCGGCCGCCTTGTCGATATTGTACTCCCACGGCGAGAACATCCGCACATGCCCCCACTGCCGCACGGCATGGCCGATCTCCGGTCCCGCCTCCAGCACGGTCGGGATAAGTCCACGCTCCAGTGCTTGCGCCGCAGCGGCAAGTCCGACCGGGCCTGCCCCGATGATGGCGATCGATTTCGCTTCATTGCTCATTTATGCGGTCCTTCCGGTAGATTCGAATATCGAGTCAAACGCTCAAGCGGCATTGGACTTCTCGGAGTTGCCGTCGCAGATCGTCTCGACGCAGCATTCGGCGACGAGAAAATCGAGCAGGCCACGCATCACGTTGTAGTTGGCGCGGCAGATCAGCGTGGTTGACTGGCGCTCCTGCGCAATCAGCCCGACGATCAACATCGATTTCAGATGATGCGACAATGTTGATGGCGCGATGTCGAGCTTCATCTGTAGCTTGCCGACGCTGAGACCGTTGTCACCCGCACGCACTAGCGCGCGGAAGATCTTGAGTCGGGTCGGATTGCCCAGGGCTTCGAGGCGAGCGGCGGCGTCATCGAGTTTCATCGTCACGCTCCTTATGGCCTCAGCACGATGCACGGTATTTCTAGTTTCATCGAAACATAAACCATGCGAAGGTGCCACGCAAGCGGAATGAAGCGAGGGCGAGGGCAGACGCATGACGATCGCAGCGGATAGCGCGACCGAAAAAACCAAGACCTACCAAAGGTGGTGGGCGTTCAACGGCCTCGGGCTCTACGTCCTGCTGATGTACGGCATCACCTACTATGCGCTCACCACTGCGGCGCCGCGCATGGCCGCCGAGTTTGCCATTCCCGTATCGGCCATTTTCGCCATGTTCTCTGCGGCTTTGCTGGCAACGGCGTTTCTCGCGCCGCGATTCGGCCGCTGGACCGATCGCTTCGGCGCGGCCCGTGTATTGCTGACCGGCGCGTTGCTGCGCGCCGTGGCGCTGGCTCTCATGGCCCTCGCACCAGATTTGTGGTGGTTTGCCGCGGCCTTCATTCTGGTGCAGTTGCTCAGCCAGGTGACCGAGTATGACGCCACGTTTGCCGCCGCCGTCCAGATCGGGGGCGGCGACGCGCGGATCGCGATGAGCCACATCACGCTGTGGGGCGGCCTTGCCTCGACGGCATTCTGGCCCGCAACGGCGTTTCTGCTCGATAACGTCAGCTGGCAGACGACAATCCTGATCTACGCCGCCGTTGTGCTCACCGTCTGTGTGCCGATTGCCGCGCTTCTGTGCGCTATTCCGCGTGCCGCTCGCGATGCCTTGGAGAACACGGTCGCGCAACCGACGCCAAGGCCAAGCCCGGAACCGATCCGGCACATCGACACGCGCTTCGTGCTGCTCGCGGCGGCCTTTGCCTGCGGCGGCATCGCCTCCAATCTTCCAGCCCTGATGCTGCCAGTGCTCGAAGGGCTCGGGCTCGGGACCACGGCGATCATCGTCGGCGTGCTGTTCGGTCCTTCACAAACAATGGGCCGACTGTTCGAAATGCTGTTCGGCCAGCGGCTGCATCCGCTCAGTGTCGCGGTCATCGCGTCGGTCATGGTCGGGGTGTCGCTGGTGCTCCTGTTGATCGGTGGCAGCGCGTGGACAAGTCTGCTGTTTGCGGTCGTGTTCGGTGCTGGTGTCGGCGTCAGCTATGTGGTTCGCGGCAGTGTCGTTCTGGCGATCTATGGGGCGGAGCAGTATGCAACCTGGCTCGGCCGCCTCGGCTCGGTTCGGCTCGTGATCACTGCACTGAGCCCATTCGTCCTGTCGCTGATCCTCGAGCGACACGGCGCCTGGAGCGTAGTCGCGTTCTGCACGCTGACGGCCGCGCTATCGCTTGGCCTCTTCGTGTGGCTGGAACGCTCGCGACGACGACAAAGTTCGATCTGAGCTCGCGCAAACGAGACGCGCCCTCACTAGGCCGCAGCCTGCCTCAAACCGTCAATGTTCGTGGTGACGCTCGGCAGCAGTAACGTCACGAGCCAGCATGAGGCAAGCATCGCTGCCGATCCCAGCAGGCATGCCGTCATGCCACCCCCCTGATAGAGGACACCCGAGAGCAGAATGCCGACGAGCCGCCCCGTCGCATTCGCCGCGTAGTAGAATCCGACATCCTCGGCAGCTTTCTCGGACCCGGCGTAGGCCAGGATCAGA
>JANNSX010000378.1:0-1679 GCA_031403155.1 Hyphomicrobiaceae bacterium
CGCCATCCACGCGGGCGCCTGCGAGATCTTCGGCACCGTGCTCGGCCCCGAAGCGAACGCCGCCCATCACGATCATCTGCATGTCGATCTGCAGGCGCGGCGGAAGACGAATTTCTGTCAGTGAGGGGGACGGCGATCGGCAGTTCGACGGCATCCGTCACCGCGCGTCTCCAAAGCACCTGGGTGCTGACCTTGCCAAGATATGCTACCAAAGCAACCGGCGTGATTTGGAAGATTGTTGGCGCGTCGACGACCTGCTGGGCCACGTCTCTGGGGAACTGACCTACAAGGCGCAGACCAATGGCGAAACGGACACGGACCGATAAGAAGCCCATTCACGTCGTTGCCTCGCTCGACGATGTTCTGGAACGCTTCGCTGGGCTCGCCCCGACGGGCGGACGCGACGCAGCTGAAATGCCGGCGGTCACGCTGATTGAGGACGAAGGCACCGGCGACCGGCTACTGGTCTATGTTGGTCCGAACGGCACCGATTTGGAGATTCAGACCGTTGGCGATGAGCCTTGGTTTACGCAAAAGCAGCTTGCGCAGATGTTCGGTGTCGACGTCAGAACCATCAACGATCACATCGGCAGGTTTCTCGCTGACGGCGAGTTGGGAGATTCAGTTATCCGGGATTTCCGGATAACTGCCACCGACGGCAAGCCGTATACAGTCAAGCACTACACGCTTGATGTGGCTTTTTACGTCGGCTATCGGGTGAATTCCGCGCAAGGGGTGCTGTTTCGCAAATGGGCGACCCAAGTGCTTGTGGCCTTTGCGACCAAGGGCTTCGTGATCCACAAGCGCCGCCTGAAGGACCCTGAGAATTTCGACCGCATCCGCGAGCTGCGCGACGCTATCAACGAGATTCGCGCCAGCGATGTTCCTCTCTACGCCGAGCTGCGGCGCATCTGCTCGCTCTGCCAAGACTACGATCCAAAATCGCTGGCCGCCCGCGATTTCTTCGCCCATATGCGCGCCAAACTCTATTGGGCTGACATCCAACACGCCATCCATGCTGCTTCGCGATCGGGCAGATGCCACGCAGACGAACATGGGCATGCTATCCTGGAAAAAGGATCGCCCGCGTCAGGATGACGCCACTTCTCCTCAATCATACTTAGCGGAGGTGGAGGGCCGTGAGTTGAGCAACCTCACGGTGATCCTGCTCGACGTGGTTTCCGATCAGCTTGACCTGGGGCGGCTGACGCTGATGTCGGAAGCATCGGAACTGGTCGACCGCCAATTGGGTCTATTGAATCGGCCCGTTCTGACGCATGGCGGTCGTGTTTCGAGCGACGACGCCGAGGCGCATGCTAAAGCGGAATACAAGAAATTCGACGCGGCACGCAAAGCTACCCGAATCGCAGCGGCGGCAAGGGAGTTGCAAGAGCTCAAGCAGACGGGCGCCAAGCTACCTAGTGCGTCTCGCAAGTCCCGCGCTCAGAAACGCAACTGATCGGCCCCGAGCGGGCACGATCTGGCTTGCTCTATGGCTTGGTCACATTGGCAAATGGTTGTGACCTACTTCTGAAAGCCTTCGCCGTGCTACCCCTCCCCCATGTCCCAACCCCTGATTCGCATCATCGGCATCGATCCCGGGCTCCGGCGCACCGGCTGGGGGGTCATCGACAGCGACGGCGTGCGGCTCGTCTATGTGGCGAGCGGTGTCGTCACCT
>JANNSX010000379.1:0-4758 GCA_031403155.1 Hyphomicrobiaceae bacterium
ATCGGCGACAGGAACACGAAGGAGGCCAAGGCCGCCGCCTCGTAGCGCCGGAGCATGCCGGTGAAGATGAGATAGCTCGCGAAGGAGACGGCGATGAAGGCATAAGCGAGCGCCCCCAGCACGCGGAAGCTGGGATTGAACACGCCGGCCTCCCCGATCCACAGCGCGCCGCCCATCAGCAGCACGGCCGAGACCGAGAGGTCATAAAAGAGGATGCGCTCCGGCTCGATGCGCGACAGCCGCGACAGCTTGATGATGACGTTCTCGATGCCCCAGGTGATGCCCATGGCAAGGCAGAGGAGATCGCCGATGATCTGCTCGGGCTTCGGCACCGTCAGGCCGCTCGAGAAAACGAGCGCCACGGCCGAGAAGGCCAGGATCAGCCCGAGCCATTTGAGCGGAGTGAGGCGCTCGGAGGGAACGAAGAAATGCGCGCCGAGCGCCGTCACGAAAGGCGAGGTGTAGATGAAGAGCACGGCCCGCGAGACGTCCGTCATGGCGAGACCGAGGTAGAGAAGAGCGAATTCGAGACTGAACATGACGCCGACGAGAAGCCCAAGCGCCCAGCTATCGTCGAAACGGACGCAGCGGATGCCGCGGAACCAGCACCAGAGGATGAGTAGCGCCGCGCTGCCGATCGATCGTAAGCCCGCCTGGAAGATTGGCGTGATGCCCTCGTTGGCGATCTTGACGGCCGTCGAGTTGCCGCCCCAGACGGCGCAGATGACGATGAGGAGCAGGGCGGCGCCGACGTCGAGGCGTCGGGTGGTGGCGGGTACGGCGGCCGTATCGGCAGCGGTCATGCGATGCGATCCCGGAGCTCGAGGAGTCGTTTGAGGGTGGCGAGCGTCGAGCGGTCGCCACGCCCATCGACGCGGGCCGGTCGCCAATGCATCTGGAACGCCTTCACGATGGTTTGGGTCGCGGCATCGAAGACGCTGGTCGCCGGGCAGTCGTAGCCGAGCCTTGCGAGCCGGCGCTGCAGCTTTGCGACCTCCGGTCCGGCCGAACCGACACCAAGTGCCGCGTCATGTCCGGCCGGTACAGGCTCGACCCACAGCCCGACGCCCGCGCGCGCCAGCCGCAACCAATCGAATTTCTCGCCCGGATCGACCTTGCGGAAGGGTGCGACGTCGGAATGGCCGAGCACGTTCTCGGGGCGAATGCGATTGCGGCGCACGATGTCGGCGCATAGCGCGACCACCGCCCGCATCTGGACTTCAGGAAAATCCGGATAGCCGCCCGAGGGGCCGACATTCTGGATCTCGATGCCGATCGAGCGCGAGTTGATGTCGCGATCGCCCCGCCAATAAGAGACCCCCGCGTGCCAGGCGCGCTCGCGCTCTGCCACCATGCGGGTGATCGCTCCCTCATCGTCGACGACATAGTGGCAGGAGACCTTCGAGACGGGATTGGCGAGCCAGCGGATGGCCATGTCCGCCGTCTCGGTCGCCGTGTAGTGGAGGATCAGCATGTCCGGCGCGCGGTTGTCCGAGCGCGGCTCGCAATTGGGCGAGGGGTGATCGCGGCAGTCGATCATGCGGCGACCCGCCTTCGCCCCTCGCGCAGCGCGATGACGAGAACGCCCGACAGAATGAGCGCGCCGCCCGCGACGAGCCGCCAGCTCCAGCTGTCACCCAGGAACAGCACACCCGCCACCGAGGCGATGACCGGGGCCAGCAGCATGAAAGGCGCGATCTGCGGGATCGGATGCCGCTGCAGCAGCCAGTTGAAGGTGACATGGCCAATGATGCTCGCGCCGATGATGATGTAGGCGAGGCTGGCCCAGGCCTCGAAGCTGGCGTTGCGGACGGCATGGACGGCATCCGGCTCGAAGACTGCCGCGGCGATGCCCACCGGTACGAACGTACCGAGCGCGATCCAGCCCTGCATGTCGATCGGATTGATCCCTTTCATGTGGCGCATGAAGATCGTCCCCGTCGCCCAGGCGAAGGCGGCCGCCATGTTGACGAGCATGGCGTCGAGATAGCTGAAGATGCGCGGATCGAAGCTCAGGAACATCACGCCCAAAAAGGCGACGACGAGCGCGCCGCCGCGCCAGATGCCGATCCGGTCGCCGAGGAAGATGGCCGAGAGGATCGTCGCGAAGGGAATGGCGAGATTGCCGGTGAGGGCCAACGGCGCGATGTCGTGGGCCATGGTGAGCGCCAGGAACCCGAGACCGAAGTTCAACGCACCCGCCGTCAGCGCCACGAGCCCGATATGCACCATCTTGCCCCGATGCCAGCGCATCCACGGCAGGAACAGCACGAAGACGGGAACGCAGCGCAGCACGATCAGCGTCAGCGGCGGGATCTCGGTCAGCGCGAGCTTGGAGAAGATCCAGTTGAGGCCCCACAGCGCCTGCACGCCAACGAGCAGCAGGAGATCGAGGCCAAGTCCGTCGTCCGTCTTGGTCACCCGGCCGGCCTCAGCGCTCAAAGGCCGCGCTCCAGCTTGATCTCGTCATAGGCCTCGTTGATGGCGGCGATCTTGTCGGTGGCGATCTTGATGAACTCGGGCGGCATGCCGCGGGCGATCGCCTTGTCCGGATGGTTCTCGATCATGAGCCGGCGGTACTGCGCCTTGAGGTCGGCGTCGGAAATGTCGGAGGACACGCCCAGCACCCGATAGGGGCTGCGCTGGTCCTCCGGCAGGAAGCGCGCGCGAATGATCTTGTATTCGTCCTTGGTGAAGCCGAAGCGCTTGGCCACCTGCTTGAGGTAGTGCTCCTCGTCCTCGTGCAAGAGGCCGTCGGCGGTGGCGATGTGGAACAGGCCCTCGATGACATCCTCGAGCAGCGGCCGGTTGTCCTTGAACATGTTGGCGAGCTGCTCGGCATAGGCCTCGTAGCCGGCGATGTCCTGCTTCGCCAGGTTGAAGATGCGGGAGACGTTTTGCTCTTCCCCCGGCGGCACTTTGAAGACGTCCTTGAAGGCAGCAACCTCGTCCGTCGTCACCTGGCCGTCGGCCTTGGCCATCTTGGCGCCGAGCGCGATGACGCCCACCGTAAAGGCGATATCGGTCGTGGCATCGGCCTCGCCGCCCTTCGAGCGATCGAGCGCGAAATGGCCGGCAAGGCCGCCCAAAAGCGCCCCGATCGGCCCGCCAATGGCAAAGCCCGCGGCGGCCCCACCCAGTTTTCCCCAAATCGACATGGGGCGACATTAGCCGAACTTTCTGGCACTTGCATGTGGGCAAAGCCCGGAGCATTGAGGTGCGACACGCCGCCCCGCGTACTCATCCGCACGGACCAGCACATGCCCGCCGCCGTCCCCAAGTCCGCGGAGTTGCAGGGCTTTCTCTATGGGCTGGCCGGCGTGGTCATCTTCGGCCTGACGCTGCCGATGACCCGGCTGGCGGTGGCCGAGCTCGATCCGATCTTCGCTGGGATGGGGCGGTCGCTGGTGGCGGCCGTGCTGGCCGCGGGGGCGCTGCTGGCGACCCGGCAGCCCTGGCCCGCTTGGCGCGACCTGCCAATGCTTGCCGTCACGGCAGCCGGCGTCATCTTCGGCTTTCCGGCGTTTTCGGCTTTGGCCTTGGTGAATGCGCCGGCCGGGCATGGCGGCATCATCCTCGCCATCCTGCCGCTCGCAACCGCAATCGCCGGTGTCATCATCGCCCGCGAGCGGCCGACCCTCGGGTTCTGGTTGTGCAGTGTGGCCGGGAGCCTCGCGGTGCTGGCCTTCGCGTGGCTCGACGGCGCCTTCTCGAATGCCGGGCTCGGTGCGGCCGATTTGCTGTTCCTCGCGGCCATTGCCTCGGCGGCGATCGGTTACACGACGGGTGCCGTGCTCGCCCAGCGGCTCGGTGGCTGGCAGACGATTTCGTGGGCGCTGATCGTTGCGGCACCCGTCCTCGCCGTTGTCGTGCCGATGCTGAGCGGGCCCGTGAACTGGTCCGCCTCGGCCAGCGCCTGGGCCGGCTTCGCCTATATCGCGATCATGAGTCAATTCGTCGGGTTCTTCTTCTGGTACAAAGGTTTGGCGATGGGAGGGGTGGCGAAAGTCGGGCAGGTGCAGTTGATCCAGGCGTTCGTGACGCTCGCCGGCGCGTGGCTGTTTCTGGGCGAGCAGATCGGCCCGTTGGAGATCGGATTTGCCGCTCTGGTCGTCGTGATCGTCGCCATCGGGAGGCGGATGCGGGTGGTGAGGTAGGGGCCGCGTCATCTACTCGCGTCGAACGTCCTGCGCTCATCTGCATGTCGTACGGCCAGTGAAACGCAAAACCTCACCGCTTACTTTCCTCCCCCTGCTGATGGGCGAGGACAGATCGCCTTGGGTTTAGCGATAGCTAAGCCCTTAGGCGATCCTAGTACCCGCCATCAGAAATGGCTGGTACTAGCTCATTTGCTTAAGTACGCGATTCACGCGGCATTTTCGTGCCACGACGTGTGGCACTCAATTCTGCGATCGGGTACTAGGTGGGGGTGGTCGTCAGGCAAGTTTGATGGCGCCTTCAATCCGATGCTCTGTGAGTGCTTTGCAGTGACAAGGTTTGCGAGCCTGGCTGATGGAGCTGCCAAGCCCATGCGAGAGCGGTTCATGGCTCGCCAGTCTGGGGGCGCCGAACCAGCACCCCCACCTAACCGCGCCTAAGGACTTGACCGCTGCGCGCCTAAGGGCACCTTCAACGATAAGTGAATCGTGATCCGTGAGCGTGCGACGGATCGACTCGGGGGATTCTCTCGCGGCGCGAACAGTCGTACGCGACCGGCATGATCGACCGGGACGGGATCAGATTGCGCTGGGAGACATT
>JANNSX010000380.1:0-1720 GCA_031403155.1 Hyphomicrobiaceae bacterium
CCCCATGATGCGCTCGAGAGCCTCCTGCACCTTGGCCTCGCTCTCGGCATCGAGCGCGCTGGTTGCTTCATCCAGCAACAAGATCGGCGCATCGCGAAGCACGGCGCGCGCGATAGCGATGCGCTGGCGCTGGCCGCCCGACAGCGTCACGCCGCGCTCGCCGGCTTTGGTGTCGAGGCCGTCCGGCAGGCGGCCGATGAACTCCATGGCCTCCGCCGTCCTGGCCGCGCGCTCGATGTCGGCCCGGCTCGCATCCGGCAGGCCATAGCGAATGTTTTCCGCGATCGTATCGGCGAAGAGGGCGACGTCCTGCGGCACGAGCGCGGCGCGGGCTCTCAGGGCCTCGAGGCTGGCGTCGCGCACATCGATGCCGTCGATCAGGACCGCGCCCGAGGCCGGATCATAGAAGCGCAGGATCAGATTGAAGATCGTCGACTTGCCCGCTCCCGACGGCCCGACGATGGCGACCGTCTCGCCAGGCGCGATGCGCAAGCTCAAGCGGTCGAGCGCCGCGACCTCGGGACGCGAGGGATAGCGGAAGGTGACGGCGTCGAAGACGATCTCGCCTTTGGCCATCGCCGGAAATGGCTTGGGATCGGCGGGCGAGCGAATGTCCGGCGTGCGGGCCAAGAGCTCGGTCAGCCGCTCAGCCGCACCTGCCGCCTGCGCGGCCTCGCCCCAGACCTCCGAAAGTCCGCCCAGCGCGCCCGCCGCGAACACGGCGTAGAGCACGAACTGACCGAGCGTGCCGCCGCTCATATGGCCCGCCAGCACATCGCCGGCGCCCAACCAGAGAATGCCGACGATGCCGGAGAAGACCAGAAACAGCGCCACCGCGGTGAGCCCGGCCCGAGCCTGCATGCGCGCACCCGCCGCGGCAAACGCCAGCTCCAGCGCCTTGGCGAAGCGCCCCGTCACCTCGGGCTCAGCGCCCGCCGCCTGCATGGTCCGCACCGAGGCGAGGTTCTCGGCCGCATAGGCCGAGGCGGATGCGATGCTGTCCTGCGCCTCGCGCGACAGGCGCTTCACGACGCGGCCGTAAACAACGAGCGGAATGACGATGATCGGGATGAGGCCCAGCACCAGCACCGACAGCTTGGCGCTGGTCACAAACATCATGATCAATGCGCCGACGAGCAACACGAGGTTGCGCAGCGTCTGCGAGAAGGCCGTACCGATGGCCGACTTGATCTGCGTCGTGTCGGCGGTCAGCCGCGACATCACCTCGCCCGACTGGATGGTCTCGAAGAAGCCGGGGCTCTGGGCGCAGAGGCGGCGGAAAACATCGCTGGCGAGATCTGCGACGACCCGCTCGCCGAGCCAGCTCACCGTGTAGAAGCGGGCGGCACTCGCCAGCGCCAGCACCATGCCGATCGCCACCATGACGCCGAAGTAGCGGTCGACGAAGGCGCCGTTACCGCCGGCAAATCCGAGGTCGATCATCCGGCGGACGCCGAGCGGCAGCACCAGGGTCGCCACCGCCGCCATCGTCAGCGCAACGATCGTCAGCACCACCATGAGGGGATGGCGGGCGAGATAGGGTTTGAGGGCGAGGAGCGGGCGTAGGCTGGTGCGATTGCGGGGGGCCGCATCGGCGGTCTCCGCCGGGGCTGCCGAGGTGTCCGCCGCGACTTCCGCCATCTTCATCCGCCTCCCGTGCCGCCTGAGCCCCTGTTCTCCGGCCCGGCAGGGCAACCATGCCCGAGGCTTCACGGCAATG
>JANNSX010000381.1:0-16090 GCA_031403155.1 Hyphomicrobiaceae bacterium
GCCGCCTCGCTGCGCCAGGCCGGTTGCCGCGTGATGGTCTCCGAAATCGATCCGATTTGCGCCTTGCAGGCGGCGATGGAGGGCTACGAGGTCGTGACCATGGAGGACGCGGTCAAGCGCGCCGACATCTTCGTCACCGCCACAGGCAATCTCGGCATCATCACCGTCGATCACATGCGGGCCATGAAGGACCGCGCCATCGTCTGCAACATTGGCCACTTCGACAACGAGATCGAGGTCGCCGGTCTCAAGAACTTCAAGTGGCATAACGTCAAGCCGCAAGTCGACGAGATCGAGTTCCCGGACGGCAAGCGGATCATCCTGCTGTCGGAAGGGCGCCTCGTGAACCTCGGCAATGCCATGGGCCATCCCTCCTTCGTGATGTCGGCCTCCTTCACCAACCAGACGCTGGCGCAGATCGAGCTGTTCACGAAGCCCGGCCAGTATCAGAAGCAGGTTTACGTGTTGCCCAAGCACCTCGACGAGAAGGTCGCCTCGCTGCATCTGGCCAAGATCGGCGCCCGGCTGACGAAGCTGTCGAAGACGCAGTCCGACTACATCGGCGTGGCGCCGGCCGGGCCCTTCAAGCCGGATCAGTACCGGTATTGATGAGGTCGCGGTGTGGCGGTTCGCAAGTCCGCTTCATTTGTTGCAGCTTGCTCATCGAGCGGACTTGTGAACATGACGCCACACTAAGCTATTGACTTGCCTAGTGTCCTTATCGATCGCGAAGTTCGCACGGAGCTTGCTGCGGAATGAGACGAACTTCGCGATCGGGACACTAGGGGCTCCATCGCAAGCTGGCCATCGGCCCAGCGGGGCCGCATACTTCGGCTCGATTCGATTCGGCCATTAAGGGTGGGCCGGAGCGCGCTGTATCTGGTCCTGCGTAACAGGTGTTCGCTTCGCGGCCGCGCCAAGGGACTAAAGTCCGCGTGACGGCGATAGATGCCAGCTACGAGCGCCGGTCGGGCGCACCCCTGCGGCTTGCCGTGCTGGCCACGACGAGCCTTGCGGTCGTGGCCCTTTTGACGCTGACTTTCGTCGGCGAGCCGGTGCCGCAACTGGGTGCCTTCAATCTCGGCGGCTTGGCGGTTCTCAGCACGGTTGCCGGGACGCTGCTTTTCTTGGCCGCCGCGGGTGGGCTGCTGATCGTCACGCATCGCCGCCTGAAGCGGCGCGAGCGGGAGACGGAGGCCGCCGTCATCCAGCTGCAGAAGCGCCTGATGGCCGCCGAGGCACAGCTCCGCACCGAGCCGCACGCGCTCGTCGTCTTCGAGGCGGGCCAACCGCCGAGGGTTGCCGCGCACAATCTGAAGCGCGAGCTCGGCGTACCCAAGATCCTGCAGGAGTTCTTGCGCTTCTCGCTCTGGCTGGAAGCCGACGGCGTGCCTGAGCTGGCGCATGGTCTGGACGGTCTGCTTAAGGAGGCGCGACCGTTCGCCAAGGTCTTGAAGACCGCGGCTGGCACCTATGTCGAGGTCGACGGGCGCGTCGCCGGCCATCGCGGCGTCCTCCAGATTCGCGATGCGGCAGGCGCCCGCCTCGAGCTCGCCAGAGCCGAGGAGGGTCTGAAGCGCGATCGCCGGGATGCCGAGCTGTTCCGCGCGCTCGCCGAGGCGATGCCCTCGCCGGTTTGGCTGCGCAACGCCGACGGGCGGATCGAATGGGCGAACGGGGCCTGTTACCGGGCTTCGGGCGTCGCGCGCGAGGAGACGCCGGGCCGCCCGCCCGAGCTGCTCGAGGCGCGCCAGCAGCGCATCGTCGAGACGGTGTTGAAGAGTGGACGCATCTACCGGGATCACGCCAACGTCGTGCTCGGCGGCGAGCGGCGCGCGTTCGACATCGTCTCGGTGCCTTATGCCGGATCCAGCCTGACGGTTGCGAGCGATGTCGGCGCGCTCGACCAGGCCCGCGGCGAGCTGTCCCGCCATCGCGAGTCACACGATCGCACCCTCGACCGGGTCTCGACCGGCGTCGCCATTTTCAGCGCCGACCAGCGGCTCGCCTATTTCAACACGGCCTATGCGGATTTGTGGCGCCTCGACCCGGCCTGGCTGCAATCGCATCCGATGGACGGCGAAATTCTCGACCGCCTTCGCGAGCAGCGCCAGCTTCCCGAGGAGGCCGACTACCGCGCCTGGAAAGCGCGCCAGCTCTCGATCTATGCCGAGAACACGGAGCGCGAGGACTGGTGGCATATCGCCGACGGCAGCACGGTGCACGTCGTCTCCGAGCAGCGGGCGGACGGCGGTGTCACCTATCTCTATGACGACGTGACGGAGCATCTGGCGCTCGAGAGCCGGCACAACGCCGTCGTCAATGTGCAGCGTGAGACGCTCGATCATCTGAAGGAAGGTGTCGCGGTGTTCTCGACCGACGGTCGGCTGCGGCTGTTCAACCCGGCCTTCGCCCGCATCTGGCGGCTGAACCCTGCCGATCTCGAGCGGGGTCCGCACATCGACGACGTCATCCGCCGCTGCCGGACGCTCTACGACGACGAGCGGACCTGGGCCCGATTGTTGCGGGCGGTCGCAACCCTCGCCGACGAGCGCCAGCGCATCGAGGGGCAGATGTTGCGTCCCGACGATAGCATCATCGCCTATGCCGGGTTGCCGCTGCCGGACGGCGCCATGCTTCTGACCTTCATCGACATCACGGATTCCAAACGCTTCGAGCGCGTGCTGGTCGAGCGCAACGAGGCCTTGGAGACCGCCGGGCGGCTCAAGAGCCAATTCATCTCACACGTTTCCTATGAACTCAGAACGCCGCTCACCAACATCATCGGCTTCTCGGAGCTATTGACCAGTCCGAGAACCGGCGAGCTCAACGACAAGCAACGCGAGTATCTGGGCGACATCGGCGCCTCCTCGAAGACGCTGCTCGCCATCATCAACGACATCCTGGACCTCGCCACCATGGATGCGGGCGGCTTCGAGCTGAAGCCCACGCCCGTCAGCGCCAACCAGATCATCGAAGGGGCCGTGCAGGGCGTGCGCGAGCGGCTGACGCGGGCCAAGCTAAAGCTCGACGTCAGAATCGCGCCCGGCATCGATACCTTCATCGCCGACGAGCAGCGCGTGAAGCAGGTGCTCTACAACCTGCTGTCCAACGCCATCGGTTTCTCGGAGGTCGGCGATGCGGTGGCACTCGCCTGCGCGCGCGAAGCCGGCATGATCGCCTTCACCGTCAAGGACGAGGGCGCCGGCATTCCCGAGGAACACCAGAGAAAAGTGTTCGAGCGCTTCGAAAGCCGCACGCAAGGTTCCAAGCACCGGGGCGCCGGGTTGGGCCTTGCCCTCGTCAAGAGCCTGGTCGAGCTGCATGGCGGCGACGTGACAATGCTCTCGGCGCCGGGTAAGGGCACGGAGGTGAAAGTGAGGTTCCCGGAGGCTGGGATCGCCGCCGCGCCGAGCCAGCCCGCCCAGCGGCGCCCGGCTCCCAAAGCGAGAACGCGGCCGCCGGAGGCCGCCTGAGGAGAGTGTTGATCCCGTGTCCGTCGCGTGCCTCAGGATCGATGACGCTAGCCTCGAGGATCTGGACCGGCTCGCCGGCTATCTGTCGCTGTTTCTCCGGGCCGGCGATTTCGTGGCGCTGGAAGGCGATCTGGGGGCCGGCAAGACGACGTTCGCGCGAGCCCTGATAAGCATCGTCTCGGCGGGGGCGGTCGGCGAGGTGCCGAGCCCGACCTTCACGCTCGTTCAAAGCTACAACTGCGGCCGGCTCAAGCTGCATCACTTCGATCTCTACCGGCTTGGCGGTGGCGGGGATCTGCGCGAGCTTGGATTGGACGCTGCGCTCGCGGAAGGTGTCGCGCTCGTCGAGTGGCCCGAGAGACTTGGTGCCGATATGCCGTCCGATCGCTTCGTGCTGAGTTTTGCGGCAGCCGCCGATCCAGAGCGCAGAAACATCTTGCTCGAAGGCCGTGGCACCAACGCGCCGCGCGTCCAACGCATCACGGAGATGCGGGATTTTACGCAGGCGAGCGGCTTTGGCGCCGCCATGCCGGCTTTCCTGCAGGGCGATGCCTCGCGGCGCGCCTATGCCCGGCTCCATCGCGAAGGCAAACCTACGGTCGTGCTGATGGATTCGCCCAGGCAGCCCGAGGGAGAGGTGGTGCGCGACGGCAAGACCTACAACCAGATCGCGCATCTGGCCGAGGAGGTCCGGCCATTTGTCGCCATCGGTAATGCGCTGAGGCGCGCGGGGCTTTCGGCGCCCGAGGTGATTGCGCAGGATTTCGAGCGGGGCTTCCTCATCCTCGAGGACTTGGGCGATCTCACCTACGGCGCGGCGCTAGATGAAGGATACGCCCAGGCCGAGCTCTACCGCGCGGCAACCGATGTCCTGATCCAGATGCGCTCGCTACCGCCCGGCCGCGACCTGCCGCTGCCGGACGGCACGACCTACTCATTGCCGCGTTTCGACCGGGCGGCGCTCGAAATCGAGATCGATCTGCTGCTCGACTGGTACTGGCCGGAGGTGACGGGCATCAAGGCGCCGGATGATATTCGCGCGGATTTCTACCGCTTGTGGTCGCCGGTCCTCGACCGTATCCTCGCCGAGCCCGCCGGCTGGTTCATCCGCGACTATCACTCGCCCAACCTGATGTGGCTCGGCGATCGCGAGGGCCTCGCCCGCGTCGGCATCATCGATTACCAGGACGCGCTCGCCGAGAGCTACGCCTTCGATCTGCTCTCGCTGCTCCAGGACAACCGGATCACCGTGCCGGCGGCGCTCGAAAAAGAGCTATTGAATCACTATTGCCGCGAGGCCGCCCGCCGCGAGCCCGCGTTCGACGAAGCCCATTTCCGCTCGATCTATGCCGCTTTCGGCGCCCAACGGCATACGCGCATCGCCGGCCTTTGGGTCCGGCTGCTGCGCCGCGATGGTAAACCGGGCTATCTTAAGCACATGGCAAGGGCCTGGGACTATCTGGCGCGGAACCTGGCGCATCCCGAACTCTCGACCTTGCGCCAATGGTACGATACCCACCTGCCGGACGATCTGCGCAGCCGTCCGATCGTTCCATAGAAGGAGCCTGTCTTGCCCGCCAAGCCGAAGACCAAAGCCAAATGGCGGCCGCGGCGGGCGATGGTGCTGGCGGCGGGTCTCGGCCTGCGCATGCGGCCGTTGACCGAGAGCCGGCCGAAGCCGCTCGTGCTGATGGGAGGAAAACCCCTCATCGATCACGCGCTCGATCGCCTCGCCTCCGCCGGCATCGAGGAGGCGATCGTCAACGTCCATTATCGGGCGGATCAGCTCGTCACTCACCTGAAGCAACGCAAATCCCCTCGCATCATCATCTCGGACGAGCGCGAAGAGCTGCTCGATACCGGTGGCGGCGTCGCCAAGGCGCTGCCGCTTTTGGGCGACGAGCCCTTCCTCATCTGCAACTCGGATTCGATCTCGGCCGGCGGCACCAGCGACAGCCTGCTGCGTCTCTTCGACATGTGGGACGAGACCGGCATGGATAGCCTCATGCTGCTCGCTTCGGCCTCGAGTTCGCTTGGCTATGACGGGCCGGGCGATTTCGCCATGACGCCCGATGGGCATCTCAGCCGCCGCACCGAGCGCGAGGTGACGCCCTTCGTCTTCACCGGCTTCTCGATCGCCCATCCCAGGATGTTTACCGGTTGCCCCCAGGGGCGATTCTCGCTCAACCTGCTCTGGGACAAGGCCATCGACGCCGGCCGCCTCTTTGGCCTCCGGCAGGATGGCATCTGGATGCACATCGGCTCGCCCGATGCGCTCCGGGCGGCTGAGAGGTGCTGGGAGGTTGGCGAAATCTACTTCTGACCGGACGGCGGCGGGTTCGACGGGGCGGATTTTCACCGTGCCGGCCGGTGCGCCGTTTCTGGCCGCGCTCGCCCGCGCGGTGCTCGATGGCGCGCTGACGGGCGAAAAGCCGGCGCCAGAGGCGCTGCCCGCATATCGCATCTATCTGCCGACGCGGCGCTCGGTCCGGGCGCTGCAGGACGCTTTCCTGAATGCGGCCGGCGGGCGGGCGCTGCTGCTGCCGCGCCTCGCCGCGATCGGGGAGGCGGACGAGGAAGCCTCGCTCCTGTTGGGGGCGGGAGAAGAAAAGCCCCTTCCCGAAGCGATCGGCAAGCTCGAGCGGCAGTTGGTGCTCACTCGATTGGTGCTCGCCTGGGGGCGGGCGCAGCACAGAGCGTTGGCGGAGATGGATGCGCCCGATGCCTCGCTCGCCGGCGCCAATCCCGCGCAGAGCGCGGCGCTGGGCGCGAGCCTTGTCAAGCTCATGGACACGATCGAGACCGAGGGCGCGGATGTAGCCCAACTCGCGGGCCTCGTGCCGGAGGCCTTCTCCGCCCATTGGCAGCACACGCTCGATTTCCTCAAGATCGCGACCGAGTTCTTTCCGGCGCACTTGGCCGAGCGCGGGCTCGTGTCGCCGGCGGATCGGCGCAATCTGGCGCTGAGGCAAGAGGCGAAGCTCCTGGCGGAGCATCCGCCGGACGGCCCGGTGATCGTCGCCGGTGTCACCGGCAGCGTGCCGGCAACGGCCACATTGATGCGCGCCGTGCTCGATCTGCCCAATGGGATCGTCGTGCTACCGGGGCTCGATCAGGCACTCGATGACGAGGCGTGGTCCGAGGTGGGCGAGCGTGCGCCGTCCCATCCTCAGCATCGCCTGGCAAAGCTGCTCGTCACACTCAACATCTCTCGCAGTGCGGTTGAGGTCCTTCCCGTAGGCTGGGCTGAGCCATTCGCGAAGCCCAGCGCCCAGCAACGGAGCTTGGATGCTGGGCTTCGGGCCGCTGAGCGGCCCTCAGCGCCAGCCTACGGTCAGCAGCCAAGCGCCGACGCCCGCACCCGCCTCATGTCCGAGGCCATGCTTCCGGCGGCGCTGACGGGGCACTGGCCGGAGCTGCCGCGACTTCTCGATCCGGCAGCCATGCGCGACGCGCTCTCGGGCGTCACGCTCATCGAGGCGGGCAGCGCCGAAGAGGAGGCAGAGGCCGTCGCGCTCATCATGCGCCGCGCCGCCGAGGATCAGAAAACCACCGCCGCGCTCATCAGCCCCGACCGGGTGCTGGCGCGCCGCGTCGCCATCCGCCTCCAGGCCTGGGGCGTCCGGGTCGACGATTCCGCCGGCCGGCCGCTGCCGAAGACGGTGCCCGGCGCCTTCCTCGACCTGTTGCTCGGCGCGCTCGCCGGCCGCTTCCGTCCGGCGCCGCTGATGGCGCTGTTGAAGCATCCGCTGACGCGGCTCGGCCTTCCCGTCGCCGATGTGCGCCGCCGGGCGCGGCATCTGGAGCTTCTCGCCTTCCGCCGGCCCTATCTGGGCGAAGGTCTGGACGCCGTTCGCGCGGCATTCGCGGAGGCGGCAACCGGCGAAACCCGTTTTGTGCAACCCCCCCGAGCGGCCACCCGCCTCGATGCGGAGGATCGCGCACGCGCCGTCGAGCTGATCGATCGCGTGATGGCGGCCTTCAAGCCGCTGCTCGATCTCGCGGGCTCCTCGCGCTCACTCCCCACACTCGCTGCCGCCCATACCGCCACCGCCGAGGCGCTCGCCATCGACGAGGCGGGATCGACTGAGGCCCTGTGGGCGGAGGAGGCGGGCGAGGCCGCGGCCAATCTCCTCGTTCAACTGCAAGATACATCCATCGCTGGACCCGAGATCGCGCTCACCGACTATCCGGAACTCTATCGCACACTCGCGCAGGGCGAGACGGTGCGCCCGCGCGTGCCGGTACATCCGCGCCTCTTCATCTGGGGCCCGTTCGAAGCGCGTCTCCAACAACCTGATATCGTCATCCTCGGTGGCCTCAACGACGGCATCTGGCCCGAGCGCGCCGAGCCCGATCCCTGGCTCAACCGGCCGATGCTCGAAGCGCTCGGCCTGCCGCCGCCCGAAGCCCGCATTGGTGACGCCGCGCACGACTTCACGATGCTGTTCGCTGGCCCGCGCGTGATCATGACGCGGGCCGCCAAGATCGACGGCGTGCCGGCGGTGCCCTCGCGCTGGCTGATGCGGCTCGAAGCCGTGCTGCAAGGCCTGGGGCTCGCCGATGTGTTGCGCCCCACCGAGGCCGAGCCCTGGCTCGATTGGGCACTCGAGCGCGACCGCATCGGCGAGCGCCGCACGATCGCGGCGCCGGCGCCTAAGCCCGCCGTCGCCAATCGTCCCCGGCAGATGAGCGTCACCGGCGTCGAGCGCTGGATGGCCAACCCCTATGCGGTCTACGCTCGCGATATCCTCAGGCTCGAGGAGATGCCGCCGCTCTCCGGCGAGCCCGGCGAGCGGCTGCGCGGCATCGTCATTCACGAGGCGTTGACGCGCTTCGGCCGCGCCTATCCGGAGCGGCTGCCGGACGATATTGCGGAAAAGCTTTCCGGATATGCGGCCGAGGTGTTTGGCGAGCTGCAGCCGCATCCGCGCGTCATGGCGCTCTGGCGGCCGCGTTTCGAGCGGTTCGCGCGCTGGTTCGCGGAGACCGAGGCTGGACGGCGGCAGGGCCTCGCGCGGGTCGTCACGGAGGTATCGGGCGCGCAGGTTCTGACCGCGCCGGCCGGTCCCTTCCGCCTGACGGCGCGCGCCGACCGCCTCGATGTCGGAGAAGACGGCCGCCTCGTCATCACCGACTACAAGAGCGGCGCCGTGCCGAAGACCAAGGATGTCGAAGGGCTCTGGTCGCCGCAGCTGCCGTTGGAAGCCGCGATCGCGATCGCCGGCGGCTTCGAGGGGCTTGGGGCCTCGGGCATCGCCGGGCTGCGCTACATCCAGGCCGGCGGCGGCGATCCGCCAGGTGAGGTGACGGACTTGAAGATCGCCGATCCGGCCGCGCTCGCCGCCAAGGCGCTCGACGGGCTCGGGCGGCTCATCGCGGAATACGATCGGCCGGAGACCGCTTACCGGGCGCTGCGCCGTCCGGGCCTGGATGCCCGCTATCGCTACGATGCCTACGCGCATCTGGCGCGCCTCAAGGAGTGGTTGGGCGAGGAGGCGGGCGATGAGTAACGGCCGCGCCGTGCTACCTGAGGAGGCGCTGCGGATCACCGTCGAGCGGCAGCGCCGCGCGGCGCGCCCCGATGCCTCCGCCTGGGTTTCCGCCAATGCCGGGACGGGCAAGACCCATGTGCTCGTCGCCCGCGTGCTGTCGCTGCTGCTGTCGGGCACGACACGGCCGGATCGCATCCTCTGCCTCACCTATACGAAAGCCGCCGCGGCCGAGATGTCGAACCGGCTCTTCGATCGCATGGCGCGCTGGGCGACGATGGAGGAAGGGGCGCTCGCCGCCGAGTTGTTAGAGCTGGTCGGGCGCGAACCTTCGGAAGCGGAGCGCTTGCGGGCCCGCACCCTCTTCGCCGAGGCGATCGAGACGCCGGGCGGGCTCAAGGTGCAGACCATCCACGCCTTCGCCGAGCGGCTGCTGCAGCGCTTTCCGCTGGAAGCCGGCGTGCCGCCGGGCTTCTCCGTGCTCGACGAGGATCGCCGCCGCGGGCTGATGCGCGAGGCGGTCGATGCGGTGCTGGCGGGCTCGGGGAGGGCGGATGATCCGGATTTGGCGCAAGCGCTCGACGAGGTGGTGGCCTTCGCGGTCGGCGATCGCTTCGACGAGGTGCTGACGCGCATGGTCGAGCGGCGCGAGGATATCCGGAAACTCATCCAGGCCGCCGATGACGTTGGCGACGACTGGCTCGCGAGCTATCGGCAGACCCTGCATCGCGCGCTCGGGGTGGCGGAAGGGGAAACCATCGAGACCGTCCGAGCCGCCATTGCCGGCGTGCTTTCGAACGGCGATCTCGACCTGCTCGTGCCGGCCCTCGCATCAGGCTCCAAGACCGATCGCGAGCGGGCGGATGCTTTGGCGAAGGCGCGCCGGGCGACGTCGGGTCAAGAGCGCCGCACTGCCTTCGAGGACGCGCTACTGACGGACAAGAAACTGCCGTTGGCGCGGCTGATGACGAAGGCGGTGGCCGAGGACAATCCCGGACTACAGGACCTGATCGCCAACGCCGCCGGAACGCTCGCTGACCTCCTGCGGCGCGAGCAGGCCCTCAAGGTCGCTCGTGCCACCACCGCCATGCTCCGCATTGCCGACGCGGCGATCGGCGCCTACGAGGCCTCCAAGCAGGAGGAGGGGCTGCTCGACTACGACGACCTCATCGCCAAGACGGTGGGCCTGCTCTCGACGGCGAGCGGTACGCAATGGGTGCTCTACAAGCTCGACGGCGGCATCGACCACATCCTGGTCGACGAGGCGCAGGATACCTCGCCGCCATCATGGCAGATCGTGCGGTCGCTGGCGGAGGAGTTCTTCGCCGACACGTCGCGCAGCGATCGCCTGCGAACCATCTTCGCGGTCGGCGACGAGAAGCAGTCGATCTACGGCTTCCAGGGTGCCGAGCCCGAACAATTCTCGCGGCACGGCCGCTGGTTCCGCGGCCTCGCCGAGGGCGCCGGTACCCAATTCCACGACATCGCGCTCGACGTCTCGTTCCGCTCGGTGACAGCCGTGCTCGAAACCGTCGATCGCGTCTTCGCCGATCGAGATCGCACCCCCGGCCTCACCGCCGAGGCAAAGCCCATCCAGCATGTGGCGCGGCGCGCCGGCGAGCCGGGGCTCATCGAGCTCTGGCCGGTCGAGGCGGCGGAGAAGGTCGAGCGGAGCGAGCCCTGGCTCCCCGGCGCCGAGGCCGATGCCGTGCCGCCGATGCGCCGGCTCGCGCTTCGCATCGCCCGCACCATCCGCGGCTGGCTCGATGGCCGCGAGGTGCTCGCCTCCGTTGGACGGCCAGTCAAGGCCGGCGACATCCTGATCCTCGTCCGCCGCCGCAATCCCTTCGCGCCCGAAATCATCAAAGCACTCAAGGCCGAAGGCGTCGCGGTCGCCGGTGCCGACCGCATCCGGATCGCCGAGCAGATCGCGGTCGAGGATCTGATGGCGCTCGGCGAGTTCCTGTTGTTGCCCGAGGACGACCTCGCACTCGCGGCCGTGCTCAAGTCGCCGCTCGCCGGTCTCGACGATGATGACCTCATGGCGATCGGCCTCGGCCGCAAGGGCTCGCTCTGGGCGTCACTTCTGGCGCATTCGCAAACCGCCGCACCGCACATCCGCCGCGCCGCCGAACGATTGAAGCGCTGGCGCTCGCGCGCCGACTATCTGCCGCCCTTCGAGTTCTTCGCTTCCCTCCTCGACAGCGAGGGCCTGCGCACCGCCATGCTCGCGCGCCTGGGGCCAGAAGCGGGCGACGCGCTCGATGCCTTCCTCGATCTCGCACTGCGCTTCGACGAGACCCACCCGCCCTCGCTGCAGGGCTTCCTCGATTGGGTCCGCCGCTCGGAGCCCGAGATCCGCCGCGACATGGAGCAGGGCCGCGACGAGGTTCGCGTCATGACCGTGCACGGCGCCAAGGGCCTCGAGGCGCCGATCGTGTTTCTCCCGGACACTTGTCTCGCCGCCGGCGGCGGCCGCGAGGCGCTGATCGATCTCGATGCCGGACCGCTGCCGGATGGAGCCTCAAATCCGTTCGTCTGGCTGATCAAAGGCGCGTCGCTGGTGCCGGCTATCGCGGATGCCAGAGAGCAGGCCGGTAGCGACGCCCGGCATGAATTCCATCGCCTGCTCTATGTGGCTCTGACGCGGGCGCGCGACCGGCTCTACATCGCCGGCTACGAGGGCACGCGCGCCCGGCCGAGGGATTGTTGGTACAATCTCATCGATCAGGGGTTGGGCATGCTGCTCGACGAGGTGACACTGGCCGATGGCACGACGGTCAGGCGCTATCGCGACGAGGCCGAGGCCGGCGCTGCCGCGCCCGCCGCCGAGGACGTGGCGGTCGTCACGCCGGCGCTCCGGCCGGACTGGGCATTGCGTCCGGCCCGTCGGGAGGTGGCGCGGGTCATTCCGTTGCGGCCCTCCCAACTCGCCCCCGTCGAGAGCGAGGAGGGCAATGGCTACGTCCTCGAAACCCGCACCGGCGAGCCGGCCGCCGCCTCGCCCAAGGACGCCGCGGGCGCCAACCGGTTCCTGCGCGGCACGCTGGCCCATACCCTGCTGCAGCACCTGCCGCGGCTACCGGAACCGGACCGCGAGGCCGCAGCGCTCGCCTATCTTAGGGATGCAGGGAGGGATTTGACGGCCAAGGCGCGAGCAGGCCTCGCGGACGAGGTTCTGGCCGTGCTGGCGCACAAGGACTTCGCCCCGGTGTTCGGTCCGGGCTCGCTCGCCGAGGTGCCGGTGGTGGGCGAGATCGCACTCCCGGGTGGGGGACCTCCGCTGCGCATATCAGGCCAGCTCGACCGGCTGGTCGTGACACCCTCCGGTCTTCTCCTGGTTGACTTCAAAACCAACCGGCCGGCGCCGCGGACGCTCGCCACCGTGCCGCGCGCGTATCTTCTACAACTTTCGGCTTACCGGTTGATTTTGAACAAGATTTATGTCGACCGGCCGGTCCGCGCCGCCTTGCTTTGGACCAGCCCTTCCCGATTGATGCCCATCCCCGGTCATACCCTCGACACAGCCGAGAAGGAGCTTCTGGCGGGCGCCCCTTGGGCTTGACGCTCGAGGGGGCGATACCTACTTTCCGTCCAACCTGATTCATCGGGCCCATCGGTGTCACGACGCCCCGCGCCCCAATCCCCAGGAGAAAGCCTCCATGACCACAGCCCCCGTCTCCGACGCCTCATTCGACGCCGACGTTCTCAAGTCCTCGGAGCCGGTCGTCGTCGATTTCTGGGCCCAGTGGTGCGGCCCCTGCAAGGCGATCGGACCGGCATTGGAGGAGATCTCCAACGAGATGAAGGGCAAGGTGAAGATCGCCAAGCTCAACATCGACGAGAACCCTTCGGTGACCGGCAAGTACGGCATCACCGGCATCCCGACGCTGATGCTGTTCAAGGACGGCAAGGTGGTGGCGACCAAGCAGGGCGCCATGCCCAAGAGCCGCATCGCCGACTGGATCAAGGCCTCGATCAACGTCGCCTGATGGCTGCTGCGCCAACGTATTCGGCAACGGGCTCCGCGGTGGCGGGGCCCGTTCCTGTTTAGGGGTGCCGGACAGTTATCCCCGATGCGGCAAATAGGCCCCCAATCAAGGGCTTGAGTGGTCACGAAAAGTGAGCGTTCCGCGCCGTTTCGTGCTATTCTCACAACTCCTGAAAAGCCGTGTCCGGCGGCCCCTTCGAGGGGCGCCCGGGCGGTAGCGTTTCCCGGCCCCCAGCCGGTCGCGTAGCACACGATTTCCCGATGGCAGTCGAGGCCTCACCGAGAGTCACCCGTTTGACCTCGCAAGGCTCGCCCTGCCCGAGCCGAGGACCGACATTCGCATGAGCGCCGAGCCCCCCAAGACGCCCCCGACGGACGCCTACGACGAGAGCAGCATCCGCCAGCTCAAGGGCCTGGAGGCCGTCCGCAAGCGGCCGGGCATGTATATCGGCGACGTGCATGACGGCTCGGGCCTCCACCACATGGTCTACGAGGTCGTCGACAATGGCATCGACGAACATCTGGCCGGCCACTGCGACACGCTTGAGCTGACGCTTTATCCGGACGGCTCGGTTTGCGTGACGGACAACGGCCGCGGCATCCCGACCGGCATCAAGCAGGACGACGAGTTCAAGCGCTCGGCGGCCGAGATCGTGATGACCGAGCTGCACGCCGGCGGCAAATTCGGCGACGGCACCGATGGCAACGCCTACAAGGTTTCGGGCGGCCTGCATGGCGTCGGCGTTTCGGTCGTCAATGCACTGTCGTCGACGCTCGAGCTGACCGTCTGGCGCGAGGGCAAGGAGCATTTCATCCGCTTCCGCGACGGCGTCACGGAAGCCCCCCTCAAGATCACCGGCCCCGCGCCCGAAGGCCGGCGGGGCACCAAGGTGACGTTCTGGCCGAGCCCGGCGACCTTCTCCAAGACCGAGTTCGATTTCGCCACCCTCGAGCATCGCCTGCGCGAGCTGGCGTTCCTGAACTCGGGCCTCAAGATCATCGTCACCGATGCGCGCCACGCCCCGCCCAAGGTCGAGGAGATGCACTACGAGGGCGGGCTCAAGGCCTATGTGCGCTATCTCGACAAGTCGCGCGTATCGGCGATCGGCGAGCCCGTGCTGCTGCGCGGCGAGATGCAGATCCCGATCGACGAGAAGACGCCCGATATCACCGTCGCCATCACCATCGAAGCCGCGCTCTGGTGGAACGACGGCTATCAGGAGCACATGCTCTGCTTCACCAACAACATCCCGCAACGCGACGGCGGCACGCATCTGGCGGGCTTCCGTGGCGCGCTCACCCGCATCATCGGCAAATACGCCGAGGAGAGCGGCATCGCCAAGCGGGAGAAGGTGACGCTGACAGGCGAGGATGCGCGCGAGGGCATGACCTGCGTGCTCTCGGTGAAAGTGCCTAACCCCTCCTTTTCGAGCCAGACCAAGGACAAGCTCGTCTCATCGGAAGTGCGCCCGATCGTCGAGAACATCGTCTCCGATCAGCTGGGCGCCTGGCTCGAGGAGCACCCGGCCGATGCCAAGATCATCGTGCGGAAGGTCGTCGAGGCGGCAGCAGCGCGTGAGGCCGCGCGAAAAGCCCGCGAGCTGACGCGCCGCAAGGGTGCCCTCGACATCAACTCGCTCCCCGGCAAGCTCGCCGAGTGCCAGGACCGCGATCCCTCCAAGACGGAGATGTTCATCGTCGAAGGCGACTCGGCCGGCGGCTCGGCCAAGCAGGCCCGCAACCGCGAGTTCCAGGCCGTGCTGCCGATCCGCGGCAAGATCCTCAACGTCGAGCGCGTACGGCTCGAGCGCATGCTGGGGAGCCAGGAGATCGGCACCCTCATCATGGCGCTCGGCACCGGCATCGGCCACGACAATTTCGATTTGGGCAAGCTGCGCTACCACAAGATCATCATCATGACGGACGCCGATGTCGACGGCGCCCATATCCGGACCCTGCTGCTCACCTTCTTCTACCGGCAGATGCCGGAGCTGGTGGAGAAGGGCCATCTCTACATCGCACAGCCCCCGCTCTACAAAGTCGCGCGCGGCAAGGCCGAGACCTACGTCAAGGACGAGCGGGCGCTCGAGGATTTCCTCATCGGCGGCGGACTCGATGAGGCCGTGCTGGTGACGGGCGCGGGCGAGGAGCGGGCCGGCGAGGATCTGCGCCAGGTGCTCGAACGCGCGCGCGCCGTGCGCTCGGTCATGGAAGGCATGCACACGCGCTATCACCGCCCGATCATCGAGCAGGCGGCGATCGCGGGTCTCTTCGATCCCGAGCTCAAGCCGGCCGATATGGAGGCGCGCGCCGGGCTCGTCGCGACCAAGCTCGACATGGTGGCCGAGGAAACCGAGCGCGGCTGGACGGCGCGCGTGCGCGAGGATGGGGCGGTGGCGCTGTCACGCGAAGTCCGCGGCGTCCGGGAGTTCCACGTGCTCGACCGGGCGCTCATGGGCTCGATCGATGCCCGCAAGCTCCACGGCATGCAGACGGAGCTCGCCGAGGTCTACGGGCGCCCCGCGCGGCTGCGCCGCAAGGACGCCGAGCACGAGATCATCTCGCCCACGAAGCTGCTTGAGACGATTTTCAACATTGGCCGCAAGGGCGTCAGCCACATCCAGCGCTACAAAGGCCTGGGCGAGATGAACCCCGAGCAGCTATGGGAGACGACACTCGATCGGGAGAGCCGCACGCTCCTGCAGGTGAAGATCGGCGACCTGACGGAGGCCGACGAGATTTTTTCCAAGCTCATGGGCGATGTCGTCGAGCCCAGACGCGAGTTCATCCAGGCCAACGCGTTGTCGGTGGCGAACCTCGACGTTTGAGGGCCTGCTGAGCAGCGCGGCTTGAGCTTACACCGCGCTCCCTGACGAAGGCGATGCCCAATACCAGCCTGCGCAGATTTTGACTCATGGGCGGCGGAGCGCAGGCTGGTATTCTCTCTTGTTTGCGCGAGGCTCAACTCGTTCCGAGAGCCGGCCGCCACGCGCCGATACCAGCCTTCATGGGTCAGTTCCCATGAAGGCTGGTATAATACCAAACCGCAGAAAGCCCGACCGGTCCGATGGCCCCGAAGGGGCCCCGGAATGTAGCCACGGGTTTCGCCGCGAGGCTGGGCCAATGCCCAG
>JANNSX010000382.1:0-6283 GCA_031403155.1 Hyphomicrobiaceae bacterium
TTGCGCGAGCGCATGGATGATGTGCCGGAGCTCGGCCGTCACTTCATCACCAAGTTCGCCGCCGAGGAAGGCAAGCGCATCGACGGCTTCGATGCCCAAGCCTCCGCGCTCCTCGCCGGCTATTCCTGGCCGGGCAACGTCCGCCAGCTCGAGAACGCCGTGTTCCGCGCCGTGGTGCTGGCCGAAGGCCAGACGCTGACAGTCGCCGAGTTCCCGCAGATCGCGGCCCACGTCGAAGGCTTCAAGGCCGAGATCCCGGCAGCACCCCGCCAGGTCGACCGGATGCCGAAGCTCAACGGCCCGGCCCTGCTCGGTGCGGAAGGCATCGTGCCCCGCACCATCGATGTCGGTTCGCAAAACGGCACCCAGGCGATCGGCATCCCGGCCGTCACCGAGGATGGCGAGATGCGCTCGCTGGACGCCATGGAAGCCGACATGATCCGCCTGGCCCTCGCCCGCTATCGCGGCCACATGACGGAAGTCGCCAAACGCTTGAACATCGGCCGGTCGACACTCTACCGGAAGATGAAAGACTACGGCCTCGAGGAGCGGGTCGGCTGAGCTAAGCCGGGGGCCTCCTCTCCCCTTGTGCCTGGCACTTCTCCCCCAAATGACCTCTTGAGGCCGCGAGCGGCCCGGCACGTCCCCGCCGGGCCGCTCGGTCTTTGTACACAGTGCACTTTCCGGCCAAGTGGGCACCGGTTGGTCGAAAGAAAGTGCACAATGCCAAGAAACTAGACCGGCTTGCCGATCCGAAAGGGTCGGCGAGCCGGTCTAGTGCCGCTGTTACAAACCCTTCGACGACAAACAGCCGCAAATCCCCCATGCTCGCGTCCAATTGATCGGTTGAGGCTAGTGTCCCGATCGCGAAGCTCGTTAGCGCCCGCAGTAGGCTCGGTACGAGCTTCGCGATCGATCAGGACACTAGTCGGTTCAATAGCTTAGTGTGGCGTCGTGTTCGGAAATCCGCTCGTTGGACTCGCAACAAACCGTGAAGCGGATTTCCGAACCGCCACACTAGCCAAGCGACAGCTGCTCCTTTAGCTTTCCGCGGGTCCCTGGAGCCTGGATATGAGATTCGCCTTATCGCTTGCCACCACCCTCGCGCTGTCGATCGGCTTTGCCGCGCCCGCTCTGGCCATCGAGCCGGATGCGCCCGAGCAGCTGATCGAGCCAGAGGCTGCCGTCGGCATCAAGCTCCGGCAGGCCCTGCTGTCGTCGCGGGAAGCCCAAGACAGGCTGACCGCCGCCCAGCGCGCCTCAATCGACAAATTCTACCAGGAGCGCGGCAACACGCCGATCTGGACGGATGGGATTGGTCTCCTGCCCGCCGCCTTCGACGTCATGGACGAGATCCGCAAGGCCGACGATTGGGGCCTCGACGCCGCAAGTTACAGGCTGCCGCAAATATCCAAGACCGAGGGCGCGCTCGTCTCAATCGACCGCCTCGTCGAGGCCGAGCGGCTGCTCACGGTCGCCGTCGCCCGCTATACCGCCGAGGCCCGCGCTGGTCGCGTCAACCCGGCCCGCTACTCAGGCATGGTCGAGCGTGCGACCGTGCCGCCAGCGCCCGCCGAGGTGCTGGCCAAGATTACGCTCGCCAAGGAACCGGCCGAATACCTGGTGAGCTTCCACCCCACCCATCCCCAGTTCGAAGCGCTGAGATTGAAGCTCGCGGAGCTTCGCAAGGCGACAGCTAAGCCCGAGGAAGTCACCGTTACCGTTCCACCCGGGCCGCTCTTGAAGCCCGGCATGCGCCATCCCGATATCGTTGCTCTTCGCCAGCGCCTGAACGTTTCGCTCCCCGCCGGCGCCGATCCCTTCGATGGCGAGCTCTATGACGAGTTCCTCGAGGAGGCGGTCCGCAACTTCCAGATCGCGGAAGGTCTCAAGCCCGATGGCCTCGTCGGCAAGACCGTGCGCGCCAAGCTCAACGGCTCGGAGCCTGAGAGCCAGTCGGCGCAGATCGAGCGCGTACTCGTCAACATGGAGCGCTGGCGCTGGCTGCCATCGGACCTCGGCGGCCTCTACATCTGGAACAACATTCCGGAGTTCCTGACGCGTGTCATGAAGGACGGGTCGCCGATTTTCGAGGAGCGCATCGTCGTCGGCAAGCCGAAGACGCCGACGCCCGTCTTCTCCGACGTGATGGAGTATGTGGAGTTTCACCCGTTCTGGAACGTGCCGGACTCGATCAAGCAGAACGAGCTGCTGCCCGGCCTCATGAGCGGAAGCGATCCGCTCGCCCGGCAAGGCCTCGTCGCCAAGTACAAGGGCCGCACCGTCGATCCATATTCCGTCGACTGGTCGACCGTCGACATCAAGCGCTTCCACATCTACCAGCCGCCCGGCCGCGGCAATGCGCTCGGCATCATCAAGTTCATGTTCCCGAACAAGCATGATGTTTACATGCACGACACGCCCTCCAAGAGCCTGTTCAACGCCTCCGTCCGCGCCTTCAGCCACGGCTGCATGCGGGTGCGCAATCCACTCAAATTCGCCGAGGTGGTCTTGGCAGAAGGATTGGGTTGGGGACGCAAGGAGATCGACCGGCACATCGCCCAGGGCGAGAACCAACAGGTCCATTTCGAGAAGAAGATCCCGATCCACGTCACCTACTTCACGGCCCATGTGAAGGAGGACGGCGATCTCGCCTTCCGCAGCGACCTCTACGGCCACGACAAGCGCCTGATGGCGGCCCTCAATGGCGCCGAGCCGATGTTCGAGGAGGAGTTCGCCGAGCCCGACGTGACGGGCGGCATCTCCGAGATCGAGGTGCTGCCGCGGAAGCGGAAGAAAACCCGCATTGTCGAGAACGACGGCGATCTGGGCGTCAACATCATCAAGCCGAAGAAGAAGCGCGCCGACGGCGCCATCTCGCGGCGTTGAGGCGGCCGGTCAGGTTCTGCTACCCCCCATAATTCCGGCCAATTTGGCTTGCTAACTCTCCCTTAACGATAAGGTCTGAAGATTCTCGGGAACGAGAGGGATGCGATCTCGCCCTTCCCGCCGAACAGACCGTGAGTTTCGAGTGTATCCCCGCTGGCTGATGCGGGACGGAACGCCGTAGGGACAGGGGCTAACTTCGTGTTCAGGCCTGGTTTGCTCATTTGGGCCGTCCTGGCGCTCGGCTTGGCGCTCTCGGTGAGTGCTGGCTCGCCGACCGCCGGCACGCCCGGCGACCGCCGCCTCACTCTCTACAACATCCACAACGGCGAGCGGCTCGACATCGTCTACAAGCACGGCGGTGCCTATGACGGCGCGGCGCTGAAGAAGCTCAATTGGATCTTCCGCGACTGGCGGCGCAACGAGCCGACACAGATGGATCCGGCGGCCTTCGATCTCCTCTGGGAGATTTACGAGGAACTGGGCGCCAGGAAACCAATCCACATCATCTCCGGTTATCGCTCGCCGGGTACCAATGAAAAGTTGCGCAGAAAAGGCGGCGGCCAGGCCAAGAACAGCCAGCACACGCGCGGCAAGGCGCTCGACGTGCATTTCCCCGACGTGCCGGTGCAGCGGTTGCGCTATTCGGCGCTGATCCGCGAGCGCGGCGGCGTCGGCTACTACCCGACCTCGGCGCTCCCCTTCGTGCACATCGACACCGGCCGCGTGCGCATGTGGCCGCGGATGGGTCGCCTCGAGCTCGCCGCCCTCTTCCCGAACGGCCGCTCCAAATTCGTGCCCTCCGATGGGCAGCCGATCTCCGCCGCCGATGTCGCGGCCGCCAAGAAGAACAAGAAGGTCTATGAGACCGTCGCCGCCTTCCATGCGATCCGGAACCGCGACCGGTCGAGCACGCTGCTGGCGAGCGTCGAGCCCGAGGCAGCCGCGACGACGATGGCGCTGGCGAAGGCGCCCGAGCCTCAAGTTGTGGCGGCGCTTGGCAGCGAGGATGATGACGCCCCCGCTCTCGACGGGCCTGCGCTGACGCCGCCTCAGCCGGTGCTGGCGGCCAAGCCCCAAGTCGCAAGCCTGGAGAGCTTCCTGCCGCCCTTGCCCGAACTTTCGCCGATCAAGACCCGCCGCAAACGTGAGCAGGAAGCAGCGGAGCAGACGCTCGACGAGCTGGTGCTGGCTTCCCTTGGACCCGAGAACACACCCGTCCAGCTGCCGCTCAAGAAGAAGCCAGCAGCGCGCAGTGCCGCGGGCGCAGATGGCATGATCATGCCGCCGGCGCCCGAGGAGATGACGATCGGCGCCTTCCTCAGCCGCACCGGCTGGGCGCGCGCGCCCGACTTCGACGAGGAGCACCCGAGCGAGCTGTCCTATAGGCCCTTCTCGCTCTCGGCTTTCCTGACGGCCGACGCCAGTCTCGATCAGCCGGTCTTCGCCAAGCTCAGGCATCCCAATTTCGCTGTCGCCCGCGAGCGTCTGCTCGACGCCGATGCCGGCCTCGAGCTGTCGTTCAAGCCAGAGAGCAAGGTCGCGGCGCTGGCCTGGGACGGCCAGTTCGCGCCGGAGAACATCCTCTTGTCGGAAATGTTCGACGGCGCCCAGACCGGCAAACGGGTCAAGACGGCGAAGCGGTAGAGTGCTTCCGGAAAAGTGCGAAGCGGTTTTCCAGTAAGAAGCACGACAAACCAAAATCCTAGCGCACGTGTCCCTCGAAGTGGCCGCCGGTTCGCCGTGAGAACGTGCGCAAGCAAATGATCGTCGGCCTTCTACTCCGCCGCTTCCTGGTGGGCGAGCATGCCGAGTGCGTTCATGTAGGTCTCGACGAGTGCTTCCTGCTCCTGGCGCTCGTGCATGTCCTGCTTGCGGAGCTTCAGCACCTGCCGCATGGCCTTGACGTCGAAGCCGGTCGACTTGGCCTCGCCGAACATGTCGCGCATGTCGGATGAGAGCGCCTTCTTCTCCTCCTCGAGCCGCTCGATGCGCTCGATGAAGGAGCGGAGCTGCTGTTGCGTCGACTTCTGGACATCTTGCTGCATGGGCCCCTCTCCAAAATATTCCGGCACGCGCCCGGTGCCGCGCCGCGCAGAGCAGCGCGTGGCACGCATGGGACGCTCACAACGATGGCCGGACGCTAGAGGCCGGTAACGAGACGGGCAACCGCTTGACAGCCGGTTATCCCAGGGTTTCGGACGGGCGGTGGATAACCCGTCATGCCGTCTCCGGCTCATCGGATCCGGCAACCGACGTGGCCGTAGGGCGCAATAGGCCTCTTCAGGCCGTATTGCGCCGGCCGCAAGCACAGGTCGCGCTGGCCGCAGGCACAGGGCGCGCTGGCCGCAGGCACAGGGCGCGCTGGCTCCGACGACGATTGCCGAGCCTGTGGCGGCGCAATACGGCCCCCGAAGATGGGGCCTATTGCGCCCTACGACCGTAAGCCGATCAACCGGATTTGGTATCAATGCTTATGCGAATGCGACTTCTCGAGCTTGGCCTTCTGTTCCGCCGTCGCCTCTTTCTGGTGCAGCTTGCGCCACTCCTCATAGGGCATGCCGTAGACGCGATGGCGGGCCTCGTCCTTGGTGAGGGCATCGGCCTTGGCGGCCGCGGCCTCCTGCAGCCAGTTGGCGAGGCAGTTGCGGCAGAAGCCGGCCAGGTTCATCAAATCGATGTTCTGGACGTCGGTACGCTTCTGCAAATGCGCGACGAGGCGGCGGAAGGCCGCGGCCTCGAGCTCCGTTTGGGTTGATTTCTCGGTCGACATGGGGCTCCTTGCGGCCCGGCCTTGCGGGCAACTGGGTTTTCGCCGCGAAGTATAGGGCCGGCGCGACGGCGGGGCCAAGCGGCCCGATACGACGAGGCGGCACAACGGCATGGCGTCCGGGACGAGAGCGATCCTCAGGCAGATGCTGGATGCGGCCATCGAAGCGGCCCAACCTGCTGTTTGCCTGCCCCCCTACCTGCCGGAGCCCCCGGCCGGCGGGCGGATCCTGATCCTGGGCGCCGGCAAGGCGTCGGCCGCCATGGCGGGCGCCGCCGAGCAGCACTATGCGGGGCGAGGCTTGCTCGACCGCATCTCGGGTGAGGTCGCCACCCGCTACGGCCACGCCGTGCCGACCTCTCATATCGCCGTCCGCGAGGCCGGCCATCCCGTGCCGGACGAGGCGAGCCAGGCCGCCGCAGAGCGCGCTCTGCAGCTTGCCGCTAGCGCCGGGCCAGACGATCTCGTGCTCGTGCTGCTCTCCGGCGGCGCCTCGGCCATCTGGGCGGCACCGGTCCCCGGCATCACGCTCGCCGAGAAGCAGGCCGTAACCCGCGCGCTGCTCCGCAGTGGCCATCGCATCCACGAGATGAACGGCGTTCGCAAGCACCTCTCGCGGATCAAGGG
>JANNSX010000383.1:0-13040 GCA_031403155.1 Hyphomicrobiaceae bacterium
GTTCGCCTCCTGCGGGCAGGTGAGCGCGAAAACGCCCTTGTCCGCGAACTCGGCCGGCACGACGATCTCAGGCGCCGTCTTCATGTCCTCGGGCATGAACTTGTCCGAGCCGATGATGGCGTTGGCATAGCGCGCGTATTCGGAGATCAGCGCGGCATTCTCCGGGTCCATGATGAAGTTCAAGAACAGCTTGGCGTTCTCGACATTCTTGGCATCCTTCAGGATTGCGACGTTGTCCATCCATACGATGAAGCCTTCCTTCGGGTATCCATAAGCGACGCCAGCATTCTTGAGCCGCGCCCGGAAGGTGGAGCCGTTCCAGTTGACACCGGCAACGATGTCCTCCTTCTCGTATTTCTCCTGGTTGCCGTAATCCATGCCGAGCCAGTTCGCCTTGGCCGCGACCAGACCGTCGCGAACCTTCTTCAGAATTGCCTTGTCGGTCGTGCACCACTGACCACCATAGTACATGATGGCGAGACCCATGACGTCGGACATCTCGGGAACGACGTTGACCTTACCCTTGAGCTCGTCCGGCGTGTCAAGGAAGATCGCCGAAGTGTTGATGTCGCCCTTGTAATACTTGGTGTTCACAAGGATGCCGGTCGTGCCCCACTGCCACGGAACCGTGTATTTGCGGCCCTTGTCGAACTCGACATCGGCCCATTTCGGTTCGACGTTCTTGAAGTTCTCCATCTGGTTCGGGTTCGACTCGAGAAGAAGACCCTCCTGCACCCAGATCGGGATGAAGCTCGCGGACGGCACGACGATGTCGAAGCCATGGCCGCCGGCGCGGACCTTGGCAAGCGCCGTGTCGTTCGAGTCGTAGTCGGTGATGGTCACCTTGACGTTGTGCTGCTTCTCGAATTTCTCGATCAGCTTCGGGTTCGTGTAGTCGCCCCAGTTGAAGATCTGCAGCACGCCGTCGGCGAGCGCCGGGGTTGCGCCGAGCACGAGCGCGACGCTCGCGGCGGCTACTGTCAATGCACGTTTCATGTTGTTCCTCCAGGCTTTGGCTACTCGATCGGGGGTGGATGCTACTTCCTGCGGTTCAGGAAGTAGAACAACGTGACCATGGCGACGGACAGCAGGAAGAAGGCCGTCGCAATGGCGTTGATCTCAGGGGTCACTTGCCGGCGGAGCTGACCGAGCATGTAGGTCGGTAACGTCTCCTGGCCGGCGGATTTGACGAACTCGGTGATGACTACGTCATCCAGCGACACCACGAAGGCGAGCATGGCGCCGGCCATGACGCCGGGCCACAACAGCGGCAGCGTCACGCGCTTGAAGGCCTGCCAGGGCGTCGCGTAGAGGTCGGCCGCGGCCCGCTCGAGGGTCAGGTCCATGCTTTCGAGCCGCGCCCGGATCGGCAGATAGGCGAAGGGAATGCAGAAGGCGGTATGGGCGGCGAGGATATAGCCGATGCCGAAATACTGCGTCGACTCCTTGATCCAGGCGAAGGTGATGAGCAGCGCCACAGCCGTCACGATCTCGGGCACCATCAGCGGCATGTTGATGAGGCCGTAGACCGGCATCATGCCGCGGTACGGCGTCACCCGCGTCGTGGCGATCGCCGCCATGGTCGCGGCCGTCGTCGCCAGGATGGCGGCGACGATCGCAACGAACAGCGATCGGATCGAAGCCTCCCGGATGTCCTCGTTGGCGGCTGCCGCGTAGTACCACTTGAGCGAGGTTCCCTCCCAAACGGCGAGGCTTTCGCCCTCGTTGAAGGAGAAGACGACGAGCAGGATCACCGGCGCGTAGAGCAGCACGAAAACGAAGATCGAGATCAGGATGAAGCCCGGCATGTGCTTGACGCCGAACGGCTTGCCACCGCTCGCCTTGGCGTCCTCGCTCCGCCGCTCGGCAAGGGGCGTTGCGTGTACGACCGCCTCAGCCATGCGCGCCTCCCTTCGACCCGCTCGAATTGCGGACGTAGACCATCATGGCGACCATGACGGCGACCATCAGCGTGATCGCCAGCGCCGCTCCGAGCGGCCAATTGCGCCCCTGGCCGAATTGCAGGTCGATGAGGTTGCCGATCATCAAGTTCTTGCCGCCGCCGAGCACCCGCGGAATAACGTAGGCGCCGAGCGAGGGAATGAACACCAGGATCGAGCCGGCGATGACGCCGGGCTTGATGAGCGGCAGGATCACCCGCCAGAACACGCGCCACTTGTTGGCATAGAGATCATATCCCGCCTCGACCAGCCGGAAGTCGAGCTTCTCGATCGAGGCGTAAATCGGCAGCACCATCAGCGGCAGGAAGACATAGGTCATGCCGAAGCCGATCGCGAAATCGGTGAAGAGCATCTGCACGGGAAGCTTGATGCCGGTGCCCAGCCAGTCGAACAGGACGTCGAGGCGAAGCAGCAGGGCAATGTTATTGAACACGCCGTCGGCCCGCAGCAGCTCCTGTACGGCGAAGGTGCGGATGAGCTGGTTGGTCCAGAACGGAATGGTGATCAGGAACAGCCAGATGTCGCGGTTTTTCTCGGGCCGCGTGGCGATGAAGTAGGCCGTCGGCAGTCCGAGCACGAGCGTGATGAATGTCGTGATCATCGACAGCTTCACAGAGCGCCAGAACACCGACAGATGAGCATCGGCCAGCGTGATGGAGTCGTCGAAGATGTCCTTCTCCCACAAGACGCTGTACCAGCCTTCCGACGACCAGGGCATGTAGGCCCAGCCGTAGCTCCCCTTGGTCAGGAAAGAGATGACGACCATGACGAAGAGCGGCCCGATCGCTGCCGCCAGGATGATCACGATGGCAGGCGACAACAGCAGCCAGCGCTTGCGGACGTCCCTGCGCTCCGACTCGCGTGCGATGCGCTCCGCCTGGCCTTCCTCGCCGTCATAGGCGGCAACGCCACTGAGATCCTGGGCAACCGCCATGTCAGTCCCTCAGCACTTGCAGCGCATTATCGTCGAAGGTGATGCCCAGCTCCTCGCCGGTCGCAAAGCTCACGTCGCGGTTGCGCGAGTTCTGCGAGCGGATCATGAAAGGATCTCCGCTCGAGAGCTTCAGATGGTAGTGGGTGTCGGTGCCGAAATAGACGATGTTCTCGAGCTTGCCCTTGAGCATCGCGGCGTTGCCGTCGCGCGTCAGGATCGCGTGCTCGGGCCGGACAACGACGCTGACGCGACCGGGTTTCGCACCGCCCTCGGGCAGGCTCGCGTTGATTTCGCGGCCCGAGGGCAGCACGACCGTGCCGACCCCGTTGGCGCCGGTCTTGAGATCGGCCTCGATGAAGTTCGTGTCGCCGATGAAATTGGCGACGAAGCGCTCGGAGGGACGATCGTAGATGTCGCGCGGGCCGCCGATCTGGAGAATCTTGCCCTTGTTCATGACCGCGATGCGGTCCGACATGGTGAGCGCTTCTTCCTGATCATGGGTCACGAACACGAAGGTGATGCCCGTCTCGTGCTGCAGGCGCTTGAGCTCGATCTGCATGTCCTTGCGGAGCTTGTAGTCGAGCGCCGACAAGGGTTCGTCGAGGAGCAGCACTTTCGGCCGCGGCGCCAGTGCGCGTGCCAGCGCAACGCGTTGCTGCTGACCACCGGAGATCTGGCTGGTCCGCCGGTCTCTAAGCTCCTCCATGCGGACGAGCTTCAGCATGGCGGCGACGGTCGACTGGATCTCGGACTTCGGCCGCCCGAGCATCTCGAGCCCGAAGGAGATGTTCTGCGCCACCGTCATGTGCGGGAACAGCGCATAGTTCTGGAAGACCGTGTTCACCGGCCGCCGGTAGGGGGGCAGCGTGGAGATATCCTCGCCATCGAGCAGAATTCGGCCATTGGTCGGATGCTCGAAGCCGGCGATGAGCCGCAGGAGCGTCGTCTTTCCGCAACCGGAAGGTCCGAGCAGCGTGAAGAACTCGTTCTTGCGGATGGCGACCGACACGTCGTCGACCGCGCGAACGACATCCTGGCCGCCGCCGAAAATCTTAGATACCCGCTCGGCCGTGACTGCGGCCTCGGTCGTGGCTTTTTCTGCCATGCTCGCCTGCGTTTCCCGTGCGCAAAACTTGTGCCTCCGGGCTTCTCGATGCGGTCCCGGATGGCCTCCCAGGTGATGACCTTAGCCTCCCTGCGAGGGATTTGCCAAGGGACAAACGCGGGTTCACGTGAAAGTTGCTTTAGGGTGTTTCCGTTTTCGTTGAATCACTTCAACACCCTAATGCCTTGGTTAATCGTGCTTCTTTTCGGAAAACCGCTTCGCACTTTTCCGGAAGCACTCTAGATGCCAGTCGAATGGCGTGCCAGCGTTGACTTGGCTCGTCGGTACCTGCGAGTTTCCGCAACCAAACTCGGGTTCATGGGCATTCGATGATCACACTCGCGGCCGATGTCGGCGGCACGTTTACCGATCTGGTGCTGGTCGATCAGGCCGGTGGCCGGGTTTACGTCGACAAAGTGCCGTCAGGCGCGCGGGGCCGCGCAGCCGCGATCGCGCCCGGTATCGAGCGGATCTGCCGGACCGCGGGGATCGCGCCCAGCGACGCCGGATTGTTCGTCCACGGATTTACCGTTCCGACCAATGCCTTCCTGATGCGGCGCGGCGCCAAGGTTGCGCTGGTCACGACACACGGAGCTGCCGACGTCCTGGAAATCGGCAATCAGCTGCGCCCGCGCACTTACGCGCTGATCCAGACCAAGCCGAAACCGGTCGTCGACCGGAGGAATGTCGTCGAGGTGGCGGAGCGGGTCGACGCCTTCGGCCAGGTCGTCGACGCCCTGACGGATCGCGAGGTCACCCGTGTCGTGAACCAACTCCGGCTGATGGAGCCCGAGTCGGTCGCCATCTCGCTGCACTTCTCTTTTTTGGCGCCGCAGCACGAGCAACGCTTGGCATCCGCGATCCGGGCAGCCCTGCCCGACGTGCCGGTCTACGCCTCGCACATCGTCAATCCGCAGCTCGAGGAGTGGCCGCGGGCTTCGACGGTCGCCATGGCGGCCTATGTCGGCCCCGTTGTCTCCCGCTACATCGACGAGCTCGAGGTCACGCTCGCCGAGATCGGCTTTCGGGGAACGCTGCGCCTGATGCGATCCGACGGCGGCGTCGCTACGCCGCGCGCGGCGCGCGAAAATCCGGGCCACATGCTGACATCTGGGCTTGCTGGCGGAGTCATTGCCGCGGTGGACCTATGCAAGCGGCTGGCCATCACGAATGCCGTGACCATCGATGTCGGCGGCACCTCGGCGGATTTCTCCGCCATCGTCGGTGGCGAGGCGCGGACGCGCATGTCGCGCATCCTCGACGGCCAACCCGTCCGCCTCCCCACCATCGATGTGGAAACGATGTCGAACGGCGGCGGCTCGATCGCCTGGGTCGATGCGGGCGGCGGATTGCGCGTCGGGCCGAATTCGGCCGGTGCCGTTCCGGGCCCTGCCTGCTACAGTACAGGTGGCACGGAGCCGACGGTGACCGACGCCGCCGTCGTGCTCGGCTGGCTCGCGCCCGAGGACTACCTCGCCGGCGAGGTCCGCCTGGTGCCGGAGAAGGCCAACGAGGCCATCGCGCGTGTCATCGCCAAGCCGCTGGGCATGGCGCTCGAGGAGGCGGCCCACGGCATCATCCGAGTGGCCAATGCGCAGCTCGTGCAGTCGATCCGGACCCTTTGCGCCGAGCGCGGCCTCGACCCGCGTGCCATGACGCTCATTCCCTTCGGCGGCGCGGGTCCGCTCTATGCCGGCATGATCGCCCGCGACCTCGGCCTCAAAGGCATTGTCGTGCCGCGGCATCCCGGCGTTTTTGCCGCCGAGGGCCTGCTTGCCGCCGACATCCGGCATCTGGTGCAGGTGCCGTACCGCTCGCCTTTGGAGAGGATCACGGCTGCGGCAATCCAGGAGCGCGCGAACGAGCTCGCCATGCGCGTCGACGCCGAGCTTGCCACCGACAGCGTGCCGCAGGATCGCCGCTCAGTCCGCTTCATTGGCGATCTGCGCTACATCGGCCAGTTCCACGACATCGTCATGCCGGTCCCGGACTATCGCTCCGAGGCCTACGACGCGGCGAAACTCGCGGCGGCATTCCATGCGCAACACACGACGAGCTACGGCCATGCCGACCCCGCTGCTGCCGTCGAGATCGTCAATCTCCGGGCCGAGGGCATTGGCCGGCTCGAGACGCCCGATCTGAGCGGCGCGACCGAGCCCGAGGCCAAGTCCGGCGCTGCCGTGCGCAGCAGACCGGTTTACTTCGGCGGCAGAGGCCGCGTCGAAGCCCGGATCGTACCGCGCGCGTCGTTGGCTATTGGGGACCGTGTTCCCGGCCCAGCAGTGATCACGCAGAAAGATTCGACCATCGTGCTTGCTCCCGGCGAAACCGCCGAAGTGCTCGCATCCCGCGATATCCGCGTTTCCCTCAGCGAAGGCCAGTCATGATCGACCCAATCGACCGCGACGTGTTCCAGCACGAGGTCGTCTCGGTTGCCGAGGAGATGTCGAAGGCGCTTTGCCGCTCGGCTTTCTCAGCCATCATCTGGGATATGATCGACTACGCCTGTGGCCTGCTCGACATCGCTGGCAACACGATCTCGCAGGCCCCGACCATCCCGGCCCAGCTCGGCATCATGCCGACCGCCTACCGCTTCATGCTGAAGGACATTCCCTTGAGCGAGTGGCACGAGGGCGATGTCATCATCTGCAACGACCCCTACTACGGCTGCACGCATACGCCGGACATCGTGCTGTTCTCACCGGTCTATGCGCAAGGGCAGATCATTGCCATCGCTTCGACCGTCGCCCATCACATCGATGTCGGCGGGCGCGTACCGGGCTCGGAGTCGGCGACGGCGCTGGAAGTGTTCGAGGAAGGCATCCGCTTTCCGCCGCTGAAGCTCATCGAGGCCGGCAAGCCGAACCAGGCGATCTTCAAGATTTTCGCCCGCAATGTTCGCGACCCGAAAGCCTCGACTGGCGATCTCAACGCGCAGATCGCCGCCTGCCGGACGGGCGAGCGCCGCATGGCCGAGCTTGCGGCCAAATACGGCATCGATGGTTTCGCAGCGCGGGTCCGGGCGCTGCACGACTACTCGGAGAAATTTGTCCGCACCGCGCTCATAGGTGCTCAGGTGAAGCAGTCGCGTGCGGAAATCCTCACCGAGGACGATGCCTCCTCCAAGGAGCCGATGCGGCTCGTGGCGACGGCCACGATCGACGGCAGCGACCTCACCATCGATTTCACCGGAACGAGCGCCCAGCGCCCGAACGGCCTCAATTGCCCGGTCGCCTCGACCATCTCGATGGTGCACTACGCGGTCAAGGTGCTGTTCACGCCCGAGCTGCCGCAGAACGAGGGTTGCAACCGGCCCGTCAAGATCATCATTCCCGAGGGCTCGCTGCTCAATCCGCTCGAGCCGGCCGCCGTGTCGGTCAGGCATCTGACACAGCAGGCGGTCGCCGATGTGGTGCTCAAGGCGCTGACGCCGCTTTCGCCCAGGACCGCCTCCGCCGGTTGCCAGATCTCGTTCCCGACCTTCGTCATCGGCGGCTTCGACACGCGGCCGGCCATGGCGCGTGAGGGCGAGCGCGCGCCCTACTTCGTCGTCACCGACATCATCGGTGGCGGCATGGGCGGCTCGGCGGATCAGGACGGTATCAGCGGCGTCGATACGCATGGCGGCAACTGCGCGATCCTGTCGGCGGAGGTACTGGAAACCACTGGGCCGGTCAGGGTCGTGTCGACGCGGCTCGTCGAGGGCTCGGGTGGCGATGGCAGGCACCAAGGCGGGCTCGGCATCGAGCGGGAATACGAGATGCTGACCTCCGGCCTCGTCGTGTCGGGCTACACACAGCAGACGCAACCCGAGACCGCACCCTGGGGCGTCGAAGGCGGCGCGCCCGGTGGCCTTGCCGCCGCCCACATCATCCGCCGCAATGGACTTGTGGAGGATCTGACCAGCAAATGGGTCGCCGTGCCCCTCGAGTCCGGCGAGCGCCTGCGCCTCAGAGCCGCCGGTGGTGCGGGTTGGGGTACTCCAACGGAGAGCTGAGGCATGATCGAGGCGCTGCGACGCGCATTGGCCGATCCGACGAACCTCGTTCGCCGGGCGCTGGGCGTGCCGGCGCTCGAGCGCGACACGCTTATTGCCATCGTCAGTTTTTCCGCGCTGTTGCTGCTGTTTGCCGTCGTTGCCGAGGCGGTCATCGTCGGCGGCACGCACGATCTCGATCGCGCGCTGTTGCTCGCATTGCGTGAGCCGGCCGATGTGGCGAACCCCGTCGGGCCGGCCTGGCTCGAGGAGTCGATGCGCGACATGTCGGCCATGGGATCGACGGCAGTGCTGGCCTTCATCATGATGGCCGTCGTCGGCTATCTCGCCTTCACGCGCCGCGGCTATGCAGCGATCATGGTCTTGGGCGCCGTGGTCAGCGGTACCATCGTCAGCCAGCTCTTGAAAATCGGTTTCGCCCGGCCACGTCCCGACCTCGTGCCCTACGGCACGGAGGTGTTCACGGCGAGCTTCCCGTCGGGTCACGCGATGATGTCGGCGGTGGTGTATCTGACGCTTGGCACGCTGCTCGCCCGCACCGAGTCCCGCCGCCGCGTGAAATCCTACGTCATGGCGATCGCCGCCGTGCTGACCTTGCTCGTGGGTCTCAGCCGCATCTACCTCGGCGTGCACTGGCCAAGCGATGTGGTGGCCGGCTGGGCGCTGGGTGCCGGCTGGGCGGCGTTCGCCTGGCTGGTGATGCTGTGGTTGCAAGGCCGCGGCAAGGTCGAGCGCGAGGGCTTGGGTGAGAATGGCCGGCCGCCTGGACAATAGCCTCGCCTACCGCTCCAAAACCTTCGCGCGCCGCTCAAGATAGAAGCCGTAGTAGCGCGGCAGCACGGCGTAGGGGTCGGCGACACCCAGCGCGTCGGCCGCATGATAAGCCCAATTCGGATCGGCCAGCATCTCGCGGCCGATGGCGACGAGGTCGGCCATGCCCCGCGAGAGGATCGCTTCCGCTTGCGGACCATCGAGAATGGCGCCGACCGCCATCGTGCGGATCTTGGCATCGCGCTTGATGGTTTCGGCGTAAGGCGCCTGGAAGCCCGGCCTTATCTTTGCCGAGGACAGCGAACCCGAGCCCGCCATGCCACCGGCCGAGCAGTCGATGACATCGACACCGCGCTTGCCGAGCTCGGCGGCGAGCCGTGTCGTTTCGCTGGTCGTCGAACCTCCGGGGACACCGTCGACCGAGGACACGCGATAGAACAGCGGTTTCTGCTCCGGCCACACACGCCTGACCGCCTCGGCGATCTCGAGGGCCAGGCGCATGCGCTTCTCCGGAGTGCCGCCGTAGGCGTCGGTGCGGCGATTGGAGATCGGCGAAACGAAAGAATGCGCGAGATAGCCGTGCGCGCCGTGCAGCTCCAACACGTCGAAGCCCGCGGCGAGGGCGCGGCGTGCGGTGGCGACGAAGCTTTGGGTCAGGTTCTCTATCTCAGGAACCCTAAGCTCGCGCGGCACCGGATTGCCGGCCTTCTCCGGGAGGGGGCTGGGTGCGACCGTCTGCCAGGCCGGCTCGTTTCGATCCTCAGGCCCGATCGGATGCGCACCCTCCCACGGCCTATGCGCGCTGCCGCGCCGCCCGGAGTGGCCGATCTGGATCGCCACGGGAATGCTCTGCGCATGGTAGAGGTCGACGATCCGTTTCAGACCGGCGATCTGGCCGTCGTCCCAAAGGCCGGTGCAACCATGCGTGATACGCCCGTCCCGCTCGACCGCCGTCGCCTCGACGAAGGCAAGGCCTAACCCAGAGAGCGCGAAGCGGCTGTGATGGGCGAGATGCCAATCCTGCATGAGGCCGTCGATCGCCAGATACTGGCACATCGGCGACAGCACGACGCGGTTCTTGAGGGTCAAGCCACGAATCGTCAGCGGGGAGAAGAGGACAGGGGTCGCCACGCCGGCTCCTTACAGTTTTCTCATCACGGCCACTGCTACCATGCCCCTCGAACCCTGTCAGGCGCCGGCCCGGCTAACCATCGATGGCAGCCCGCTTGGACGCCTGCGGAGAATGGCCATAGACTGCGCATCTCCCATAAGCCCGGACAGCCGCCGTGCATCTCAATTTCGAAGGCAAGACGACCGAAAATCCAACCTCCGCCGATATCGCCCGCGCGGTGCCGCGGGGCAAGGTACCGGAGGAGTGGACCATCGAGCTCGTCGGCGACGACGGTGTCTCGATCGAGGCCGACCCGGGCCCCGAGGCCGGCACCTTCAAGGTCGCCTACGTGGAGAGCCGTCGCATCTACGATGCTGATCGGATGCTCTCGGCTTCTGAACTCGAGCAGCTGCTGATCACCTTCCTCAAGCGCGATGCCGGCTGGCGCCGCCAGGCCGGCTGGAAAATCTGGGCACCCGAGCCACCGGCTTCCGCCAGGCGCTCCATTTTCCTGCCGGTGCTCATCGCGTTGATCACGATCATCGCCGCAGCGGCTGCGGCCGTTTGGTACTACCAGTTGATTTGAGACTTGAGGCGCTTCCGCCCGTCCAGCGGCCGTGTCAATCTCCGCGCGAACTTTCCGAAATCCGAAACACGCCAACGACACCTCATGCCGCGCATTCCCGACGACCTTCGCATCTACGCCATTGGTGACATCCATGGCCGGGCCGACCTGTTGTCCGAAATCCTCGACGGCATCGCCGCCGACGAGCGGCGTCTCCCGAAGATCGCCGAGACGCGGCTCGTCTTCCTCGGCGATTATGTCGATCGCGGCCCAGCCTCGCGGCAGGTGATCGACATTCTGGAAACCGGCCTTCCTTCGGGCTGCCGGCCGATCTACCTCAAGGGCAACCACGAGGACATGCTGCTCAAGGCGCTGATCAGCCCGGCCGGCCAGGAGATCTGGCTCGCCAATGGCGGGGAGGCGACGCTGCGCTCCTACGGCATCCATCGCCACCACGTGCCCTCGAGCGAGGTCATCGAGGCCTTCGGCCCGCATCGCCGCTTCTTCGATGGGCTCACGCTGACGCACGAGGTGGGCGACTACCTCTTTGTGCACGCTGGCGTCAGGCCGGGTGTGGCGCTCGGCTCCCAGCGCCCGAACGACCTCATGTGGATCCGCCACGATTTCCTCGGGCACAACGGCGATCTCGGCCGCATCGTCGTGCACGGGCACACGCCGACGAGCTCGCCCGAGGTCCGCCCGAACCGCATCGGCATTGATACCGGCGCCTGGATGACGGGCGCACTGACCGCGCTCCGCCTCGAAGGCGAGGAGCGGGCGTTCATCTCGACCGGCCGTTCAAAGTCTTGTTTGTGTGCACGTTCTTGCGGCGAACCGGCTTCCACTTCGCCTGAACGTGCGGAGTCTTTGCTTTGAGCACGTTCTTGCGGCGAACCGGCCTCCACTTCGCCTGAACGTGCGGAGTCTTTGCTTTGAGCACGTTCTTGCGGCGAACCGGCTTCCACTTCGCCTGAACGTGCTCTACGGCCCCTTCCAGTCGATCTGGCAGATCTCGGCACTCCGCCCGACGAAATCCCACACTCGCCCGAAGGCTCGCACGCGCGATTGCGTTGCCTCGGCAACGATGATGTCCGGCGCGATCCAGTATTGCGAGTTCGTGACGACGACCGCTTCGCCGGACTTGCCGCCCGCGATCGGCTGCACCTCGCCCATGATTTTCTTCGGCACGGTGAGGCGGCGCTTCTGACCCTCGGTCTCGTAGGTGACCGGCGCCCGCTCGGCGCCCAGATAATTGCCGACGACGATCGAGAAGATGTTCGTCGAGCCCTTGCCCTTGCCCGAGAGGATGGTCTCCAGCGCCTTGAACTGGGCATCGCTCGACCGCTCGTCGATCCAGAGCGCGGCGGTCCAGTTGCCGCGCGCCATGCGTTCCGGGATTTCCAGCAGCAGCGCCACGTTCAATCCCGAAAGATCGGTCTTGCCCGACTTGCCCTTGTCGATGCGAATGCCGGCCCAGGCCTGGCAATGGCCTTCGGTTGGGAGATGCTTTCCAAGCGATATGACGCACGGGCAGAACACCGTGCAATTGCAGTTGAGGATGAGCTCGCCCTTGAGCGACCAGGCGTCCATGTCGAGTTCCTTCTTCAATCAGCTCCACAATTTGGAGATTGCGGAAACAGCGAGCAGCGCGCCCGCCGAGACAAGCACGATGCCGAGAGGGAGCGTCAAGGGACGGCCGAGGCGCGGCAGCTTTTCCAGCGCCATCAGGATCGTCGCGATGCCCATCCAGACGAGATTCATGGTGCCGCCCACGAAGGCGAGCAGCATCAGCGCCCAGCAGCAGCCGAGGCAGAACAGCCCGTTGCCGATGCCCATCCGGAAGGCGCCGCCGAGCCCTGAGCGCCACCGCGCCATCAGCGTCATCATCGGCGAGCGGCAATGGGCGAGGCACGTGGCCTTCATGGGGGTGAGCTGGTAAAGGCCGGCGCCGATGAGGAGCGCCGCCGCCAGCAGATTGGAAACCCGGCCGCCGATGTCGAGCAGGCCCGAGCCCGCGAGCGCCACCTGCAGCGCCGCCGCGAGCCCCGCGAACCCGAGCCATACGGTGACGTAGCCGCTAGTGAAAGCCGCCAAGCCCATACTGCCGGTGTCAGCCTCCTGACCGCGGCTCAGATCGCGGAACGCCGCCAGCACCGGCAGCGCCGTCGGCAGCATCATGGCGAGCACCATCAGCGCCCACATGGGGAACACGAGCAGCGGCGAGCCATCGCCTGCACCAGGACCGGAGATACACAGTGCGGAGAGCAGCGGCGGCAGGCCCTCGTTCTGCCAGCGCTCCGGCAGCAGCGGTTCCAGCCAGCTCATGCCCGGACCGAGCCATTCGAACGGGAGACGCGACGCATGCTCGGCCGTCACCGCGAACAGCACGATCCAGGCCCCGACGATCGCCGCATACAACGCGATCCACCCGAAGGCGGCGCGCGAGAGATCGAGACGGAAGAAGACAGCGGGTAGCATCGGTCAACCACGGATCAGAGTCGGGATGCCCATGAAAGCTTGCAGATTTCGTGGTGCGTGGAAAGCTCGCGTTCCGCGTCCAACTCGTCGGTTCCACTTTTCACATCGGCCAGGCCCG
>JANNSX010000384.1:0-12355 GCA_031403155.1 Hyphomicrobiaceae bacterium
AAGTTCGCGCTGAACTCGCCGCTTGATCTGACGAACTTCGGGATCGGGACACTAGTACCCGATCGCAGAATTGAGTGCCACACGTGGTGGCACGAAAATGCCGCGTGAATCGGGTACTTAAGCCAAAAAGCTTGTACCAGCCATTTCTGATGGCGGGTACTAGCAAGGGGGTGGTGGTCCGGCAACGCCGGGAGGGCGCGTCCGGACAACCGAAATCTAATCGTTTTGAGGATGATTTTCTATCGGCAAGGAGCGGTTAGACCGCAATAAGATCGTCGTGCTAGCTAGAGCGGTGCGTCGTAGAAAATGGTTCTTCGAGACAGTATGCGCGGAGCACGCAGTCTTAAGCGAGAGGGATACGGTTAGATCCCGGCCCCGTCGGTCGCGTTTACAACCGGAAGGCCAATCGCATGGATGCCGCACTCGACCTTGGCCTTGCCGCGCCAACGGCCGGCGCGGGCGTCCTCGCCGGCACCGACCGGCTCGGTGCAGGGTGCACAACCGATCGAGGGGTAGCCCTGGCTCGCCAAAGGATGTGCGGGTAGATCGTAAGCCGCCACGTAGCGGGCGATCTCTACGGGTCTCCAATGGGCGATAGGATTGATCTTCACATGGTCGGCGTCGGCTTCGATGGCGGGGAGCGCTTCGCGGGTCGTGGCCTGATAGCGCTTGCGGCCGGATATCCAAGCCGCAAAGGGCGCCAGGGCCTCAGCCAGCGGGCGGACTTTACGCAGCTCGCAGCAGCGATCCGGGTCGGCCAGGTGCAGATAGCCCTCGGGATCCTCCTTGGCGAGATCGGTGGCCAAGGGTTCCAGGTTGAGCACGTTGGTGAGGCCCAGTTGCTGGATCAGCCGGTCGCGGTAGGCGAGCGTTTCAGGAAAATGCTTGCCGGTCTCGAGGAACAGCACGGGTAAAGCCCGGTCGATGCCGGCGGCAAGGTGCAACAGCACGGCCGATTCGGCGCCGAACGAGGAGACGAGGGCAATCTGGCCCCTGAACTCCCGCTCGATCATGGCAGCCAGCAAGGCCCGGCCGGCGAGCGAGCGATACCGCCCGGCCAGCTCTGCGGCGCGGCCGGCGGGGCTCGCCTGGGTCTGCCTGCTGCTCAAGCCTGAAATCGGCATCCGGCGCCCTCTCGAGACCCTCGGCCAGATTCGCCGAGTTGATTGGTCCAGTATGTCGGGCGGACCTTACGCACTCAAGATTGCAGGAAGAATAAACTTGGAACTGTTGCAGCCGCGTTACCTAACGAAATGATAAAGGGTGTTTCGATCATGGTTGGGGAATGATGTTTCAGATTACTCACGCCACCGGGCAGTGAAACCCGCGACGACTGAGCCCCAAAGCCGCAATTCTGGTCGTGCTTTGGTGCGAAGCGGAGCTTAGGGAACGGGCTTCCCCCCCTTTCCCGCCGCACGTCTCCCCGCTAGAGAGCTTCCGGAAAAGTGCGAAGCGGTTTTCCGAAGAGAAGCACGACAAACCGAGGAATTAGGGTGTTGGAGTGATTCAACGAAGAACGCAAACACCCTAGAGCCATCCATCATGTTCCGCTTCATCCACACCGCCGATTGGCAGATCGGCAAGGCATTCGGCAGCTTTCCGGCCGAGAAGCAGGGCGTTCTCTGGGATGCCCGATTGTCGGCGCCGGATCGGATTGCCGAGGCCGCGCGCGCGCAGGGGGCAGCCGATGTGCTGGTGGCGGGTGATGTCTTCGACAGTGAGGCTCTGCCCGCACGACAGGTAACTCACCTCATTGAACGCCTGCGTGCCCATGACGGCCTCACCTGGCACCTGCTCCCCGGCAACCACGATCCCGACCGGCCCGGCGGGATTTATGAGCGGCTCGTCCGGGGAGGCTTGCCGCGGAACGTGCGCCTTTGCCGGCAGGCCGAGGCCGTCACACTCGCCCCGGGTGTGGCTCTGCTGCCGTCTCCGCTGAAGGCGCGCGCCCAAACGGCCGATCCCACGGCCTGGATGCGAGAGGCGGCGACGCCGCCGGGGACCCTGCGTATCGGCTTGGCGCATGGCACGGTGCAGGGGTTCGGCAGCTCGTCCGAGGCGGCCGCCCGCATCGATCCGGCGATCGCGGGAACGGCCGGCCTCGCCTATCTGGCGCTCGGCGATTGGCACGGAACGAAGGAGGTCGCGGGCAATGTCTGGTACTGCGGCACGCCCGAGCCGGACCGCTATCTCGGCAACGAGTCCGGTCAGGTGCTGGCCGTGACGGTTGGCGAGGGGAAGGACGGGATCACCGTCACACCGGTTTTGACCCGCCGTTTTGCCTGGGTGTCGGCGACGGTCGCGCCCCGAGCAGGCCAGGACATCGATTATCTGGAGCTCAAGCTCGCGCAAACCGGCGCGCCCGATCGCTTGCTCGCGCGCATCACGCTCGAAGGCCAAGCGCCGCTCGCCGCCCATGGGGCGATCCTGGCGCAGCTTGCCAAACTCGAGGAACGGCTCTTTCATCTCGAGCTTGAGCGGGAGGCGTTCGGTGTACAACCGTTGGCGGACGATCTCGCCGCACTCGGTCCGGGAAGCGATCTTGCCGAGGCCGCGGAGCGTCTCGTCGCACTCAAGGCCGACGGCAGTCGTTCAGCTGAGCGCGCGCTCGAAATTCTCTTTCGGCTCGCGGCCGGGAGCGGGCCATGAAACTCAGGGCGCTCAGGGTCCGCGAGGTCGGTTGCTTCTCGGACGCCGTGGCGGTCGAGGGCCTCTCTGGCGGGTTCGATGTACTTGCGGGCAGGAACGAGGCCGGCAAGTCGACGCTGTTCCGCGCTCTCGAAACTCTGTTCGCGGAGAGCTACAAGACCGAGAGCCAGAAACTCCGTGACGTGCTCACCCCCTACAGCGGCGGCGCGCCGCTGATCGAGGCCGAGGTCGAGGTGGAGGGCCAGGCCTGGCGCTACCGCAAACAGTATTTCTCCGGCCGCATGGCCGAGCTTCAGGGCGCGGGCACGCTCCACCGCAATGCCGATGCCGAGGCGCGGATGTCCGAGCTGCTCGGAGGCGCCGCCCACACGGCGCTGCTCTGGGTCGGCCAGGGAGATGCGCTCGTGCACGCGCCGCCCGCGGAAGCGGGTCGCGATCTCCTGATGGCCGCGATCTCCCAAGAGGTCGTCGCGTCTGCCGGTGGACGCCGGGGCGAGGTGGTCCGTCGCGCGGCGGAAGCCGAGCTGGAAGCCCTCGTCACCTTGAAGCAGCAGCGCCCGCGAGGGCCTCACAAGGCCGCGCGCGATCGCCTGACGGCGCTGGAGCAAAGCCTGAGCGAAGCCGATGCGGCCTGCGTCAACGCCGAGGCCCATATGCAAACCCTGGCAAGACTGCGCGATGAGGCGGCGTTGCTCGGCGCGCCTGCAACGGCTGCGGCGCGTCAGGAGCAGCTGGTCCACCTCGTCCGCCAGCTCGCAGACGACGATCGGCTCGCGGCAGACATCGCTGCGGCAACCGAGCGGCGGGATCATCTGATGGTGCAGGCGGCGCAGGCAGAGGAGGCACATCGCCGGTTCAACCTGGTGATGGAGGATCATGCGCGCCTCGGCCGTGAAATCGCGGAGGCGACGGTGGCTGGCGAGCGTCTCGCCGCCGATAGTGAGGCGCTGCGCACGCGAGCCGGGCAGTCGGCCGCCCGGCTCGTGCAAGCCCGCGCCGAGGAGCAGCGCCTCTCAGAGGCCGTCGTCGAGGCGGGCCGGCGCGCAGAGGCTGAGCGCCTCTGGGCGCGGATCAAAGAGGGTGAAGCCGCGCGCGATAAGCGAGACGCCCTCGCGAGCGGGCTTGCCGGCAATCTCATGACGCCGCTGATCCTGGATCGAGTCGAGGCCGAGGTGCGCGCCGTTGCGCTCCTCGAGGACCGGATCAAGGCCGCGGCGCCGGTCGTGGAAGTGACGATTGAGAAACACGCCACCGCGCCTGTACTGGTTGATGGAAAGATGCTCGATGCCAGCACGTCTTTCCGCCCCGTCGCGCCGCTGACCTTCGCGATCCCGGGGGTTGCCGCGATCCGTGTGTTGCCGCCGATCGATGCCGGCGAGGATCTCGCGGCCGATGTCGAAGCGCACCTGCAGACGCTCACCGGATTGCTCGATTTGGCCGGCGTCGACGCCATCGCCACCGCCCGCAAAGCCGCCAGGGAACGCGCCGAGGCCGAGCGCGCCATCGCCGGGCTGGAGGCACGCCTCCTTGCGCTTGTGCCGGAGGGCATCGAGGCCGCGCGACGGACCTTGGCCGCGATGCCGCAGAGCGCCACATCGCCGATGCCGGGCTCCTCGCTCGACGCGTTGGGCAATCAGCTCGGCCGCGCCAAATCGGCGACCGCCGCAAGCGCTGCCGAGGAAGCCGCCGCGCTTGCCGCGCTCAACGCCGCATCGACCCGCAAAGCCGTCGAGGAAGCCCGGCTCGACGAGCGCCGCGGCAGCCTCGCCAAACTCGCCGCCGAGCTGCCCTCCAATGACACGCGCGGAGCCCGTCTCGACGAACTGAAATCGCGCGCTGGCCAGCTGAAAGCCAAAACCACCGAGGCAACCGAAACAGTCGCCGTGCTTTCCCGCCGCCGCCTCGCCACGCCGGAACGCCAGCGGCTGGCCGCCCAGCGCGCCGAGATTGCCGCCGAGGTGGAGCGCATCGGCCGGCGCCTGCGCGATATCGAGCGCGAGACCGCTCGCCTCGATGGCCTGATCGAGCGTGATGGGGAGGCGGCAACCGGCCCCGAGCGCGACCGTCTCCGGGACGAGGTAGAGCGCGCCCGCCGCGAGGTGGCCCGCTTCGAGACCGAGGTTGCGGGGCTGACGTTGCTTGAAAAGACCCTCGGCGAGGTCGCGGCCCTGGGCACCTCGGCCTATCTGAAGCCCGTGCTCGAGCGGATCGCGCCGCACCTCGCAGGCCTGCTCGATGCCCCCTCGCTCGCCCTCTCGGGCAATCTCGGCCTCGCCAGCATCGATCGGCGTGGCCGCGCCGAGCCGGGCGACCGCCTTTCCGCCGGCACCCGCGAGCAGATCGCGGTGCTCGTGCGGCTCGCCTACGGGGATATCCTTGCCGCGTCCGGCCGCCCCATCCCCCTCGTGCTCGACGACGCCCTTGTCTACTCGGACGACGAGCGCTTGGTTAAGATGCTGGCAATTCTGAAAAAAGCCTCGCATCACCATCAGGTTATCCTGCTGTCCTGCCGGACCCGGGTGATGGCGGAGGCGGGCTTCCGGCCCCTCGAGTTGAGGCCCTGGCGCCTCTCTTGAAAAAAGTTATCCCCGGGCTTTGGGGCTGACTTAGAATTGCCGTGGACGCGGAAGAAGGCTCGGCCAATGAGTGCGGACGACGGCATGACGGCGCATCACAGGGATACGGGCTTGCAGCCCTTGCTGGAGGCCGTCACGGCGGCCGCAGGCGAGGGTGGACCGGACCTCGAAGCCGCACTCGACAGCCTTGGCGACGCCCTGGCGGGGCTTCCGGTTGAAGCCCTCGAGATGGGCCGTCACGCGCTTGGCGCGCTCCAGGAGGCCCGCGCATTCGCCGCCGTTACAACCTTTGCCGAGCGCCTTATCCGCATGGGCCTCGATGATGCCGAGATCCGCCGCCGCTATGCCCAGGCGCTCATCGACTGCGGCCGACCCGTCGCGGCACTGGCGCTGATCGAGCCACTGGCCACGGACCCGGCATCCGCCACCAGCCCTGAGCGCGCGGTGGCGCTGGGTGTGACGGGCCGCGCTTACAAGCAGCTGTATGTCGAGAGCGGCCGCGATCGCGGTTCGCCAAACCGTCCGGATTATTTGCGGAAGGCGCTCGCAGCCTACACGTCCAGTTCCCAGCTGGGCTCGCTCAAGGAGCGGCGCTGGTGCCGGATCAATCTCGTGGCACTGTTGATGCGGGGCGCCCGCGACCGGATCATTCCCGGCCAGGAGGCCGGAGCCCGCCAGCTCGCCGAGCGGCTCATCGCCGAGCTGACTCGCGGGGAGCAGACCAAGTTCACTCAGTGGGATCAGGCAACTCTGGCCGAGGCACATGTGGGCCTTGGCGACATGGGGGCCGCCGCCCTTTGGTACGGCCGCTTCGCCGAAGATCCGCGCGTCACCGCCTTTCAACTGGCGAGCGCCATCCGCCAATTGGAGGAGGTCTGGGGCCTGACGATGGCCTCGGCCGAAGGCGGATCATTGCTCGCGGCCCTCAAGACGAAACTCATCGGCATGGGCGCCGGCGCCATCGCGCTCTCGAAGGACGAGCGCGACTTTCTCGGCGGGCTCGACGCGACGGGCGCCGATCTCGAGGCCGTGCTCGGCAAGGACGGGCCGATGCAGGTGCGCTGGCTGAAGGCCGGGCTCGAGGCCGCGCGCGCGGTGGGACGCATCCGGGATCGCCTGACTGGGGCGACCTTTGGCACCGGTTTCCTGGTCCGGGGTGGTGACCTCCGATCGGACCTCGGCGACGAAACAGTGGTTCTCACCAACAACCATGTCGTTTCCAGCCGTGCTGGGGCGGCATTGGGGCTCGCCGAAGCCGAGATTGTCTTCGACGAAGCCGAGGGACACCAACCCATCGCCTTTCGCTCTGTTCTGTTCGAGGCGCCGGCGGAAACGCTCGATGCGACTTTGCTCACGCTCGACCACTGGGACGAGCGCGCGCCGCCCTTGCCGATCGTCGCGGCCGACTATCTGGCCGACGACCTCGACCATCTGCCGGCGGCCCGCCGGCGCGCCATTGTCATCGGCCATGCCGACGGGCGCGAGCTCGCCGTGTCGCTCGCCGACACCGAAATCGTCGACGTCGGCTATCGCGATGCCGCGCGACAGGGCGGGCTGTTCGTGCACTACCGCACGCCGACGGCACCGGGAAATTCCGGTAGCCCGGTGTTCGCGCCGCTTGGGTGGCAGGTGGCGGCACTCCATCACGCTGGCCCCAAGGGCCGGGGCTTGCGCCGTCTCTCCGGCAAGCCCGGTCACCATCGCGCCAACGAGGGTATTGCCATCGCCTCGATTGCGAAGGCGATGGCGCGGACGAGCAAGCCCGTTGCGCTGACAACCGCCGTGCCGCCCCCGGCCCGGGCGATAGTCGAGCCGAGCAAGGCGGTGATCCTTGCGGCGATCGAGGCCGTGGCGAAACCGACGCCGCCAGCGATCGACTTGCCGCCTGTTCGCACGCCCGAGGAGCTGACCGCGACGCTCAAGCGCCTCGACATTCCCGAGAAGGATCTGCGTCAGCTTCTCGACATCGATCGCGGCCGCTCCGACGCCTTCGCACCCGAGGTCGTCGCCAAGGGCGGGCACGCGAAGCGCGAGGGGCCCGAGCGTGCGAAGAAGCTCGACGGCGCGGTGGCAGAGAGTGTCCCCATCGCGCTCATCGAGAGCCTCAACACCATCGCGCGGTGGCGGCGGCAGCGGGCCTATGCGCAGAAGCTTTCGGGAGGCTGGCAGGGCCTGCGCTTCGTCGCGCAAGGCGATTCCTGGTTCCAGTATCCCTTCCTCGTCGAGGACGTCATCGATCATTTGTTCACCGAGCACGCCATCCTCGACCTGTCCGGCGCCGGGCGGACGCTGCACGATTTCGGTGTCAGCGACGAACTGGTGCACGCCGTCAAATCCGAGGGTCCCAACGGCGTGCTGCTCTCTGGCGGCGGCAACGACATCCTGGGCGAGCATGCGATAAAGCTCTATCTCAAGGACTTCGCGCCCGGACGGCCGGTCGCCGACTATGCCGAGCCGACGCTCGCCGCCCACCTCGATCTCATCGTCGCGCAGTACGAGCGCATCGTCGGCCAGTTGCATGTTATTGCCCCAAGCCTGCGCATCTTCTGCCACGGCTATGACTGGGCGATCCCCAACGCCGGGAAGGGCGATTGGCTGGCCAATCCGATGACCGCCAAGGGCATTGTCGACAAGGAGCTTCAGCGTGGGCTGGTGCGGCTCCTCATCGATCGCTTCAACGAGGCGATGCGCGGCCTCGAACGGCGCTTTCCCGGTCGCGTGCTCCTCGTCGACTGCCGCGGCGCCGTCCGCCCGGAGCACTGGTACGACGAGCTGCATCCGAGCGATCAAGGCTTCGCCGAGGTCGCGGCGCGTTTCCGCAAGCGCATCACCAAGGCGTTCGATCTGGCGACGCCGTGACATGCTTTGCAACATCGGCACGCGCAGCTACGAATGCCCGGCACAACATGTCACAGAGGAAGCATTCCTCGCATGCCATACTCGCGGCCGGCTCTCTGCGGACGTGAAGCCCTGCAACGGCACCACCTCCGCCGTCGGGTCCGGGGGGCTCGCCAGGTTCAACATAGGTCGGAGATGGGGAGGAGAATGGACACATCGACATGCGACACGTCAGGAGAGTGGCACCCCCCACCCTGTCCCTCCCCACGAGGGGGAGGGGTCGTTGGGGTGAGTGCGTTCGACACAGCGCGCGCGGTGGTTGAGTGGGCGGCGTCGTGCCGTGCGGGTGAATCCGGCGATGGCCGTGATTCCTACTGTTTCTCGAAACCACGGTGCCGTCGCATTGCACGGTTGGCCCACGGTCTGCGGTCAGGGACGCGCATTGGACAGCCCCCCTCCCCCTCGTGGGGAGGGTTGGGGTGGGGGGTGGCTCGCACTTCCGGCGTGGACAGGCTTGGTGGAAAGGACTAGCCGGCCATGGCGCGCAAAGTCCTTCTCATCACCGGCGACCAGTGGCGCGGCGAGGCACTGTCGTGCCTCGGCCATCCCGCCGCGCGTACGCCCCATCTCGACCGGCTGGCGGCCGAAGGGACAACCTTCACGCGCCACTTCACGGCGAGCGTGCCCTGCGGCCCGGCGCGCACGACGCTGCTCACCGGCCTCTACCCCTTCATCCATCGCTCGATCCGCAACGGCGCGCCGCTCGACAAGCGGCATACCAACATCGCGCTCGAGGTGAGGCGCGCTGGCTATGATCCCGTGCTGTTCGGCTATACGGATTCCTCGGCCGATCCCTCCGCCATGGCGCCCGAGGACCCGCGCCTCAAATCCTACGAGGGCGTGCTGCCGGGATTTCGCATCGAGGCTTCCCTCAACGAGGCGTGCCTCGCCGGCTGGCTCTCCGAACTTGCCCGCAAGGGCTACGATATCCCCGAGCGTCACGCGGATATCTATCTGCATTCCGGCACGCCGCGCGTGCTCGACCGCTTCGATCGCGGACCCGCTGTCTTCAAGGCCGAGGACAGCGACACGGCCTACATCGCCGACAAGGTGATCGACTATCTGCGGCTCAGGCGAAAGCAGGACTGGTTCATCCATGCGGTGTTCCTGCGCCCGCATCCCCCGCTGATCGCGCCGGCACCCTACAACACGCTGATCGATACGAAGGATGTGCCGAGGCCGGTGAAGCTCGCCGAGAAAGCGCGCGAGGCAGCTGTGCATCCGTTCTTGGGCTATTGGCTCGAGCAGCAGGCCAATCCCGCCTATTTCGAAAGCCAGGTCGATGTGCAGGCGTTGCCCGAGTCCGATCTGGCGGCGATGCGCGCGGTCTACTACGGCCTGATCCACGAGGTCGACACACAGCTCGGCCGCATTTTCGCGCATCTGGAGAAGACCGGCGAGCTCGACGAGACGCTCATCGTCTTCACCTCCGATCACGGCGAGATGCTTGGTGATCACTGGTGCTGGGGCAAGGCCGGCTGGTACGACGCGGCGAACTCCATTCCGCTCGTCATCCGCGATCCGAAAGCGCCGACGGCTGCGCGCGGGCGCAAGGTCGAGGCCTTCACCGAGTCCGTCGATATCACGCCGACCATCCTCGACTGGCTGGGCCTTGAGGTGCCCCACGAAGTGAACGGGCATTCGCTGACGCCCTGGCTTGCCGGCAAGACCCCCTCCCAATGGCGCAACGCTGTGTTCTGGGAGTTCGATTTCCGCACCCCCGACACGCAGAAGGCGGAATCAGCACTTGGCATCACGTCGGACCAGGCGACGCTCAACGTCATTCGCGATACCAGGTTTAAATACGTCCACTTCACCGGCCTGCCGCCGCTGCTCTACGATCTGACGCGCGATCCGGGCGAATTGGTCAATGTCGTCGCCGAGCCGGCCTACTTGCCGGTCGTCGCCGCGTATGCGCAGAAGCTCCTTTCGCACCGCATGCTGCACGCCGAGCGGGGGCTGGCGAACGCGCAGCTGACACCGTCCGGCGTCAAATACCACCGCGGCCCGAGGGGGCATGCGCCGGGGTGGGTGGGGGCGCCGGAGTGAGCATTGTTAAGGTTCTTAAGGGTGCGGCGCTTCTGCCTTTGAATTCGGGGGCCCGGCGGGGTACAAGGCGCCGCCATGGAGCGGCAACCCGGGAGCACGCCATGGCCAAGCGCCGCAATTTAACCGAGGCGGCCCTCGCCCTCACCTTCGACGACGTCCTGCTGAAGCCAGGCCTTTCCAGCGTTATGCCGGCCGAGGTCGATGTGGGCTCGCGCATCACGCCCGCCATCACGCTCAACATCCCGATTGTCTCTTCGGCCATGGATACGGTCACTGAGGCCGAGCTGGCGATCGCCATGGCGCAGTCGGGCGGCATCGGGGTGATCCATCGCAACCTAGCCCCGGACGTCCAGGCCGAGCATGTGGCTCGCGTTAAGAAATTCGAGAGCGGGATGGTGGTGAACCCGGTCACCATCGCCCCCAACGCGACGCTCGCCGATGCGCTGGGGCTGATGGTCCTGCACCGCATCTCCGGCATTCCCGTGGTCGAGCCGCCGAAGGGTGCCAAGAACGGCAAAGCCGCGAAAGAGGGCAGGCTCGTCGGCATCCTCACCAACCGCGACGTGCGCTTCGCGACCAACCTGCAGACGCCTGTCTCCGAGTTGATGACGAAAGAGAAGCTCGTCACGGTGACGGAAGGGGTCGGGCGCGAGGAGGCCAAGCGGCTGCTGCATCAGCATCGCATCGAGAAGCTGCTGGTCGTCGACACGAAATTCCGTTGCGTCGGGCTCATCACGGTGAAGGATATCGAGAAGGCGCAGGCGCATCCCAATGCGTCGAAGGATGCGCAGGGGCGGCTGCGGGCGGCGGCGGCGACGTCGGTTGGAGACGAAGGCTATGCGCGCGCGGAAAGGCTGATCGAGGCGGGAGTCGATCTCATCGTCGTCGATACCGCGCACGGGCACTCGACCCGTGTGCTCGACGCGGTGACGCGCATCAAGCGGCTGTCGAACCGGGTGGAAGTGCTGGCCGGCAATGTCGCGACGGGCGATGGCGTGAAAGCGCTCATCGATGCCGGCGCCGATGCGGTGAAGGTTGGCATCGGGCCGGGCTCGATATGCACGACGCGGATTGTCGCTGGTGTCGGCGTGCCGCAATTGACCGCCATCATGGACGCGGTGGAAGTCGCGAAAGCCAGGAATGTTCCCGTCATCGCCGACGGCGGCATCAAGTTTTCGGGCGATCTCGCCAAGGCCATCGCCGCCGGCGCGGATTGCGCCATGATTGGCTCGCTGCTGGCCGGCACCGACGAAAGCCCTGGAGAGGTATTTCTCTACCAGGGCCGCTCCTACAAGGCCTATCGCGGCATGGGCTCGGTCGGCGCCATGGCGCGCGGTTCGGCCGATCGCTATTTCCAGGCCGAAGTGAAGGACACGCTGAAACTCGTGCCCGAGGGCGTCGAAGGCCAGGTTCCCTACAAGGGCCCGCTTGCGAGCGTGCTGCATCAGCTCGTCGGCGGCCTGCGCGCCGCCATGGGCTATGTCGGCGCCGCAACCATCGCCGACATGCACGAGAAGGCCGAATTCGTCCGCATCACGGCCGCAGGGCTGCGCGAGAGCCACACCCACGATGTCACGATCACGCGGGAAAGCCCGAACTACCCGGGCGGCGGCTAAGGGACGAAGGCGGCAAACCCCATGGAGCTTCGTCTGTTCCTGGCCGCGTTCGTCGGTCACTTTGTGCTGGTGGTTGTCCTCTATGCAGTGCTGACGGTGATCCGAATGCGCGACGTTCGCGCTGGAGTCACCCGAACTTCCGACTACGTTCGCGAAGATGGCGACGGACCCATCGCCGATGGCATTCGCCGCAACATCGCCAATCAGTTCGAGCTGCCGATGTTCGCCTACTTCGCCGCGGCCGTGCTCGTGGTTTTGGACGCCGTCAGCTTGTTCGATGTCGCTGCGGCCTGGCTGCTGCTGGTGGGCCGGATTGCCCACACGCTCGTCCAAACGCTCACGCAGAACGTTGCGCTTCGCGGTCAGATCTATGTGCTGACCGCCATCGCCGCGAGCCTGCTCATGGGGCACGTGGCCTGGATCGCGCTGGGGCTTGGACCGACATGAAACCCGCCGGCCGGCTAACCGCGTCCATCGAGGTGCTGACCGATATTCTCGAGCGGCATCGCCCTGCCTCCGAGGCCTTGAACGACTGGGGCAAGGCGCATCGGTTCGCGGGCTCGGGTG
>JANNSX010000385.1:0-3974 GCA_031403155.1 Hyphomicrobiaceae bacterium
CTCCGCCGCGAAACAAAATTCGCGGCCTGCGATCTCAAATCCATCGATGCCGATGGCACCTTTGAGGGCTATGCCAGCGTCTTCGGCGCCGAGGATATGGCGCGTGATGTCGTGCTGCCCGGCGCCTTCACGACGAGCCTCTCCGAACTCGCCGTGATGGCCTCAACCGAAGGCGCGTCGATCCCGCGTCTCTATGGCCGGGCGCGGCTTAGCGGCCAGGTGATCTGGGCGACCGATTTCGTCGAGGAGGCGATCGATGCCTCCGAGCCGCCGCCGCCATCGAAGGGCTTCGGCGGCCTGGGCGGCGGATCAGCCGAGCCCACCACCACGCGCATCGAGTACCGCTACTTCGCCAATGTCGCGGTCGCCGTGTGTGAAGGAACCATCACCGGCGTCGGCCGTGTCTGGGCCGACGGCCAGCCGATCAATCTCGGCCAATTCACACATCGCATTTATCTCGGCGACGACACGCAGTCGCCGGACAGCCTGATCGAGGCCGTGCAGGGGAGCGACAACGCGCCCGCCTATCGGGGCACCGCCTACATCGTCTTCGAGCGGCTGCCGCTGGAGCCTTTCGGCAACCGGCTGCCGCAGCTCGCCTTCGAGGTATTCCGAGCGATCGACAGCTTCGAGCAACTCGTCAAGGCCGTGACCATCATCCCCGGCTCGAGCGAGTTCGCCTACGAGCCGGCGAAAGTCTTCCGCCAGATCGCGCCGGGGACGACCATCTCCGAGAATGTCCACACCCACACCGGCACTTCGGATTGGCATGCGGCGATCGACGATCTCGAGCGCGGGCTACCGAATGTTGCACGCGCCTCCCTCGTCGTTAGCTGGTTCGGCAACGATTTGCGTGCGGGGGCCTGCGAGCTGAAACCCGGCGTCGAGTCGACGACGAAGGTGACCACGCCGAAAGTGTGGAGCGCCGCTGGTCTTTCCCGTGCAGGCGCCCATGTCGTCTCGACCTATGAGGGCCGGCCGGCTTTCGGTGGCACGCCGTCCGACCGTTCCGTCGTCGCGGCAATCCGCAATCTCACAGCGCGCGGCCAGGCCGTCACCTTCTATCCCTTCATCCTGATGGATGTGCCGCCGGGTAACTCGCTTCCCGATCCCTACGGCGGCACGGCGCAGGCGCCCTATCCATGGCGCGGCCGCATCACACTCGGGATCGCGCCGGGTTTGCCGGGCACAACGGACAAGACCACTGCCGCCGCCGCCGAGATCGCCGGCTTCATCGGCACGGCGACAGCGGCGGACTTCTCGATCTCCGGCGACGATGTCATCTATTCCGGCCCTACCGAGTGGTCGTTCCGGCGCATGATCCTGCACTATGCGCATCTGTGCGTGGCGGCCGGCGGCGTCGAGACGTTCCTCATCGGCTCGGAGCTGCGCGGACTCTCCTGGGTCCGCTCGTCCGCGAGCAGCTATCCGTTCGTAACCGCACTCATCGCGCTCGCCAACGATGTTCGCGGCGTGCTCGGCCCCTCGACGAAGATCACCTATGCCGCCGACTGGTCGGAATACTTCGGCCACCAGCCGGCCGATGGCACTGGCGACGTTTACTTCCATCTCGACCCGCTCTGGGCATCAACCAACATCGACGCGGTCGGCATCGACGTCTACTGGCCGCTCTCCGACTGGCGCGACGGCGACAGCCATCTCGACCGGCTGACCGGCGTCGAATCCCCGCACGACCTCGCCTATCTCAAGCCCAACATCTTCGCGGGCGAGGGCTATAGCTGGTACTACGCCAGCGACGCCGCGCGCGAGGCGCAGACGCGGACCACCATCACCGACGGCGCCGGCAAGCCCTGGGTGTTCCGCTTCAAGGACATCCGCAACTGGTGGTCCAACCCGCACCACAATCGCCCCGGCGGCACCGAGAGCGGCGCACCGACCGCCTGGGTTGCGGAGAGCAAACCGATCTGGATCACCGAGCTCGGTTGTCCGGCCGTCGACAAGGGCTCCAACCAGCCCAACGTCTTCTACGATCCCAAGAGCTCCGAGAGCTTCCTGCCGCACTTCTCGCGCGGCTTCCGCGACGATCTCATACAACGCCGCTACATCCAGGCGTTTCACGAAACCTTCGACCCGGCCCACGTGGACTTCGTACCCACGCACAACCCGGTGTCGGCGGTGTACGGGGGCCGGATGGTCGATCCCAACCGCATCTATGTGTATACGTGGGACGCTCGACCTTATCCGGCCTTCCCGTACGATTTGGACGCCTGGTCCGACGGCGGCAACTGGCCGCTCGGGCATTGGCTGACGGGGCGGCTCGCCGGCGGCTCGCTGGCCGCGGTCGTCGCCAAGATCCTCGACGACTATGGCTTCACGCGCTATTCGGCGAACGGCTTGACCGGCACGCTCGATGGTTATGTCATTGATCGCGTGATGCCGGCGCGGGCCGCTCTGCAGCCGCTCGAGCTTGCCTACGCCTTCGACTCCTACGAACAGGCGGGAACCGTCCGCTTCGCCCATCGCGGGCGGCGCGCGGCGGTGGCGACACTCGATGCAGACGATCTCGTCGAGACGCGCAGCGGTGCTGCGATCTTCGAGGTGACGCGCGGGCAGGAGACCGAGCTGCCTTCGGCCGCCAAGCTCACCTTCATCGACGGGCAGGATGGTTATCGGCGCGGCACGGCGGAAGCGCGACGCGCAACCGTGCAGAGCGATCGCGTGGCGATCGCCGACCTGCCGATCGTGCTGACGCCGGATCGCGCGCAAGGAATTGCCGAGCGCTGGCTGCAGGAGGCCTGGGCCTCCCGGCAACGCTTATCGCTCGCACTGCCGCCGAGCCGCATCGCCATCGAGCCGAGCGATGTCGTTCGCTTTACGGCTGATGGTGGTTCGCAGCGTTACCGCATCACCGGCCTCTCGGATGCGCGGCACAAGGCGATCGATGCGCTCTCCATCGAGCCCTCGGTTTTCGAGGAGATCAAAGCGCCGCAGCGCCCGCCGATCGTCACGCCACCCGACATCCATGGGCCAGCGACCGCGGCCTTCCTCGATCTGCCGCTGATCAGTGGTGGGGAGGATCCATACGCGGGCTATGTCGCGGCCTTCGCCTCGCCCTGGCCGGGCGGCATCGCGTTCTATCGCTCGGGCGATGGGCTTTCCTATCGCCTCGGCGCGATTGCAACGACCCGCGCAACCATGGGCGTGACGGCCTCGCCCTTCGGTCCGGGACCGCGTGATCGCACCGATCACGCCAACACGCTCGACGTCGTGCTGTCGAATGGCACGCTCGCCTCGGTCGATGATCTGAGGCTGCTCGGCGGGAGCAATCTGGCGGCGATCCGCAATGCCGATGGCGAGTGGGAGGTGATCCAGTTCCGCGAGGCGGTGCTGATCGCGTCCTCGACCTATCGGTTGAGCCGCTTGTTGCGCGGCCAGTCGGGGACGGCGGGCGCGATGCGTTCGCCCGTTGCGGCGGGCGCGCCGTTCGTGCTGCTGGACGGCGCCGTCACCCAGGCGAGCCTCACACCTGACGAAGCGCGGCTGACGCTGCAGTGGCGCTACGGTCCCCGGACACTGCCGCATTCCGACATCGCCTACACGGCGGCGACGCATACATTTGCCGCGCTCGGTTTGCGACCGCTCAGTCCGGCGCATGTCAGGGGCGTTCGCTCCAGCGGTGATCTTGCGATCTCCTGGTTCCGCCGCACACGCATCGCGGGCGACGCCTGGGAGCAGGTCGAGGTGCCGTTGGCTGAGGATCGCGAGGCCTATGCCATCGACGTTATGGATGGTGCGGTCGTGAAGCGGACCATAGAGTCTTTCGCTCCCATCGCCATCTACACAGGCGCGCAACAAACCGTGGATTTCGGCGCCCCGCAACCCGCCGTCACCGTCCGCGTGCACCAGCTCTCGGCTACGTATGGACGCGGCGTGATGGCCGAGGCGGTTGTGTAGACGGCCGGATGGGCGACCAGCCGGTCGCCCCGACAAAAATTTCGTACTGCGCACCAGAC
>JANNSX010000386.1:0-12918 GCA_031403155.1 Hyphomicrobiaceae bacterium
GACCGCTCCAGTGTGAGCCGCCGCCGCACAGCGCCAGCCGCGACGCGCACGGAGACAAATTGAACGGACGACGATGTCGTCAACTGGCCGGGAACGAGCTTGGCCAACACAGATCAGCCATCCCGGATGACACAAAACTACGGCTACGCGACAAAGTGAAATTCCTGGACGACCTGCGGGTTGCGCCGTACGACTGCGCCCCAACGGGGCGTCGGATTGTAGCCACGGGTGGAGCGCAGCGGAACCCGTGGAAAGCGTTGTTTATCAGCGTCGCCCCGGAGGGGCGAAGGAGTTTCAATGCCGGGCACGTACTCCCAGCTCCTCTTCCACATCGTCACCTCGACGAAAGGCCGCGCGCCGTGGATTTCCGCCGGTGTTGCCGAGCGCCTCTATCCCTACATCGGCGGCATCGTCCGTGCGGAGAGGGGCGTTCTCTGTGCAATCGGCGGAGTCGAGGATCATGTGCACATGTACCTGCGATGGCGGCCCGACGGCGCGCTGTCGGATTTGATGCGAACGGTCAAGTCGCGGTCGAGCAAGTGGATGCACGACACATTCCCAGACTGTGCCGCGTTCGCGTGGCAGGAGGGCTACAGCGCGTTCTCGGTCAGCAAGTCGCAGGAGGACGCTGTGTTGCGATACATCGCCGGACAGACCGAGCATCACAAGACCGAGAGTTTTGAATCCGAGCTCCTTCGCATTCTCCGCGCCCACGGCGTAGCGGTCGACGAAAAGTTTGTTTTCGATTGATCGAGCTGCCGTATCGAGAAATCCTCTGCCCCTCTCGGGGCAGAAATCAGGGGAAACGACCTCCCCACGGGTTCCGCTGCGCTCCACCCGTGGCTACAGTCCGCGGCCCCGTTGGGGCCGCAACGCGGCTACAATTCACGCCCCGTTGGCGCCCGTGTCCGTGCCTGCACCCCATAGTCCTGTAGAGACATTCTTCGTGCCTGCAATTGGTGGCCTGGTTGAAGCCGGCCATGTTTCCACTCTCGCAGGCGTTTGCGCACCAGTCTACCGCCCCATCCTCTCCCCCGCCAAAATCATCGCCCGCTCCGCCAGCGCTGAGATCGTCAGCAGCGGGCTGACGCCGACGGATGAGGGGATTGCGGCGGCGTCGAGCACGTAGAGGCCTTCGTGGACGCCCGTCATCCCCAGCGACGGATCGAACACGCGGCCGTCGGGGGAGACGACGCCCGTCTCCGCCGTCTCACCCATGCCGGCGCCACCCAATGGATGCGCGATAATGCGATTTCCCCCGAAGGCCGACATGGCGAAGGGGTTGGTGTGGAAGACGCCGCCCATCTTCTCGACGGCCTTGCGGACCTTGTTCTCCGCGCGCAGCCTGAGCGCCGAGCCGCTATAGGCCGGCCAGTCGACGATGACGCGATCCTTCTGCAGATAGAGCCGGCCCGACGCATCGTCGTGCGAGACGATGTAGAAGATCTGCACCCGGCTCATCTCGTCGCCATAGGGCCCACCGCGGAAAATGCGCAACGCGCGCGCGAACTTCCCCCGGATCAGCTCCTTGTAGGGCGTGAGTGCTGCCATCATCGTCAGCATCGTGCCGTCGTGCAGGAAGAGCGGGCCGTCCTCGTCGGTCAAATCGACGAGCGCCATGCTGTGCGGGCCGACGGCGGGTGCGCCGCGTGGCGCCTGGTTCGGGTAGCCGGTGGCGACCGCATGGGCGGGCTCGGCAAGCTCGGTGGCGAAGACGAGATCATCGCCGTTGGCCGAGAAATTCTGTCCGAGCCGTTTCGAAAGCGTGAGGCCGTCGCGGCTGGCGCGCAGGAGCAGCTCGTTCGTCCCCATAGTGCCGGCGGCGAGCACGAGGATCGGCGCGGTGGTGCGCTTGGGCGTGCCCCGCTTTGAAGCATCCTCGACCACGACATCCCAGCCGTTCGGCGTTTTCGCTATCGATACCGCCCGGCTCTCGCAGAAGACACTTGCGCCATGGGCCACCGCATCGGCGATGTAGCTGACGGCCGTGGTGATCTTGGCGCCCAGGTTGCAGCCCGACCAGCAGTCGCCGCAAAACGCACAAGCCGGCTGCTCGACTCCAGCCGCATTCGGTCCAGCCGTATGCGCAATGGTCATCGGCCTGAGCTCGACCGGACGGCCGGCGGCGTCCGCCACCCGGCGCAAGCTGCGATATTTCGGAAACCGCTCCGGCTCAGGAACCGGCGTGACGCCGAGCATCGCCTCCGCGCGCCGCATCCCTTCCGCGAACAGCCCGTCCTCGAGGACCGCCTTCGGCCAGCCCTGCTTGCGCAGGAAGCCGAGGTCGGGCCTCAACGCAATTCCGGCATTGATGAGCGAGCTGCCGCCGAGCCCGGAGGCACCAAACACGGTCAGCCCCTTGCCGACTGAAACCGAATAGAGCCCGGCCGGATCGCCCCGATCCGCCACGCGGCGCAAGCTGCGATATTTGGGAAACCGCTCCGGCTCTGGCACCGGTGTTACGCCGAGCATCGCCTCCGCGCGCGCCATCCCTTCCGCGAACAGCCCATCGTCGAGGACGGCCGTGGGCCAGCCCTTCTTCCGCAGAAAACCGAGGTCGGGTCGAAGTGCGATGCCAGCATTGATGAGCGAGCTGCCGCCGAGCCCGGAGGCACCAAACACGGTCAGCCCCTTGCCGACGGAAACCGAATAGAGCCCGGCCGGATCGCCCCGATCCGCAACGCGGCCCGTCAACCGCGTCGACTTGCGGCGCGCCTTCTCAGTCACCGGGAAGTCACCGGGTTTCCAAAGCCGCCCCCGCTCGATGACGGCGACCTGCAAGCCCATCCGTGACAGTCGCGACGCCGCCACGCCCCCGCCATAGCCCGAGCCGACGACGATGGCATCGTACCGGGGCGCGAGATCAGCCGCTGACCTGACGGCGATAACCATGATTTGACCGCATGCGCTTCGAGGTGAAAGTCCTCGCGCACCGGACGGCGAGTTTCAACGAAAGGCTTCGGAGAAGCTTAACCATTACCCAAGTCGAAGGCTTCGCACGGACCCATCATAAGGCCTTGGTGAAATGAGAACGGCGGATGCCGCCGCCGACGGTCTTGTTGCCGGCCGCATTCGCAACCTCCTCGCGCACCAGCCGATAGCCGCTCGCCGTGTAGAAGGCCAAGGCCTCGTGCTGCAGCTCGGAGGTGCTGAGGTCCATGCGCGGGCAACCCCGCCGCCGGCATTCGACCTCAGCGAAGGCCAACATCGCGCGTGCAATGCCGCGCCGGCGTACATCCGGATCGACATACATACGCCTGAGCTCCATTGCCTCACTTGATGAGGGTTCGAGCCCGAACATGCCCACGAGCCTCCCATTGTCGCCGGCGACCCAGAAGCCGCCCTGCCTCTCGGCATAGTAGGCGCCGATCCGGCCGATCTCCTCGCGGATCGACAGCGCGATGTAATCCTCGAAGGCTTGCCGCATGTGGGGAGGCGCGAGCAAGCGGTTAACCCGCGTGAACAGCTCGCGCACAGCCTCGGCGTTCTCGCCGGAACAGGCACGAATCTCCATACGGGTGTCGCCTCACGCCGCCAGCTCGAACCCCTCATACCCCTTCGCCGCGATCTCGTTGCAGATGCCGCGATAGGTACCGACGCCACCGATGTAGGGGAGCATCACGCGAGGCTTTCCAGGCACATTGGCGCCCATGTACCAGGAGTTGCTCTCGGGATAGAAAGTCGTCGCTGCCAGCGCGTTGCACGTCTCCACCCAGGCCGCCTCGGCGGAAGGCTCGGCCTCGACGCGGGTGAGACCTCGCGCGCGCATGTGGCCAAGCATGTCACCGATCATCTCTACATGCTGTTCGATCGAGACCAGCACGTTCGAGAGGATCGACGGGCTTTGTGGGCCGGTGATCGTGAACATGTTGGGGAAGCCAGCGATCTGAAGACCGAGATAAGTCGTGGGCCCGTGCCGCCAGCGATCCCGAAGTGAGACCCCGCCCCGGCCTCGCGGATCGACAGCAAGAAGCGCGCCCGTCATTGCATCGAACCCAGTCGCCGAGACGACGCAATCAAATTTGTAGTGTCGCTCCGTGGTTGCAATGCCTCCTGAATCGGCCCGCTTGAACGGAGTTTCGCGCAGGTCGACAAGCGTCACGTTGGGACGATTGTAGGTTTCCAGATAGTCGGTCTCGACGCACAGCCGCTTGGTGGCATAGGGATTGCCGCGTGGTACGAGCTTTTCGGCGACCGTCTTGTCGGCGACGCGCGAGCGGATTTTGTCGCGCACGAAATCCGCGATGAAGTCGTTGGCACGACGGTCGGTTCTGACGTCGGCATAGGCATGCGTAAAGCCGAGGCCGCCGATCGCATAACGCCGCTCGAGCTCGGCAAGCACTGTTTCGCGTGGCAGCGAGAGCAACGCATTGGGCTCGACCTCGGTGAAATAGCCGCTCAGAGTCCAGCGGAGCTTTTCCCGATAGGACGCGTGGTTCGCCTGGAAGTCGGCCTCGACCTCGGGCGCGAGCGGCTTGTTCCAGGCGGGAACGACGAAGTTCGCGGTGCGCTGGAAGACGGTGAGGCTCTTGGCCTGCGCGGCAATGATCGGGATCGCCTGGATGCCGGAGGAGCCGGTGCCGATGATGCCAACGTCGAGGCCGGTGAAATCGACATTCTCCTTGGGCCACTTGCCCGTGTGATAAACCGGACCGGCGAAACTATCGAAGCCCGGGATATCCGGTAGATTGGTCTGCGACAGCGCCCCCGACGCCATGATGAGGTAGCGCGCCGAGACGGCCTCGCCGGGGGTGCGCTCGATCCGCCAGAGGCCGGCCGTCTCGTCCCAGGCGGCGCCGGTGATGCGCGTGTTGAAGACGATATCGCGGCGCAAGTCGAAGCGGTCGGCGACGTGGCTCAGATAGCGATGGATCTCGGCGCGGGTGGCATAGCGTTCCGACCAGTGCCACTCCTTGTGCAAAGCGTCCGAGAATGAGTAGCTGTATTGCAGGCTCTCGACGTCGCATCTGAGGCCGGGATAGCGGTTCCAGTACCAGGTGCCGCCGACGTCGGTCCCGGCCTCGAACGCGCGAACCCGCCAGCCGTCGCCCCGGAGGCGATGGATGAGGTAAAGGCCCGAGACGCCGGCTCCGACGATGACGATGTCCAGCTGTTCCATTGGAACTCCGCATTGCCGCACTGCGCCCGCTTCGGCGGACGGGGCGGACCTTAGCGGCTCTGCTCTGGTCTTGCGAGCCCGCGCGGCGCAACGAAGCCTTGCAGGCGGGGCAGTCCTTGGAGTTTACACGCGCCCTTCGATGGCCGCGAGCGTTTCGTCGATTCGGAGGCGGGCGCGCTCGAGGGATGAGGTCTCGCCCGACATGAAGATGCGGCCCGAGGCGCCGATCATCTGCACGTCGACGAGGGTGGCGTCGGGCGCGACTTTCTCCGCCTCGTTGGCGGCAACCGCGGCAAACAATGCCGGGATCATCTCGTAGACGAGCAGCGACTGGCCGGGCAGCACCATGGAGGCTTCGCGCGTGCGATTGAGGATGATGGCGTGCTGGTCGGAGATGGCCTCGACGATGTCGGAGAACAGCGTCTTGGGCTTCAACTGGTCGCCGGGTTTGGCCTTGATGCCTTTCAAGATCGCCTTCCCCGCCGCTTCGACCACATCGGCATCGCGCGCATGCAGCTCGAGCACCCCGAACTGCCGCTCGACATAGAGGATGCCGGGCTCCAGATCGGGCGCGGCCTTGAGCGCGAGATCGACGATGCGATGGATGGCGAGCGCCGGCGCCACCTCGACGATGAGGCTGGTGTCGCCCTCGATCGGGGGATAGCCGCGCGCGCGCATCGGCGTCGCGAGGTAGGCGGCAAACTGCGGCTCGAGCTTGTCGATCGGCAGATAGACGCGGAGCTCGGTCATTGCACGGTGCCCCTAGGGGTTTGCACGTTCCCGCGTGCTTCCGGAAAAGTGGGTGCCGGTTTTCCGACAAGAAGCACGCGAAACCAAATCTATTTCGACTTGGCGGTCGAGAAGAAATCGCCCAAATCGGGATGCGGGCGCGGAATAACGTGCACCGCGATGAGCTCGCCAACCTGGTTCGCCGTCTCGGCGCCGGCTTCAGTTGCGGCCTTCACGGCGCCGACATCGCCGCGGATGACGACGGCGACGAGCCCGTCACCGACCTGCTCGCGGGCAACGATCGTCACATTGGCGGCCTTGACCATGGCATCCGTCGCGGCGAGTGCCGCCACATAGCCCTTGGTCTCGATCATGCCGATGGCGTGAGTGGACATTTCGGTCTCCTTTTGGTGTCTCTCAATACGTGGATCAGATCAGCCTTTGCCCTTGGCTCTTGGATTGGCCTTCGTCTCGCCGGTCTCCGGATCGATCGAGCCGATGATCAGCGCATCGATCGGCGCCTTGATCTTCTCGAAATAGCCGGCGGCGACGGAACCGGTGGTGATCAGCACTTCTTCTCCGTCACCGCAGCCGAGCGGATCGAAGGCGACCAGTTTCGAGCCGTTCTCCAGCTCGACATTGAGCAACGCGCCCTGCGGCAGCGTCGGAATGCGCCGCGTCGACCAGAAGCGGCCGATGACCTTGCCCTTCAGCATCAGCCTGTCCTCTCGATGTCGATGGCGCGCAGCCGGAGCCGATCGCGGGCGAGCGGGGTGAAGCGGACCGACTTGCCGACGAGAAGCCGGCTCGTTCCCACCGGCAGTGCCTCGATCTGCCGCTCGGAGACGATGCCGCGATCAATCATTGCGGAGACGTTGGCGGGCGCGGCAATCGGCATTGGCTGACCGGCGCCGTGATGGGGAAGTGCCGGAGCGTTCTGCGCCGCGATAGAACCCGAGCCCAAGCGGAACACCCAACGCCCTTGCTCGATCTCCTCGCGGCTGCGGCCATCCTTCAGGATATCGGCGAGCCGCCGCACGAACGCCGATAGCTCCATGTCGGAGCGGATCGAGACGGCCTCCTCGCGGATGCGCGGGCGCGGCGCCTCGCCGCTTGTGCCCCGCTCGCGGCGGAAGCGCGCGATCTCCTCGGCGAGCACATCGCGAACGATCTGGCGGATGTCGTCGCGGTTCATGCGATAGAACTCCGCGCCGCGTTCTGAAGCGCCGCCTCGGCGGCATCGCGCGCGTTGCGGATTTCGGCCTCGCGGCCGGCGAGATAGACGCGACCCGTCGCGCCGATCATGCGATAGTCGATGACTTTGATGTTGGCGGCCTTCTCGGCCTCGTTGACGGCGAGGATCGCGTAGGAGGCGGGCTGCATCTCGAGCACAAAGACGCTATCCCCACCCAGCACCATCGAGCCGATGCGATTGCGGTTGATGAGGAAGGCGTGCTGGTGATCGACGCGGGTCAGCAACTTGCTCGCGAGGATTTCGGGCCTTCGCGCATCGCTGGGTTTCGCACCAAGCTCGCGCAGCACCTCGGCCGCCGCCGCCAGCACTTCCGACGTCGAGCGCGAATGAAATTCCAGATAGCCGAACTGCCGCTCGACGACGAGAATACCTGCCTTGACGTTCGCGTGCTTCAGGGCGACGTCCGTCAGCGCCTCGATATCGAGGCCGGGCGCCACCTCGATCACCTGCGCCGCCATATCGGCACGCGGCAGCGTGCCCCGGATCCAGGACGACAGATAGGCGAGCGTCTGCGGCTGCAGGCGGTCGAGGAAGATATTGGCGCGAAGCTCTGCCACGGCTTATCCCTTCAAAGCCTGACGGAGCTCTTCGGCGATGATGCGCCGGATCTCCTCGCGAAGTTGAGAGCCTGAAAGGTCGGCGTTGCCACCGCCCGCATGCCGGAGCGCCGCGTTCTCCGCCCTGAGCGCCGCGAAGGACTTGCCCGGAACGCCGTCGGAAGGGGCTTCCGGCAACGGCCCCTCGAACCGGCGCTCGACGCTCTCGAGTCGCATGATCGCGTCGGCACTGTCCTTGTGATAGGCGACCTGCGTCCAGTGCACGAGGTGCTGCGGGCCGATATTCTCGCCGATCGAGGAGCGGCCATAGTAGCCGGTGCCGATGGTGAAGGTCGGCGGCAGATGCGTCTCGAAGCCGGACGCCCCCGTCGAGCAGGGCGCGTTGACGACGACGCGATAGGCTTCAACCGCGATCGAAAAATCCATGACCATCTGGGGATCACGGCTGTGGATCGCCGCCGAGTGACCGGCGCCCGAATAGCGAAGCACGGCGCGGCTCATGGCGAGCGCTTGAGCCTTGCCGCGCGTCGTCAGCATGGCGAGCACCGGGCAAAGTTTTTCGCGCGAGAGCGGCTCGTCGACACCGATGAGCGTCACGGGCGTGACGAGCACGCGGGTTTTGGGCGGCACCTTGAAGCCCGCCTGCCCGGCGATCCAGGGTGCGTCGCGGCCGAGCGCCTCGACATTGAATCCGCGCTCGTGGAAGAGATAGCTGCGGACGAGATCCGTCTGCTCCTCCGAGCAGATGTGGCAGCCGGCGCGCTCGAGTTCGCGGCTGAGCTCCTTCTCGGTCTCGGCGACCGTTATGAGCACCGACTCCGACGTGCACAGCACCGAGTTGTCGAAGGCCTTGCTGTCGGTGATGTGCTGCGCGGCCGCCTTGAGATCGGCGGTCGCGTCGACGAGCACCGGCGCATTGCCGGGGCCAACGCCGATCGCCGGATTGGACGAGGAGTAGGCCGATCGCACCATGGCGGTGCCGCCGGTCGCCAGGATCACGTCGGTCTTGTCGGACCGCATGAACTCCTCGATGAGTGGAATGTTCGGCCGCTCGATCACCTGGATGGCGCCATCGGGAGCGCCCGCCGCCTCGGCCGCGGCGGCCAGCGTGCGGGCCGCATCGACCCCACACTCGCGCGCCGCTGGATGCGGCGACAGCACGATGGCGTTGCGCGTCAGCATCGCGCAGATGATTTTGAAATTGATGGTCGCGATCGGATTGGTCGAGGGCACGAGCGCGAAGATGACGCCCGCCGGCCGCGGTACCTCGACGATCTTGCGTAGCGAATTCACCTTCGGATTGACGAAGTCCCATTCCCGATAGAAGTCGAGAAAGGGCAGGCTCGTCATCTCGTTCTTGATCTTCTTGTGGGCCGCGACGCCGAAGCCGGTCTCCTTGACCGCCCAATCCGCATACTCGCCAGCCTTCGCATGCGCCACCTTCGCCACCGCTTCGGCAATGGCGAGCGTGCGGGGACGGTCGTAGCGCTGGAATACCTCCGACGCCCATTTTGCCCGTTCCAGCACCATATCGGCCTGGGCGGCCAGCGCCTCCGGCGAGGTCGTGATGTCGACGAGGGTGCGGACTTGAGGGTCCATCAGGCACTCCTCCTGAGACCCGTACTCATCACTTCGGCGCGCGCGGCGCCGATCGCCACCTCGACCCGGCGCAGCAGCTCCTCGGAGAGCGCCTGCGTCATCAGGATGCCCGGCTTGAACTGCAGCACGCGCGGATCGAGCGTCGAGAAGATCGCCCAGACGCCGTTCTGGTAGAGATGTTTCATCACGGGCTTGGCGCCCTCAGGAAAATTGAACTCGAGCCCCATGACGACGCCGTTCTGGCGGATGCCGGTGAAGAAATCGGGATAGAGGCTCTGGATCTCGTTCAAGCCGGCGCGGATGAAGTTCGAGATGTAGGCGACCATGCTCGCCACTTCCGGGCGCTGGCAGATCTCCAGCACCTTCATGGCGACGATGCAGCCGATCTCACCCCCGCCCGCCGTCGACATGTGCGCGAAGCCGTCCTGCTTCAGCCAGCCGGCGTATTTGGCGGAAACGACGCAGCATGAGATTGGATAAATACCGCCGGTGATGCCCTTGCCGATCACCATGATGTCGGGGACGACGCCGTATTTCTCGATGCCCCACATGGTGCCGCAGCGCATGAAGCCGGTCTGCACCTCGTCGCAGATGTAGAGGGCGTCGTAGCGCTCGCAGAGCTTCTTGACCGCCGGGAGATAGCCCTCCTTCGGCATCGGGAAGCCATAGGTGGCGGGGATCGTCTCCATGATGACCGCCGCGGCGTCGCGCTTCTTGAGCGCGTCTTCCATGGCATTCAAATCGTTGAACGGCACCTGGACGAACTCGCCCAGGCGATCCTCGGAGAGGAACGTCTTCGAGAAGCGCTCGGCGCCGGTCATGACCGCCAGCCCCGAATGGCCGTGATAGGCATTGACGATCGAGACGATCTTTCGCTTCTGCATGGCGTGGCGCGCGGTCTTGATGGCGATATCGATCGCCTCCGCGCCGCCCGCGCCATAGATCGTGTACTGCAGATCGCCCGGCGTGCAGGCGGCGAGCGCTTCGGCGAGCGCGGTGCGGGCCAGCGCCGGGAAATGGTGATTACCCATGTCGAAGCGCTCGGTCGCCGCCTTCATGACGGCGATGAGCTCGGGGTTGCGATGGCCAAGATTGTAGGTGCCGCCGTTCAGATGGACGTCGATCAGCCGCCGCCCGTCCATGTCGTAGAGCAGGTAGCCCTCGCGACGGTCGATGACGAGATCGACGCCCTGGTCCTGCCAGAACTGGGTCTTATGGGGGTTCCAGAACTCTTTCGAGCGCTCCAGGAACTCCTGCTTCTCGACGCTCAAGGCACACCTCTCCGAACCGGCATATAGTTTGATTGCTTATCCGATTCGCGGCTTGACAGAGGACGGGCCAAACTTGACATCTGGCCGGGCGGCGGATGGGCAGTGGATATCTTTTCCGGCCGAGGAGCGATCGGGCTTGTCAAATCGGCATGGGCTGCGGTCAAGTTGTTGAAAACTGCAATTGCCAACATGCCGTGACGGCTCTGCAACGGTCGGAGGGAAGGCGAGATGAGCGACTTCTACCAGCTTCCGCATGCGGAGCAGCTTCGCCGGTTGCTCGTGCTCGCCCAATCGGCCGTCGGCCGCTACGCACTCCCGGCAGGCGTTTCGGTGAAGATGATCAACCTCTCCGAGAACGCGACGTACAAGATTGAGGACGCGGCAAGCAGGCGAAAATGGGCGCTCCGCGTCCATCGCGAGGGCTATCACTCGAAGGCCGCAATCGCCTCCGAGCTTGCCTGGTGCATCGCGTTGCGCAAAGAGGCCGATGTGCTGACGCCGGTGCCGGTTCCAGGCTTGGACGGCGAGCTGATCCAGGTGGTTGCACACGACCTCCTGCCGAGGCCGCGCCATGTCGTGCTGTTCGACTGGGAGGTAGGCGGCGAGCCCGCCGAGAACGATGTCGCCGGCTTCGAAACTCTGGGCGAGATGGCGGCCAAGATGCACGCCCACGTCCGCACGTGGAAAAAGACCGCCTACTTCGAGCGCCACACCTGGGACTTCACAACGAGCCTCGGCAGCACGCCGCATTGGGGCCGCTGGAAGGACGGCATGGGATTCACGCCCGAGATCACCGCGGTGTTCCAAAGGGCCGTCGACCTCATCGAGCAGCGCCTCATCCGCTACGGCCGGGGCCCGGAGCGCTTCGACCTCATCCATTGCGACATGCGCCTCGCCAACTTGCTGATGGACGGCCGCACCGTCAAAGCCATCGACTTCGACGACTGCGGCTTCTCCTGGCTGATGTATGATTGCGCGACGACCGTCTCCTTCTTCGAGCACAAGCCGGAGGTGCCGGAGCTGTTAGCGGCGTGGGTGCGCGGTTACCGGCGCGTCGCAACTTTGAGCGCCGAGGACGAAGCCGAGATCCCGACCTTCGTCATGCTGCGCCGCTTGCTCCTCGTTGCCTGGATCGGCTCACATTCGGAAACGGAATTGGCGCAGTCGATGGGCGTCGAGTACACGCGGGATACGGTGGCGCTGTGCGAGGCGTATTTGCGGAGGTTTGGGAGCACCTGATTCGATGGCGACGCAGGTGCGATCGGCTTTGGTGTTCTTGGCAACGACCTCCCCTGTGGCCGCCCCTCACCCTCCCCTCTCCCCGCACGCTACGCTACGGGGAGAGGAAGGCGAAGGCTGTGCCCACCTCACATGTCAGGGACGCGCAGTGCTTCTTCCTCTCCCCGCTTGCGGGGAGAGGGTAGGGTGAGGGGAGGCCACACAGTATGTCGCTCCCAGAGGTCAGAAGCGGGCGTCCGCAGGTCGCCCCTACGGCGGACAGGCCGCGCCACGCGAACGTCAGGGAAGCACGGAGCGCGTTTCTTAGGGCGACCGGCAGGTCGCCCGAACTTCCTCCCCACAAGCATTTCCGTTCCATTCACCATAGCGACAACGAAATTATTCCCGCCACTTGCCACCACCCGCATAATCCGCCCGTCACCCGGCGAGGGGCGTTTCTGCAGAGGCGTCTAACGAAGCGCGGAGTGACCGGCGCCTGCCGGAGGGCCAACGCGGGCTCGAGGTAGGGTGCACCTTGGTCCGGAAGGGGTGAGACTCCCTTCCCCGTGTGGCGGCTCGCAAGCTCACCCCGTGCTTGCCGGCTGTTCCGCGGTCAAGCTTGCGAGCATGACGCCACACGGCAGCATTGGCTTGGCTCGTGTCCTCATCGATCGCGAAGCTCGTGCAGTGCCTGCCGCTCATAGTGACGAGCGTCGCGATCTGGACACGAGCAGCAGCTCGGCTCTTGAGGTGACCAAGCCAAGCATCGAAAACGCATTTTGGCTTGCGCATCGGCGTCCGCCGAAAAACTGGGAGCCACGTTTCGGGCCGATGCGGTGACGGGGCGATCGCGAGGCCGCCTTCTTTTTCTCTTTCGGCCCGCGGCCTTGAGATCGCCCCACGCCCTTCATCTGTTCTGAACCTGGCGGAGAGCCCGTCGGAAGACGGCGGAGCGTTGGCTCGCGCACGTGTCGCTCGAAGAGGCAACCGGTTCGCCGCAAGAACGTTCGCAAAGCAAAGGCGAAGCAGGCGGGCAACAAAGCGTGGCCTCAATCAACTGAGAAAATCAGACCCGATGATGACGCTCAGCACAAAGCCTTTTCGAGCTCTACCCCTTGAACCCGATGCGGCTGTGGCTGCCGTCGCAGAACGGCTTTCGGTTGGAGGCGC
>JANNSX010000387.1:0-7966 GCA_031403155.1 Hyphomicrobiaceae bacterium
TACGGAATTCGATTGATTGGCTGTAGCTTCAGCATAACGAACCCGTCGGTCTCGGGAAGACCAACCGCGCAGAAGAGCGCCGCATGACGCCGTAGAGATGCGCCAGTCGATCGAGCAACCCTTCAGCAACTCCTCGTGCAATCGAGCCTCGCGAAGCCGCCAACGCCAAAGCGATGCTCGGTGGCTCCGCTCGACCGTCGCCGTGTCCATGTCGAGCCCCAACCTCCATGACGTCGCAATCACCCGCACGTGATCCATCCGCATCTTGTCGGAGATCTCGAGGATGTTGTCGCCTTGCGACCAAAGCAGGCGAAATTGTCGCTCTCGCTCCACCGACATCATGACTGGTCACCCACCGGCCACCGCACCATGCGAGCACTCCCTTCAAGCGGCACGCGCGTGCGTTCGTTGTAGCACTGGCAATGGGTGGTGTCTGTCCGTGCTCGTGCACGTCGAGCCGAGCGCGCGAAGCTCGGCTCGACCACAGCGCATGTTGCGTTCCGTTTCCGTTCGCTATTTCACGATAAAAGGGGCCGCATGTTGCCATGCGACCCCCACTAGCCGGGCAGGCCGAGCCTCGCCGCGCCATGACAGCAAAGTGCTTCGGCAGCCGCACACACCCGTGCGGGCAGACACCGACCATCGGCAATCCTACCATGTCGATCCAAAGAGCATGCAGCAGGTGGAAACCGCGAGCGGTTTCTCTGCATCCCCCCGCTCCGTCCCGTCGCCATTCCCAAGGACGGCACCCCAATCCTCCTCTCTCCCCGTCTTTTCATTATTGTGCCAGGCGCCGGCGCGGCCTCAAGAGCCGCGTCGCCTTCGTGGTCAGATGCCGGGTGCCAGTGGGCTTTCCCTCTTGACCCCGCGCCCTAGGCGCCTGGCCAATGCACAAGTAAGCCGGGGAGAGAGGAGGGAGGCCGCGCCCGAACTCAACTCTCTCGGTGATTAGCAGAATTATCAGCTCACAAATAAATTCTATGACCGAGAAAAAATTGAGCTTCAGCGAGCGCATCACGCGCCTCGAGGACGCACGCAACCTGCTCGCAGAGGTCGCCCATGTTCTGACCGAGGAGTGCCTGGCGATGCGTGCCGCCGAGAAGCGCTTCACCGAGCGTGAAGCGCAAAGAGCGCGACCGGCTGGCCGCGCTCCCGTTACCAACCTAGTCTAACACACCCTATGGGACGCTACTATTCGGGAGACATCAAGGGCAAGTTCTGGTTTGGCCTGCAGGCTTCCGACGATGCCTTGTACTTTGGCGGTTGTGAAGTCGTGCCGAGCGACGAGATCGCATTTCGCTTCACCACAGACGATCTCTCCGACATCGAAGAAGGCATCGAGAGGTGCCGCGAGGAACTTGCTCATTACCGCACCTCGCTCGATCTCTACTTCACGGGAGAGGCCGGCTACACCGATGCCAAGCTCGCACGCTACCTCAGCGTGTCGGAGCCCGAAGTCACGGGCATCGTTGCGTGGTATGCACGGCTTCTCCTTGGCGAGAAAATTCACGCCAAGGTCAAGGAGACCGGCGCGTGCAACTTCACGGCCGAGTGCTGATGGCCACCTCGTCGCATTATCAATTGCAGTGTATACTGACTACTCTATGACCGACACCATCATCCTCGACCGCTACGCCTTCGTCGAGAAGCTGGAGACGCGCGGCTTCTCGCGCGAGCAAGCCCAAGGCATCGCCGAAGCGGTGAACGATATCGCGCTCTCCCAACTCGTGACCAAGAGCGACCTCAGGGACGGCATGGCCGCCCTCAAAATCGACTTGCTGAAATTCCTGTTCGGTGCGATGGCGGCGCAAACCGCGCTCATCGTCACCCTGATTGAGCTTCTGAACTAATCACCGAGAGAGACCCCACGGGCGCGGCCGTGGGGCGGGCGCGAAGGGGTGCCAGCCACCTCCCCCGCGACCTTGGGTGCGAATACATATATAGATGAATGCGGATGAAGTTGCGCTTTGGCGACAGCCATTTGAGCAAAGTGCAAAATCCCCTCACCACCACATCCACCCGATCGCGACGCCAAATCCGAACGCCGCCGCACACGCCAGCAACGCGTTAAGGCCGGACAGTGCCAACGTCTCGTACAGCATCCACATACCATCGATGGCACACAGTCGCTCGACATATTCCTGGTACTGACCCACCGTCATGCAGAATAGAAGCGTGGCCCCGATCGGAACCGCCGGCCACCTCCCGATTGAAACGACGCCGGCGATGCAAACGCCGACAGCACCACGAAGCCCTCAACCTCGTCCCATGATCCAAACAGCCGCCGCATCACATCGTCTCCCCCGGCCCTACCCACCGAATGCCGGGAAGGTCGCCGGCGAGCGCACGCTCGACGAAGCGACACTCCTCCTCGCTCAGTGTCTCAACGGGAGACGGCAGAAGCGCCAACAACTCATCGCCGACCGCGGCGCGGCCGAACCACTCGGTCTCGCCGAACGACACTGGCTTACGCCTGATCCTCTGCAGCCCACCGGCGATATCCTTGCGCGTCACCGCGAGCACGACAATCGCATCCGGCTCGACGAGCTCGCTCGCATGCACGAAGCCCGTCGCCAACTTCCAGATCATCACGTGCCGGATAAGGTCGAGGCGATCGAGCCGCAGCGTCGTCTCATTAGGCAGCGGCAAGAATATCGAGAACTCACCTTCCGGTGCGAGGATGCGAAAGCGCGGCACTACCTCCTCACCGGTGCGCACGATCGTTTGCGATAGTGACAGCTCCTCGAGAATCATGGACCGCAACATCAACACTCTCCACACACTCAACATAGATGCCTATCCGTTTGCTTGGTCGCCGCCGGCGATGTTTGGGGCGAGCCGCATGCCCAAGCAGACCAGCCGACCCCGCTTTGTCCCCAGAAGCCGACATCGGGACCATTGCGATCGGCGACGAAGCCAGCGTCGCCGGGCATGTCCGGATCTGGAGGCAACAAGTCAGCTCGTTGGCACCGCAACACCATCCAATCATGGCGCTTGTCGATCGGGTTCAAGCTCGATGAGGATCAGCTGTGCCGTTTAGTCGAGCAAGCCCGATCGCGACCGTCCTCCAAGAAATTAGCCCCGCGCCTATTGACAGCGAGGTGCCCGGGCTCGAGATCCGGGTTTGGCCGAGCGCCAAGAAGGTCTGGCGGCTTCACTATACGCGCCGGAACGACGGGCGACGGCGGGCGGTGGGTCTGGGCAGCTATCCAGGCGTATCCCTCAAGGAGGCCCGTCGTAAGGCGCGGCGCCTTCAGGCGGAGGTCGAAGATCTTGATGTGGCGGCCGATCCAGCGGGTGAGCGTGCGGCCCGTCGGCAAGCGGTGACGTTCTCTGACCTTGCGGAGGATTGGGTCGCGTTGCACGGCAAGCCAAACAAAAGCGCGCGCGCCTTGCTGGACGATCTCTCAATGCTTCGGCGCCACGTGTTGCCGGAGATTGGCTCGATGAAGGTTGCCGACATCAGCAAGCGCGACGTCCTCCGCCTTCTCGATATCGTCACCGTCAAGGGCGATGCGCGGGCTGGGCTGGCCCGCTCCGGCCGAAAAATGACACACAGACCGAACCGGGTCTTCGAGCTTGCACGCTCGATCTTTCGCTGGGCTGTTAGTCGCGACGTTCTGGAACGCGATCCTACACAGGGCCTGAAGCCGCCGATTAGGAAAGAGAAGGCCCGAGAGCGCGATTTGTCGGCCGACGAGATCATGATGCTGTGGGCCGTGCTCGAAACTGCGCCCATCGGGCGACGCACAACGAAAGGGCTGGCCAAGGGAAAGCAACCCGATCGGGTGAGCTGCCGTTGACGAAATCGACGGCGCTGACGCTCAAGATCTCGTTGGCGACCGGACAGCGCATTGGCGAAGTGACCGGCATGGCGATGTCAGAGCTGTCGCTCAATGATACCGCTCCGATGTGGATCATTCCCGGCAGCCGAAGCAAGAATGGCGAGCCCAATCGTGTGCCGTTGTCGAAGCTGGCGCTCCGCTTGATCTCTGAGGCCCGCACGTTGACCAGCAACGGTGACTGGATTTTCCCGAGCCCTTCGGTCAATGGCCCTATCGATCCCCATGCGTCGACGCGGGCGCTGGGGCGAGCCCGCGCGGTGATTGGCATATCAAACTTTCGCGTTCACGATCTTCGCCGGACCGCGGCCACGAAAATGGCGGAGATCGGCGTCAGCCCGCATACGATTGCTCTCGTTCTCAACCACGTCAGTGCTCGGCGGGGCACCGTCACGGGCAAGGCCTATGTTCGATACAGCTACGATCGGGAGAAGCGGGAGGCGCTGAACGCGTGGGGCTCGAGGCTGGAGCAGATCGTGTCGGGCGAAGACAGTGCTGCTGTCGTTCCGATCCGCAACCAAGTATGAGAAGCTCTGACTTTAGCTCTGTGTGCAACGACGACGCGGTAGCCTCAAACGCATGCACGCCGCCTTCGAGCAGCGTCGGAAGGAGCGGCATTCAAAACTGGCATTCTTCGCACGATCCCCCTGTTATTGGCGCGCCAACAGGCCTTCTACATGGTGTTCTCGACGACGCTGCTGCTGGTCTGGCTCGCCGCCTTCTTCGTCTGCGATCGTTTGATCGTCCGGCAGGTCCGGCCCGGTTAGATGCGCCTCAATGCAGGCGACTGACAATCCAGTTTTGAAGTAGGCCTCCGAGCAGGTTCGAGCGAAACTCGAGAAAGTGATCGCGGGTTTGTGAGCGGCGAGGTACTACAGAAAGACATCAGCCTAACGGAGCCCGCCATGCGCCATAGCCAAACGTTCACAATGCCAAATCGCCGATCCTTCCTCAAATCATCAGCTGGCGTGGCCGGCGCGCTCATGGCCGGAGCTCCCTGGACGCCTGCTTTGGCGGCACCGCCCATGCTCGCCGTTGCCTCCCGCACCATCGAAGTCAACGGCAAGGCGGCCACGGTCTTCAGCGTGCTCCGAGCAAATGGCAAGCCTGGGATCTTGGCCCAGGAAGGCGACCGCTTTTCCGGCGATCTTCTCAATGCCTCAGGCGAACCGCTGCAAATGCATTGGCACGGGCAGATCAAAGCGCCCGCCAACCAGGATCGTGCCCGCCCTGACGGCGGGGCGCTCGGCGTCGGGCAAACCGACGCCCATGACTTTGGGCTGACACCCGGCACCCATTGGATGCATTCTCATAGCCTCAGCGAGCAACAGCTTCTGGCGGCGCCGATGGTGGCCATCGAGAAGGACGCGGGCGACACACAGGACGTCGTCGTCATGTTGCACGATTTTGCCTTCCGGCCGCCGCAAGAAATTTTGGCGGAGCTTAGCGGCGGCGGGGCGCATTCCGGCCACGCCGCTGGCGGCGGCATGATGAGCAAAATGATGACTGGTGGCATGATGGGAATGACCCATGCCAACGATGTCATATATGATGCCTTTCTCGCCAACGACCGGACCCTTGATGATCCCGACATTGTCGCGGTTGAAAAAGGCGGCGGCGTTCGCCTGCGGATCATCAACGGCGGTACGGCGACGTCGTTCTTCATCTCGACGCCGGGATTGCAATCACGCTGCATCGCCGTTGATGGCTCATCTTGCCTGGCCGCCTCGCAGGCTGCATATCCGCTCGCACAGGGGCAGCGCATCGATCTTAGAGTCGATATCCCGCAACAGGGCGGCGCGTTCCCAGTCCTGGCGCAGGTCGAAGGCGACCGGTTTGTGACTGGCATCGTGCTGGCGACAGCCGGTGCGTCGATTGCCAAACTCATGGCCACGGCCGATACACCACAGAGATTGACCGATCTCTCATTTGAAACGCAACTTCGCGCCGCGAACCCCCTGGCCGAGAAACTGGCGGACCAGTCTTTTATGGTGATGCTTGGCGAGGAGCCGGGGTATCGCTGGACGATCAACGGCCGAACCCACGGTGAGCATCAGCCCTTCGATGTGCGCCAGGGCGAACGGGTCGAAATCACATTCATGAACCCGACCACGATGATGCATCCCATGCATCTGCACGGCCATCACTTCCAGGTCGTGTCCATCGGCGGCCGGCGATTTGCGGGCGCCATGCGCGACACGGTCATCATCCCCGCCCACACCCCGGTCACCGTCGCCTTCGACGCCACTCAAAAGGGCGCGTGGTTCCTGCATTGCCACCACCTCTATCACATGGCGAGCGGCATGATGACCGAGGTGCGCATCACTTGAACGCAGAACCGCGCTGGCTGGGGGCGCTGAGGATCTACCTCGCAATCACCGCCGCCGCGCATTTGATCTGGGAAATCGCGCAACTGCCGCTCTACACGATCTGGAGCACGGGAACCCCGCGCGAGATCGCCTTCGCCGTGTTTCATTGCACCATTGGCGATCTGATGATCGCCACGCTGTCGCTGGTCCTGGCGCTCGTGTGTTTCGGCGGCGCCGCGTGGCCCCGCGAGCGGTTCACGCCCGTGATGGCGGCCACGCTCGTGACCGGCATCGGCTACACCGTCTATAGCGAATGGCTGAACACCGCCGTCCGCAAGGCCTGGGCTTATGCGGAGCTCATGCCGACGCTGCCGCCATTCGGCACCGGGCTCACGCCGCTGCTGCAATGGATCATCGTGCCGCTGCTCGGCTTTGCAGCGATTTGGCTCCGGCGCAGGCGCATGGACAATTGATTGAACTATCCCGGACGGCTTTAACGGTCTTGAACCAGTGCGCGTCTTTTGGGCAGTTTTCGCTTTGACATTCAGGTTCTGTCCAGGCGGGAACTTTTCATGGCGCCGGCGCGTTGTAGGTAATGGGGTCGCTCCTGCAACCTTGGACCGGACGTCGCCAACAGCAAGCGGCCTGCCGGCAATTGCCCGACCTTGCAAAGGACATTGACATGACAAATCAAGGCACGAAATCCTATGATGGCAAGATCGGCACGACATCTGGGGGATCCGCTGGCAAGCGGACATGCGTCATGTCGGCGATCATGCGCGCCGCAACTCCAGTCATTTGCCTCCTGCTGGCCGGAGGCGCGGCAGCGGAAACTTCGCAACCAGTGGTCAAGACACTTGCGGTGGAGGCGGACCCTTTGGAAAAAGCGGTGCTGATCGGCCGTGTCGCGGCGAATGGCATGGTTCTGCAATTGGAACTCGAAGGTTCGGAGCCGATGTGGATGCAGATGGGGTCTCCTCCTGTCTGGAATGAACACCAACCAAGCGCTGGCGAGCGCTATCACGTCGAAGTCAAGGTGACTGATCCGGCGACCAAGACGCGCATCCCCTATGCGGGCATCACCTTCGCAGCGACTCTCGCCGAGACTGGCAAGACCATGTCGATGTCCCTGCCGCCAATGTGGGGCAGCAGCGGCCTCCACTATTCGGACAACAGCGCGCTTCTCGGCGACGGCACCTATGCCGCCACGTTGACGGTCGATGTGCCGACGTTCCAGCGCGAATTGAAAGACAAGGACCTGTGGCCTGCACCAGTCAGCGCCAAGTTCCACTTCAAACTCAAGGATGGAAAACTCACAGAAGTGTCGGAAGCAAGCCCCTGAGCTCCGCTTCAAACTTGGATGCGGAACTGGAGCAGCTGCAGCGCGAATCCTTCGCGTACTTCAGCCACGAGGCGAACCCCGCAAATGGGTTGGTCATCGACAAGACGGCGACGGACTGGCCGGCCAGCATCGCCGCCACGGGGCTGGCGCTCGCCGCCTGTCCGGTTGGCGTCGAGCGAGGTTTTTCGGCGCGCAGCGCCGCGGTTGAACGCACACGAACCACCTCGCGCTTCATTTGGAACAGCTCGCAGGGGCCCACCGGAGGATGGTTGGCCAGGGAGTAATCAAGAAGGGTAACATGAAAATTCAACTGTTTGCGCCACGAGCGCTCGCCTTCGGCGGTGTGATCTTGATGGGAATGGGACTCTATTTCGCCTTTCTGCGGCCGCCGCTGCTCCCGGAGGACCTGAGATACATGGGCGCATCCCTCGCGCAGATTCAAACCGCCATGCCTGGATTGAGGCCATAGCTCG
>JANNSX010000388.1:0-30033 GCA_031403155.1 Hyphomicrobiaceae bacterium
CTCTCGCGGCGCTGAGGGAGAGACGGAAGGGGGTCGTCGAACCGCTCGTTCGCGAAACCGGCGGGCGGATCGTCAAGTTCATGGGCGATGGCGTGCTGGTGGAGTTTCCCAGTGCCGTCAATGCGCTGCGCTGCGCGCTTGGCCTGCAGCAGGCAATGGCCGAGGCGAACGCCGGCCTCTCCGAGGAACGCCAGATCAGCTTGCGTATCGGCATCAACCTCGGCGAAGTCGTTGGCGAGGGTACTGATATATTCGGCGATGGCGTAAACATCGCGGCGCGACTCGAGGCCTTGGCCGAGCCCGGTGGCATTTGCATCTCGGGCAAGGTGCAGGAGGAGGTCCGCGGAAAAGTCGACTGCGCCCTGGAGGATATGGGCGAGCAGCCGCTCAAGAACATCGATCGGCCGGTGCGGGCATACCAGGTGAGAACGGGGCCTGGGGAAGCGGGCCCACTGCCGGCCGGGGCCGCCTCCAGGAAGCATTCGATCGCCGTGCTCCCGTTCGACAATATGAGCAATGATCAGGAGCAACAATACTTCAGCGATGGCATTACCGAGGACATCATCACGGAATTATCCCGCTTCTCCTCGCTGTTCGTCATCGCTCGAAACTCATCGTTTCAGTATCGCGACAAAGCGACCGACGTCAGGCGGATCGGCCGCGAGCTCGGTGCGCAGTACGTCGTCGAAGGCAGCATCCGCAAGACGAGCAATCGGGTCCGTGTGACTGCCCAGTTGATCGAAGCGGCTAGCGGAAATCATCTCTGGGCTGAGCGCTACGACCGTGACTTGGATGATATCTTTGCCGTCCAGGACGAGCTGGTGCGCGCTATTTCCGCGGCAATCCCCGGCCGGCTCGATCGCCTTGCTGTCGAGCATCTCCGGCGAAAGGCACCCAACAATCTCACCGCTTACGACTGCGAGCTTCGCGGCCGCTGGGCGTTTTTTCATCTGACAGAAGGCCTATCGAGTGCGCTCGATTGGTATGACAAGGCGGTCAAGGCAGACGCCAACTATGCCTTGGCGCATGCTGGCCTCGGCATGACTTGCGTATTCGGTATCCTAATTTTGGGATTGCCCCCGGAAAGCACGCTCGATCGTGGTAGAAAACACGCACAACTGGCCGTTTCGCTCGACGAGAATAATCCAACAGTCAACGTGTATGCGGCATTTACCTACCACATATCGGGTGATCACCGGTTGACTAGAAAATATGCCGAGCGCGCGGTTACCCTCAACCCCAACGACCCGTTTGCGCTTTACGTCCTTGGTTGCGCACTAAACTATACAGGTGAATCCGAGCAGGCTCTCGAGTGGTTCGCCAGGTCAGAGCATCTCGAGCCCTACGCCTCCGATGATCTGCGTCTCGATGAGCTCTGCGATTGCCACTATATGCTTCGAAACTATGCGAAAGTGATCGAGATTCACGAGACCTATCAGAACTTCCCTGCATTGCTATATCTGATCTTGGCTGCCGCGTACGCACAATTGGGACAAACCGACCAGGCGAGAGCCGCCGTCGAGGACTATGAGCGAAAGCGGCCGCCGGGACACGACTTGAAATCCGTCATCACATCATGGATGCGCATGTGCGCGCGACAGGCGGATAGGGATCACTGGCTCGAGGGCTTCCGGAAGTCCGGGATCGACGTCTGAATCACGGTTGATTTTCCGACACGCCTGACAATCCGGTCGGGACCAAGTGCAGAGAGCCGAGCCACGACCTCCCCACCCCGTCCCCCTTTACTCCCCTCGACCGGCATGTCATCCGAAACCTGCGCGCTGGCCTCAGCGCGGCGGAGGGCATCGATGGACTATCGCTTTCACACGCTCGACGTGTTCACCACCGAGCGTTTCGGCGGCAATCCGCTGGCCGTCGTGCTCGACGCGGATGCGTTGACGAGCAACCAGATGCAGACGATCGCTGGCGAGTTCGGCCTGTCCGAGACCGTGTTCGTGCTGAAGTCGGCGCAAGCCGCGCACACCGCCAAGCTCCGGATCTTCACGCCCGGCGCCGAGCTGCCCTTCGCCGGGCATCCGACGGTTGGCGCGGCGATCCTGCTCGCCGAGATCGCGGCCGAGCGAAATGGCCTGATCGATCAGGACCAGGACTCGCTCGTCGTGCTCGAGGAGACGATCGGCACCGTCCGCGTCGGGGTCAAGCGGCGCAAGGGCGAAACCGCCTTCGCCGAGTTCGATGCGCCCAAGTTGCCGGAAGAGGTCGGCGAGGCGCCGCCTTCGGATCGGATCGCGCAAGCGCTCGGTCTCATGCCGAACGAGATCGGCGTCGAAAACCACCGCCCGACGGTCTTTTCGGCCGGGCTTCCCTTCGTGCTCGTGCCCGTCCGCGGCCTCGGCGAGATCGCCCGCATCCGCCTGCAGAGGCAGCATTGGCCGGAGGTCTTCGGCGATAAATGGGCGGTCTATGCCTATTGCCGGGAGACGCTGCACACCCGCTCGAGCTTTCATGCCCGCATGTTCGCGCCCGGCCTCGGCGTCATCGAGGACCCGGCGACCGGTTCGGCGGTGGCGGCCTTCGCGGCAGCCATCCACCGGTTTGATGGCACGCCGGACGGCCAGACCCGGCTCAATATCGAGCAGGGCTATGAGATGGGCCGGCCGAGCCAGATCGCGCTCGAGCTGCAAGTCCAGGGCGGCCAGCTGAAGGGGGTTAGGATCGGCGGGCACGCGATCGGTGTTCTGACGGGCACCATCAAAATCTGACGGCGCGTTTTTTTCGGGCCGCGCTTGCATTGCTTTAAGGCTTGGGATTTATTGATTTTGGCTTGTGATCGGGGTCCGGCGCGCCGGGCCTCCCTCGAGAAACCTGGTGGCATGAGCAACACGGCGGCATGGGCGAGAAGCGACAGCGGCATCGCGGCCGTGCGCGTCATCCGTTTGCCGGCACTTGCTCTCCTGTCAGCGGCGCTTGGCCTGCTCCTTAGCAGCCCCTAGGCGACCACGGTCCGGCAACGGGCCCGCCTAGGGGATCGGACGCCGAGCGGGCACCGGTTGACGCGAGGACGCGGCCGGAGCCGGAGCAAAAGATCACATCAGGGATACTCAGATGACCGCCAAGACCACTGCACCCGGCAAGGACAGGGTGGTGATTTTCGACACGACATTGCGCGACGGCGAGCAATGCCCCGGCGCCACCATGACCTTCGAGGAGAAGCTCGACATCGCCGATCTCCTGGACGAGATGGGCGTCGACATCATCGAGGCGGGCTTTCCGATCGCCTCCGACGGCGACTTCGAGGCGGTGGCGGCGATTGCCAAGCGCATCAAACGGGCGACCGTCGCGGGCCTCGCACGCGCCATCGACAAGGACATCGACCGTGCCGGCGAGGCCGTGCGCCACGCCAAGCGCGGCCGCATCCACACCTTCGTCTCGACTTCGCCCATTCATTTGGCCCACCAGATGCGCAAGGGTGAGGACGAGGTGCTCGACATCATTCGGGCGACCGTGACGCGCGCCCGCAACCTCGTCGAGGACGTCGAGTGGTCGGCGATGGACGCGACGCGCACGCCAATCGAGTATCTGTGCAAGTGCGTCGACGCCGCGATCAAGTCGGGTGCGACGACGATCAATTTGCCTGACACCGTCGGTTACGCGACGCCCGACGAGTATCGCGCCATGTTCAAAACCATCCGCGAACGGGTTCCCAACTCCGGCAAGGCGATCTTCTCCGTGCACTGCCACAACGATCTGGGCCTGGCAGTCGCAAATTCGCTCGCCGGCGTCGATGGCGGCGCGCGCCAGGTCGAATGCACGATCAACGGACTCGGCGAGCGGGCGGGCAACGCGGCGTTGGAAGAGATCGTCATGGCGATCAAGACGCGCCGCGACGTGCTCCCCTATGAGACCGGCATCGAATCCAAGCTCCTCAATCGCGCTTCCCGGCTGGTCGCGGCGGTGACGTCTTTTCCCGTCCAGTACAACAAGGCGATCGTCGGGCGGAACGCGTTCGCGCACGAAAGCGGCATCCACCAGGACGGCATGCTGAAGAACGCGAACACCTACGAAATCATGACGCCGGAAAGCGTCGGCGTCCTCAAGACCTCGCTCGTCATGGGCAAGCACTCCGGCCGCAACGCCTTCCGGTCCAAGCTGAAGGAGCTCGGTTACGAGCTCGCCGACAACCAGTTCGAGGACGCCTTCAACCGCTTCAAGGCGCTCGCCGACCGCAAGAAGCACGTCTACGACGAGGACATCGAGGCGCTGGTCGACGAGGAGATTTCCACCTCGACGGACCGGGTGAAGGTCGTGGCGCTGACGGTCATCGCCGGCACCATGGGACCGCAGTCGGCGACGCTGACGCTCGACATCGAGGGCGCGCACCGGACGGTCCAGTCAACCGGCAACGGCCCGGTCGATGCGATCTTCAACGCCATCAAGCAGATTATCCCGCACGAGGCCAAGCTCGCGCTCTACCAGGTGCATGCTGTGACGGAAGGCACCGACGCGCAGGCCGAGGTGTCGGTGAGGCTCGAGGAGGAGGGGCGCAGCGTCACCTCGAAGGCTGCCGACCCTGACACGCTCGTCGCCTCGGCGAAGGCCTACATCGCTGGCCTCAACAAGCTCTTGACCATGCAGAAGCGGGCATCGCGGATGTCGGCGGTTTAGCACCGTCTGGGACGCGGCGGCCATCGCCACGCCCCAAACGGTGTGCTTAACAGGGAAGATCGGGGCGGGATCCGGAAGGACCCGCTCCGGAGGTGGCGGACCGGGCGAGGCGGTCCGAGAGGGCGCACAAGACATCTTCGTTGAAAGCGGGCGGCGCGGCCTACGGCCAGCGCGAGGCCTTGCCATGGTTACCATGGCACGGAACTTGCGGCGGTCGAGGGGATGCGGCGCCCTGCGTGTGTAGGGTGTGCGAGGGTGCGTTTCCGATGTTGACGAACATACTGGGCGCGATGGCCGAGGACTTCGCCATCGATCTTGGCACGGCGAACACGCTGATCTATGTGCCGGGGCGCGGCGTCGTGCTGGACGAGCCGTCCGTCATCGCCATTCGCGGCACCAATGGCCAGCGCACCGTCGTTGCCGTCGGCGCCAAGGCCAAACAGATGATCGGCCGGACACCCGAAGGGGTCGAAGCCATCCGGCCGATGCGCGACGGCGTCATCAGCGATTTCGTGGCGGCCGAGGAGATGATCCGCTATTTCATCCAGAAGGCGAAGCGACGGCTCGGCGTGCTGCGCCCCCGCGTCATCGTCTGCGTGCCGGCGAGCTCGACGCCGGTCGAGCGGCGCGCCATCTACGAATCGACCATCGCCGCGGGCGCCCGCAAGGTGATGATGATCGAAGAGCCGGTGGCGGCCGCCATCGGGGCCAAGCTGCCGATCGGCGAGGCCAATGGCTCCATGGTGGTCGATATCGGCGGCGGCACGACCGATATCGCCGTCCTGGCATCCGGGGGTATCGTCAAGGCGCTGTCCGTCCGGTGCGCCGGCAATGCCATGGACGAGGCGGTGATGCGCTACGTGCGGCGCGTTCACAGTCTCCTCATCGGCGAAGCCAATGCCGAGCGGATCAAGATCGAGGCCGGAACAGCCTCACGCGCCAACGGCAAGGCGGTCGACGTGGTCATCCGCGGCCGGGATCTGAAGAACGGTTTTCCGACCGAGGTGGTGCTCCGCCCGAGCGATGTCGCCGAGGCCCTTTCGACGCCGATCGACACCATCGCCGACGCCATTCAGCGGACCTTGGAGCAGATCCCGCCCGAGCTCGCGGCCGATGTCTCCGACCGGGGCGTCTGCCTGACCGGCGGCGGCGCGCTGCTGCACGATCTCGATGTCGAGCTCGCCCAGCGTACCGGCGTCGAGTTCTTCCTCGCCGAGCACCCGCAACATTCCGTCATCAATGGTTGCGGTCTGGTGCTCGCAAATCACCAGAGCTACGAGAGTTTTCTAATAAAGCCTTGAGAAAACATGGTAGAATAGCTATGGGCAAGGCTGACAATCGGTTGCCAGACTGCCTGGTATTCCAGAACTTCCGTGTGTGGCCGTCGCTATGAGTTCATCGATGCTATGACCGGATTTCGTCACGACAGTTTCTCCCGCAGCCATGCTGGCGCGGCGCCACCGCCACCCGGGCCGCCGCGAACCCGCGCATCCCTGGGCCTCGTCGTCTCGATCGCATTCGCTCTGATGCTGCTGGCGCTGAGCCGGGTCGAGCACCAGTGGCTCAAGCAGCTGAGAGAGGAGTTCACGGCCGCACTCGAGCCGGCGTTGACGCTCGCCCGCCTTCCCGTCGAGGGTGCGAGAGCAATCGCCGACGCGCCGATCGGCGAAAGCGAGCTGTTGAAGCAGATCGCCGATCTCAAGCAGGAGAACACCGAGCTCAGGCAATGGCGGCTGCGCGCCCAGGATCTCGAAGGCCAGGTTTCCGAGCTTCGCCGCATTGTCGCTGGCGCGCCCGATCGGCAGGTTGGGATCGCCACCGGGCGAATCTACGTCGAAGGGGACCCGACGTTCGCAGCAAGCGCCATCATCGACATCGGCGCGACGCACGGCGTGAAGGCCGGCTTCGCGGCCATCAATGGCGATGGTTTGGTCGGTACGATCGTCGCGGCGGGGCCGCGCTCGGCGCGCCTGCTGCTGCTGACGGACCGCCGCAGCCGCATTCCGGTTTTCGTCGGCAAGGAGCGGCTGCGCGGTATCCTGTCGGGCAACGGCGCCGGCGCACCCTCCCTCGAGCTCGTGGCCGCTGCCACCAAGATCGAGAGCGGCGCCCTGATTAGCACGTCCGGCGAGGACGGCATGCTGCCACGCGGCGTTCCCATCGGCCATGTCGTTGCCAAGGAGGGAACCCGCGGCGTGCAACTCAATGCCGCGCTCGACCGGCTCGACTTCGTGAGCGTGCTGCTGTTCGAGCCGCCCGGCGCGGACTTCGCGCAGGGCACGCTCGGCCTCGGTCAATAGTGGCAAGGGTGCGTGAGGTGAGAAACAGCCACGAGAAGTCCGCTACGCAAAGCACGCCGGGCCCGCTCGCCAGAGGCCTGCAGATGCTTCTCGTCTCGCTCGTCTTGATCACCGCCGCCGTCGCTCTCAACTTGCCCTGGCCGCTCGAGAGCTCCGCGCGCGCGGCCTTGCCCTATCTTGCCCTCGCCATCGTGCACGGACATGCCTACCGGATCCCCGATGCGGTGCCGGCGCCACTCGTGCTCATCGTGGGTCTCGCCGCCGACATCGTCGCCGATACGCCGCTTGGCTTCTGGCCGCTGGTCTATCTTGGTGCCGTCGCCTGCGCGCGCGGCATGCGGCACTTGATCGGAGGCAGTGCGGGCTTGGCGCTGACCGGGCTCGCCGTCGCCGTCTCGGCGGTGACAACCATCATGCTCGCGCTCGCGACCACCTATCTCTACACACTCGCGATGCCCGATCCCGCGCCCGTTATCGCCGGCACCGGGCTCGGCGCCGTGCTCGAGCTGGCCGTGCTGGGTTTGGCAGGCTTCGCCGGAAGGGGGCAGGGACTGTTGCCCGCCGTCCCGCCCACCGGACCCCGCTGATGTTCGAAAAGGAGACCGCGGATGAGAAGCTCCGCCGCCGGTTGACCCGGCGGTCGCTCGTCATCGGCGGGGCCCAAGCCGGCGTGTTCGCCCTATTGGGGCTCAAACTCTACGACATGCAGGTTGTCTACGGCCGGCGCTACGCGCTGCTGGCCGACGAAAACCGGCTCGACACCCAGCTGATCCTGGCCCGGCGGGGCGAGATTCGTGATCGTAACGGTGTGGTGCTCGCCGAATCGCGCGAGGATTTGCGCATCAGCGTGGTGCCGGCGCTGGCGGGCGATCTCGAGAAAACCCTCGAGCGGCTCGGCAAGCTCATCGACATCCCCGATGCCGAGCGCACGGAGATTCTGGCGCTCGCCAAGAAGAGCGATCGCTTGCAGCCGCTCGTCGTCCGCGCCGGTCTCAACTGGGAGACCTATGCTCACGTCAATATGCTGTTGCCGCAGCTCCCCGGCGTCGAGACCGGCATCGCCTGGCGGCGCTCCTACTGGCGGGGGATCGATGTCGGTCACATCGTCGGATACGTCGGCCGCGCCGACCGCCGCGAGATCGCCGACGAGCCGGTGCGCCGTCAGGCCGGCCAGCGGGTCGGCAAAAGCGGTCTCGAGCTCGGCATGGAAAAGGAACTCGCCGGGACGCCCGGCTTCATCCGCCGCGAGATCGACGCCCGGGGCCGGGTCGTTCGCGAGCTCGGGCGGCAGCCGGCGCATGCCGGGCGGGATCTGGTGCTGACCATCGATTCCTCGCTGCAGTCGAAAGTGCTCGAGCGCTTGCGGCTGGACGGGCTCGGCGCGGTGGCGGTGCTGGACGCGACCAACGGCGATATCCTGGCGCTCGCCTCGACGCCGACTTTCGACACGCAAGCGCTGGCCGAAGGCATCTCGAGCGAAGCTTGGCGCGAACTCGTTTCGGCGCCGGGACATCCGCTCGCCTCCAAGGCGACGCGGGGCGAGTATCCTCCGGCCTCGACCTTCAAGCTGGTGACGGCGCTGGCCGGCCTCGAAGCCAAGGTCATCGACGAGAGTACCACCGTCACCTGCGGCGGCAGCCTCGAGCATGCCGGCCATCGCTTCGGCTGCTGGTCCTCGTCGGGACACGGGCCCGTGGCGCTGCACGAGGCGATGAAGCGGTCGTGCGACGTCTATTTCTACACCGTCGCGCGCAAGCTCGGCATCAACCGGTTGGCCGATATGGCGCGCCGGCTCGGCCTCGGCCAGACCTACCCGTGCGGCCTCTCCGACCAGCGGCCTGGCCTGGTCCCCGATCCGCTCTGGAAGCTCGCCATCAAGAGCACGCCCTGGTACGGCGGCGAGACGCTGCTCGCCGGCATTGGCCAGGGCTTCGTGCTGGCAACGCCCCTGCAACTCGCCGTGATGACCGCTCGCGTCGCCACCGGCCGCGAGGTGGTGCCGAGGCTCGTCAAGGACGATGCCGGCAGTTTGCCGCCGGCGCTCATGCCGATGTCGGCGGCGGCTCTCCAGGCGGTTCGCAAATCGCTCGTGGCCGTCGTCAACGAGCAGGGCGGTACGGCGGGTAGCGCCGTGCTGACCGGCGTCAAGGCCAAGCTCGCCGGCAAGACCGGAACGGCCCAGGTGGCGCGTCTCAAGAACTACCAGGGCACCGACGAGCCGCCCGGAAGCTTGCGCGATCACTCGCTATTCGTCGGCTATGCCCCGGCCGATCAACCGCGCTTTGCGGTGGCTGCCGTCGTCGAGCATGGTGGCGCCGGCTCGAAGTCGGCGGCCCCGCTCGCCCGCGACGTCATGCAGGAGCTTTTCCGGCGCTATGTGCCCGAGCTGGTGGCCGAGCCCGCCGCCGGCCAGCCTGTTGGCGAATCTAAGGGAGGTTAGGCCGATGGTGCTCGCCTTCCGCCCCGAGCCCTCGGTCTGGCAAAGCCCGGCCAAAGCCGGCGGGCTGTTCACGGTGGGCCTGCTGCTCCCGGTGATTGCCGCGACGCTGGGCGGTATCGGCGTGCTCGCGCTCTACTCGGCCGCCGGCGGGGCCATGGAGCCCTTCGCGATGAGCCATCTGATGCGGCTCATCATCGGCATCGCATTACTGCTGTTGCTGGCGATCCTGCCGGCGCGCCTCTGGTTGCTCGCCGCCGCTCCGTTCTATGTCGCAGCACTGGGATTGCTGGCAGTGGTGCCCTGGATCGGCGCCACGATCTCGGGCTCCCAGCGCTGGATTTCTTTCGCAGGGATCAGCGTGCAGCCGGCCGAGATCATGAAGCTGGCGCTGGTTCTGGCGCTCGCCGCCTATTACCAGATGCTGCCGCGCCATCTGGTGTCCCGGCCCCTCTTTGTGCTGCTGCCGCTCGCCGTTGTCGCCGTGCCGGCCGGGCTCGTGCTCGAGCAGCCTGATCTCGGTACCGCGCTCCTCATCGTCGCAACCGGGCTCGCGATGATGTTCCTCGCCGGCGTCCGCAGCCTCTATTTCGTGGCCGGCCTCGTCTCGGTCGCGGTGCTGGCGCCCGTGCTTTGGGCCAATCTGCACGACTATCAGCGCGAGCGCGTTCTGGTCTTCCTCGATCCGGAGCGTGATTTGCTGGGTGCCGGCTATCAGGTCTATCAGGCCCGCATCGCGCTCGCCGCCGGGGGCATGTCCGGCAAGGGATTTCTCGAAGGCAGCCAGACCCAGCTCGATTTCGTGCCCGAGAACCATACCGACTTCATCCTCTCGCTCATTGGCGAGGAACTGGGCTTCCTCGGCACCGCGGGCGTGCTGGGGCTGTTTGCGGCCCTGCTGCTGGTGCTCGGGCTGCTCTCGCTCGGGGCGCGCGGCCGCTTCCAGCGCCTCGCCATCATGGGTGTTTCGGTACTCGTCTTCCTGCACGTCGCCATCAACACCGGCATGGTGATCGGCCTGCTGCCGGTCGTCGGCGTGCCGTTGCCGCTGGTCTCCTTCGGCGGCACCGCGATGCTGACGGGGCTCGCCGCGATCGGCATCGCCATGGGCCTTGGAGCCGCCGGTAAGGCCGATCTCGGTCCAAGGCGGCGGCCCACCTGGCGGCTGACGCGCGGGTAGCACAAATCCGAGTGTTGCCCGGACGACATGATTCGCGTCCGGGGGGTGCGAATTGCGGCGTCAGGCCGCGGCTTGCGAAGCTCGCAAAGCGTGCTCACCACCAGCTTTCCCCAGCCTGACACACACACCCTTGACCACCCGAAAATGCTTCTACCGCAAGAGCTTGTGCGGCTCGGAAAATATTCCCGCGCACATGTGTTTTTGCTTGCAGTGTGGAGAATCACCCTGCCTCCGACGATTGGGGTTTGTCTCTCCAAATGCAGTGCTATGTTCCGCGCCGTCACGAAAGTGATTGTCACTGAGTCGTTTGGCTTAGAGGGCTTACTGGCCCGGTGGCAGGACAGTGAAAAGTGAAGTTGCAACAGTGATGCGGGGGACGCATATGGCGAAGTTTCCGCCAGATCTCTCAGGTGAAGGTATGACACCCGAGCTCGATCTTGGTACGCCGACCGACGCAATGCCGGTCGATGTCTACGAGGTGGTCGGGGCTATCAAGTGGTTTGATGCATCCAAGGGGTATGGGTTCATCATTCCGGACGGCGGCGGCGAGGATATCCTGCTGCACGTCACATGTCTGCGGGCCGGTGGCTTCCAGACCGCTTACGAAGGGGCCCGGCTGATCTGCCAGGTGCTCCGGCGTCCGAAGGGCCTCCAGGCCTTCCGGATCGTCGAGATGGACGAGAGCACGGCGATCCATCCTTCGACACTGGCTCAACGCACGCACGTGACGGTCGAGCCCGAGAGCGACTACGAGCGGGCCATGGTCAAATGGTTCAACCGCTTGCGGGGCTTCGGCTTCCTGACGCGGGGAGAAGGGACGCCCGACATCTTCGTGCATATGGAAACATTGCGCCGCTATGGCTTTACCGAGCTCAGGCCCGGCCAGTATGTTATGGTCCGCTATGGTCACGGCTCTAAAGGTCTCATGGCGGCCGATCTCCGGCCGGAAGGCGCACCCAGCCGGTTGCCGCCTCAGCACTGACATGCCCCGGGCCGGTGCCTTGAGCGCCGCCCGGATCATCGGGAATTTCGGAAGGGCTGCCTCGGCGGCCCTTCTCATTTTGTGCGTCCTGCTTGCGGGGGCGGGCGGAGCAGCGAAGGCGGACGGCATGCGGCGCGACAAGCTCGTTCTGGCGATCGGCGAGGCGCGCCACGAGCTCGACGTCGAGATCGCCGAGGCACCGGCCGAGAAGGCCCAGGGTCTGATGTTTCGCCGGAGTCTGGGCGAGAAAGAAGGCATGCTGTTTCTCTACGCCGAGCCGCAGGACGTCTCCATGTGGATGCGCAACACCTACATTCCGCTCGACATGGTGTTCGTGGCGAAGGATGGGACGGTCGCCAGCATCGCCGAGCATACCACGCCGTTCTCGGAAGCTCACATCTCGTCGGGGGGGACGGTATTGGCCGTCCTCGAGATCAACGCAGGCACGGCGGAGAAGCTCGCCCTGAAGCCGGGCGACAAGCTGCTGCACAAGGCCTTCGGAACGGCCAATTGAGGCTGACATCGCGTAATCCTTGACGCTTTGGGCGCCTCACGGCACAAGGAGGCGGGCCTTTTTCGGGGCATAGCTCAGCCTGGTAGAGCACCTGCTTTGGGAGCAGGGGGTCGCGAGTTCGAATCCCGCTGCCCCGACCAATGGCCGCCTTAACTCGATGCCGACGAACCGGAGTGTCAAAAAACATGGTTGCCCGCATCTACAAGCCGGCCCGGTCGGCCATGCAGTCGGGCGTCGCACAGACCCAGGAATGGGTGCTCGAGCACGAGCCGATGAAGCGTCGGGAGCTCGATCCGCTGATGGGCTGGACCTCGGCGGCGGAGACCGAGACGCAGGTGAAGCTCCGGTTTGCCTCGAAGGAAGAGGCGATCGCCTATGCCGAGCGCCAGGGCATCGCCTACACCGTGGTCGAGCCGGCGGCCAAGCGCGCGCAGAAGAAATCCTACTCGGATAATTTCAAGTACGGCCGCATCGGCCAGTGGACGCACTAGGGTGTTGCCGTTTTTCGTTGAATCACTTCAACACCCTAATTACTTGGTTTGTCGTGCTTCTTTTCGGAAAACCGCTTCGGATCCCGGCCTTCGCCGGGACCGGCTTTTCCGGAAGCACTCTCCTTGGTTTGTCGTGCTTCTTTTCGGAAAACCGCTTCGCACTTTTCCGGAAGCACTCTAAACAAGTTTGATCGCATTCTCGGTTCGATCCCGTAGCTCAGTTGGATAGAGCATCTGCCTTCTAAGCAGAGGGTCGCAGGTTCGAATCCTGCCGGGATCGCCAAGCCGGCCTAGAGCGCTATTCGATCTGACGGAATCAGTTCGGCGCTCTAGGTTGTTGGTTGTGAGCACTTGTCTTCGACCAACCGGTTTCCACTTGGTCGGAAAGTGCTCTTGCCCTGCATCAGGCGCGGCCCACTGCAACACCAGGTTATCACCCGATTGAAGTTGCCACGTGCTCCGATGCTGAATGGCGTCGCGCCGGCCCGGGGAGGTGGAACGTGCCGTGCGTTCCGGGATTGATGTGCTCTATGGCCTGCCGAGAGGATCGAATAGTCAGACGTACAGCACAACAATTTTCCGCCAAGAACCTTTCTACACTGCAGGTCGTAGCTGGTAAGGAGTTGATCATGACACTGGATATCGGAAATACCCGCGACACACCCGTGCCTGGCATTGCCAAGCAGTTCTCGGTCGCGCATTCGCGAAACGCCGGCCTCAGCCGCGTTATCGAGGTCTACAAGGAGTTCGCGGACCGGACGAACGGCTATCTCCATACGCCCGTCTTCGAGCGGTTGCGGGACGGCGAGAACGACGCGGCAGTCAAGCGCTTCTTCGCGAGCCCCTTCGCGGACGTACGCATCTGGTTGCCCGAGATGTTTGGCATCTACGTCACGCGATTTCCCGATCATCCGCTGACCTACATTGTCGTCGACAATCTCTCCGACGAGTACGGAAAATACTTCGGCAACGACGAACAGCAGCCTTCGCATGCGCTCCTCTACCGGCGCGTGCTCGATGAGCTCGGCGTGGATGTGCGCGAGGACACGATGACGACGCCGGCGAAACAGACCTCGAAAGCGGCGGCCGCTTACTACGACTGGTTCCGCGAGCAGGTAGAAACGGAAGCGCCCGAGTATTTGATCGGCCACTTCCTCGCCTACGAGATCACCGATGTTCTCGACTTTCCCGACTACACGATCGCGGCCAGGCGCATCTGGCGTAATAAGCCCGGCATACACGAGTTCTTCAGCCAGCACGCGGATTCGGGCCATGACGCCGCCTTCGCCCGCGACCTCGAGCCCTTCTTCGAGGAGCACCGCAAGCCGGTGATCGCCGCCATGGGCGAATTGCTGGAGCAGTGGACGAAGTTCTACCGTGCGGCTTCCATCGAGGTGAAGGCGTAGATGACGATCCGATGCATTCGCATATGGCGATCTCATTTGGTCTGAGAAGTCACCGCACCCTTTCCTCCCCCTTTTTATGGGGGAGGACGGCGCGCCTTGGACTTAGATGCACAGCAGCTAAGTCCTTAGGCGCGCCAAGGTGGGGGTGCTGGTTCGGCGGCCCGAGCTTTCACAAGCCGGAGGCATTGTTGCAAGGCGTCAGGAGTTTCATCGACACCGCCGCGCAGATCAATTTGCAGCCATGCGCAGATGCACGGGAGCTGGCATGGGATCAATCGTGACATCGAGTTCGCTGCACGAGCACCCCCACCTATGTTCGCCTAAGGGTTTAGCCTGCGCTAAACCCAAGGCGAACTGTCCTCCCCCATAAGAAGGGGGAGGAAGGTAGGCGGCGAACTCATGGTCTCTACAACAACGTCATATGTAACGACCTTGGATAATGAGCAGCGCCCCAATTCGATAGTTAAGAATCAGAAAATCCTGTCGATCGGCAGCCCAAGCGCCATGGCGCCCGTGTATTCGGCCTGCGGTCCCGCCTGCAGCGGGTGATAGCGCGCCGCCTGGATGTCGCGGAACCGGCGCTCCAATCCGGCCGAGCGATAAAAGCCCGCGCCGCCCGCCAGCTCCATGGCCCGCTCGACGGCCGCGATCGCATGCCGCTCGACGAGCTGACGGCCGATCATCACCTGGTTGACGGTCGTGGCCGAGGGCGCATTGATGTTCACGGCCGCCAGCATCGAGCCGTGCGCCATGCGGGCGCCGGCAAGCTCCGTTTCCATCTGGCCGGCGAGCGTGATCGCATGCCGCGATTGCGCCTTGCGCTTGGCGAGGCCGATGGCGATGTCGCGTGCGCTTTCGGCGACGCCGAGATAGACCGCATAGACGAGCGGGAAGGCGATGGTGGCGATGATCTGGAACAGCGGATGCCACTCGCCGGCCTTGCGCTTCACGGCGATCGCGGCGTCAGGCACCACATGACCCTCGATCAAAACATCGTGTGATCCGGTGCCGCGCATGCCCAACGTCCGCCAGGTGTCGAGGATCTTCACGTGCGGAGAGTTCATCGGCACGCCGAAGTGCAATACCATCAGGCCCTCATCGGTCTCTGTGACGGCGCCGGTCATCAAGAGGTCGCCGGTTGGTGCTCCGGAGGTGAAGACCTTGCGGGCATTGATGCGATAGCCGCCTTCGACCTTCTCGGCCTTACCGGAGCCCGCGATCCAATCCGAGCCGCCGCTCGACAGCAAGAGTATGCGCTCAGCCGCAATCCGCTTCAGCAAGGGCTCCACGGGGGTTGCCTTCTGATGCGTCCAGCGCCAGGCGGGAATGGCGACCTGGTGAGTGTGCATGGAGAAGGCGAGGCCGGTCGAGCCGCAGTGGTAACCGATCGTTCTGAGCATTTCAGCGAGCGCGCCGACATCGGCGCCACCGCCACCGAGGGCCGCGGGCACGCCGGCTTCGACGAGGCCTGAGGATTTCAGCGAGGCGAAGTTCTCGGCGACATAGGCATCCTCGTCGGCTATCTCCGCGCGCTTGGCGAATGTCGCCCCGAGCGTGCGGGCGATCTCGACGATGTTCTGCGGGGAGGTCGAGGGGGGCCTCAATTCTGCGACGGCGCTCATGGCAATACTCCTGCTCTTGTTGTTGCGATGAGAGCCCGGGAGCGGCTCTCGATGGGTCCAATGTCGGCGCTCGGCAGGTCTTTCTCCAGTCCTGGAAGTGTAGCGTTACACCGGCGTTTCACGGGAACCTCAGCAAACACGGGCCTTCCGGCCGGCGCACAGGCGAGAACCGGTACAGTATCTGTACTGGACGGAAAGCCGGGGCTGTCTGAGACTGAGCCTCAAGGAGATTGCCATGCCCAAAACCGAAGGTCCGCCGAGCTATGGCCAGTTCTGCCCCGTCGCCATGGCCGCCGAAATCGTGTGTTCGCGCTGGACGGCGCTGGTCGTGCGCGAGCTGCTTTGTGGCTCGACGCGGTTCAACGACATCCGCCGCGGTGTGCCGTTGATGTCGCCAACACTGTTGTCGAAGCGCCTGAAGGAACTGGAGGAGGCGGGCGTCATCGCCGCCGTGCCCTCGGGCACGTCCGGCGTCTTCGACTACAAGCTGACGGATGCGGGCGAAGACTTGCGGCCCGTCGTCATGTCGCTTGGCTTCTGGGGCCAGCGCTGGGTCGAATCCTCGCTCTCCCTGAAGAATCTCGACCCGGCTCTGCTCATGTGGGACATGCGCCGCGGGCTCGATCCGACGCCCTTGCCGCCGCGCCGCTGCACAGTCCGGTTTACCTTCCCCGAGGTGACCGCCGCCAAGCAGAACTACTGGCTGGTGATCGACCAGGGCAAGGTCGATCTCTGCTCGACCGATCCGGGTTTCGATGTGGATCTGTTCGTCAACAGCTCGCTTCTGAGCATGACCTCAGTCTGGATGGGCCACACGACGATGCGCCAGGAGTTCGACGCCGGCAGGATCGAGCTTGTCGGCGATAAAGCGATCGCCAGATCGATGCAGCACTGGCTCGGCCTCAGTCCCTTCGCGAAAGAGAAATCGCGCGCCGATGAGCGACGGCGGAAGGTGGCGTGATAGGGGTCAGCGCAGCTCGGGTGCGAAAATCAGTCCGCCATTGCGCCAGAGCGCGTTGAAACCGCGCTGCAGACCAAGCGGACTCTTGACGCCGAGATTGCGGTCGAAGATCTCGCCGAAATTTCCGACGGCCTTGATGACCGTGTAGGTCCATTTGGGGTCGAGGCCGAGGGCGGTGGCGAAGCGGCTGTCGAGCTCGGTCAGGCGCCTGACCGTCGGACTCTCGGACAACAGCAGCTCGTCGATGTTCTCGGCGGTGACGTCGAGCTCCTCGGCATTGATGAGTGCGAAAAGCGTCCATTGCGCGATCGTCAGCCACTGATCGTCGCCTTGGCGAACCACGGGCCCGAGTGGCTCCTTGGAGAGCACCTCGGGTAGGACGACGTGATCGTCGGGAGCAGCGAGCTGCTGCCGCTCGACCTGGATGCGCGAGAGATCGGCGACATAGGCATCGCAGCTCTTGTTTTCATAGGCCTGCCGCGCCGCCTCCGCGAGATCGAAGGGCACGGCGGCGAACGGCATGTTCTTGCTTTGGAAGAAGTCGGCGACGCGCGTTGCGGCGGACGTCCCTGCCAGAAGACAGATCTTGGCGCCGGAGAGCTCGAGCACGCTGGTCACGCCGAGGTCGCGGCGTGCGATCAGCGACTGGCCATCGAAGAAGGTCACGCCGACGAAGCGCAACGACGCTTCCGCCTCCAGCGAGATGCGCCAGGCGACCGAGCGGGAGAGAATATCGACCTCGCCCATGCGGAGCGCGGTTTCGGCCTCGCCCGCCGTCAACGGGCGGAATTTCACCTTATCCGGCTGGCCCAGAACGGCCGCCGCGATGGCGCGGCAGAAATCGACGTCGTAGCCCGCCCAGCGCCCCGAGGCGTCGGTGATGGAAAAGCCCGGAACGCCTTCGCTGACGCCGCAAACCAAGAACCCGCGCTCGCGCACGAAGTCGAGCGTCTGCGCACGAGCGATTGCAGGTAACACGGACAGAAACGCCAGGGAAACGAGCACGGCAAATCGCAAGCTCGTTCCGGCTTGTCGTCGGCGCGGCATCTCAATCCTCGGCGGGCTCGACATGAAACCGGCCCCACACCGGCTGTCGGCGACACACTTCCGCATTTGAGCCGCTCCGGTCAAGGCCTTGACGGCCTTTTCGAACTAGGCCAAAGCCCGATCCTTGAGCGAAAGGATGCATGTCATCATGGTGAGCAAAGGCTCGAAGGCGCCTCGGCGGCAGTCGACCGAGATCGTGCATCGGGGCCGCGCGCCGTTCGACCAGTACGGCTTCGTCAACACGCCGGTCTATCGGGGTTCGACGGTGCTGTTTCCCGACCTCGAGACGCTCGAGAGCGGTAACCAGAAATACACCTATGGCCGCAAGGGCTCGCCCAGCATGTCGGCGCTCGAGGACGCGCTCGTGCATCTTGAGCAGGGCGACGCTTGCTTCCTGACGCCTTCGGGTTTGTCGGCGGTGACGACGGCGCTGCTCGCCTTCATCCAGTCCGGCGACCACCTCCTGATCGCCGACACGGTCTACCAGCCGACGCGGCGCTTCTCGGCCGAAGTGCTGACGACGCTAGGTGTCGAGGTCGAGTTCTATGATCCGATGCTCGGCGGCGCGGTCGCCTCGTGCGTCAAGCCGAACACCAAGCTCATCTACGCGGAGAGTCCGGGCTCGCAGACCTTCGAGGTGCAGGACCTGCCGGCCATCGCGGCCGTCGCCCAGAAGCACGGCCTCGTCATGCTCGTCGACAACACCTGGGCGACGCCGCTCTATCTGAAGCCGCTGACACTCGGCGCCGATGTCGTCATCCACGCGGCGACGAAGTACATCGTCGGCCATGCCGATGCCAATTTGGGGGTCATCGTCTGCAATGAGCGGGCCTTGCCCAAGCTCAAGCGCATGGCCTGGTCGCTCGGCACGTCGGCGGGCTCGGAGGAGATTTTCCTCGGCACACGCGGCCTGCGGACGATGGAGGTGCGGCTCGAGCGGCACAATCGCTCGGCGTTGGACATGGCGGAATGGCTCGCCGGCCGTCCCGAGGTGGAGCGCGTGCTGCATCCGGCGTTGCCGACATGCCCGGGGCATGAGCTGTGGAGGCGCGACTTCAAGGGCAGCACGGGTCTCTTCTCCGTGCTGTTGAAGCCGCATGCGAAATCAGGGCTCGCCGATATGCTCAACGGGCTCGAGCTCTACGGCATGGGTTATTCCTGGGGCGGCTATGAAAGCCTCGTCGTGCCCTTCGATCCGACGCAATGCCGGACGGTGAGTGCGCCGCTGGGCGAAGGTACGGGGCTTAGGTTCCACATAGGCCTCGAGGACGTCGCCGATCTCAAGGACGATCTCGCCGCCGGCTTTGCGCGGCTGCGCCGGAACGTTTAGCGTGCTGCCGTTTTTCGTTCGATCACTTCAACACCCAAATTCCTAGGTTTGTCGTACTTCTTTTCGGAAATCCACTTCGGGTCCCGGCCTTCGCCGGGACAAGCTTTTTCCGGAAGCACTCTAATTCCTAGGTTTGTCGTGCTTCTTTTCGGAAAACCGCTTCGCACTTTTCCGGAAGCACTCTAGGGCAACGTCCGCCGCACTTCGTAGATCTCCTCGATGCGCGCACCCCGATGCGGCCCGGTCGCCACGAACTCCCAGGTGCCACCGGTATAGGTGTCGAGGAGCTTGGCGCCCTTGACGACAATCCAATGGCCGGTGCGGCCGGCCCGGATGCCGAGAAGATAATAGGTGAAGGCGCTCCGCGGCCGCTGCATCCATTGCCAAACCGTCGGGCGCTGCTTGGGCTCGAGATGGGTAAATGTGCCGGCCGCGCGCATTTCATACCCGTGCATCGACAGGGCGGCACCGACATCGGCGGCGGTCGTGCCCTTGATCATGCGCCGGCGGATGTCGTCCCCGTCACGATGGGCGTGGATCGCCGCCTCGACGCTGGCGACGGAGAAGCCCGTGATGGCCGAGACGACCGTCGGTCCGCAATAGGCGGCGCGACCCGTATCGTTCTGGGTATCGTTCAAGGTCGATGTGAGCGGAAGGGGCATAAGGGGCGCCGCGGTTCGAGCCTGCGGGGCATGCTCGCGCCGCTTCGGTTAACGATCTGATAACGCGGACCCCTGCGATGGAATGCCGCCGGGGGCTCCATTTACCTCGCGCCGTCAATTAACTGTGGCGGACGGCGGGATTGCTCTAGATGCAGGGAGGGTGTGATCGCGGACATGGTCGCGCCCTAGTGTCCCGAACCCGAAGTTCGTCGGATCAAGCCGCTCTCGCGCAACGAACTTCGGGTTCGACAAGGACACTAGACGAGTCAATAGCTTAGTGAGCCGTCATGTTCAGAAGTTCGCCTCTGGTGGTTGCCGAGATGATGGGGCGAACTTCTGAACCGGCACACTAGTATGGAGTAGCATCGCATGCCGTTTCCCGAGCCGGCCGCGAGCGCCGCCGACAGCGTCGGCTCCTCGCCCGCACGCGGGGGGCTGAGGCACGCGACCCAGATCGGCGAACGCGGCTGGGAGCCTGCGAGCCCGCACTATTCGCCCCTCATGCATCCCTTCGACAAGGGCCTCAAGATCTACGCCCGCCTGCGTTTGGCCCGCTTGGCCCACGAGGATGTCGAAGCGAGCCAGCGGCGCATGTTGCGCAAGCTCGTCGCCAAGGCGGCCGATACGCGCTTTGGCCGCGACCACGGCTTCTCCTCGATCCGCACTGTCGAGGACTATCAATCCCGCGTGCCGCTCAGGACCCACGACGATTTCTGGCGCGAGTATTGGCAGCCGCATTTCCCCAGGATCGACAACATCACCTGGCCGGGCGTCTATCCCTTCTTCGCCATGAGCTCAGGGACCACGACGGGGATGAACAAGTACATCCCGATGACGCGCGCGCTGATGGATGCCAACTCGAACGCCATCGGCGATCTGTTCGTACACCACTACAACAACGTCGTGCGCGACCGCGTTTTCTTCGGCAAGATTTTCCTCATTGGCGGCTCGACCGACATCACCGAGGAGGCGGCCGGCATCGGCTCCGGCGACATGAGCGGCATCGAGGTCAAGGAGGCGCCGTTCTATGCGCGCCCCTGGCTCTTCCCGCCGCCCGACCTGGCACTCATCGCCAACTGGGAGGAGAAGATCGACCGCCTATCGCGCGCGGCCCTCAAGGAGGATATTCGCGCCATGATCGGGCTGCCGAACTGGCTGCTCGTGTTCTTCGAGCGCTGCTTCCAGCTGCGCCCCGGCGCGCGCACGCTCGCCGACATCTGGCCGAACCTCGAGGTGATCTTCCACGGCGGCATGAGCTTTGCTCCCTACCGCCAGCGCTTCCGCGAGCTGCTGTCGGGCCGCCCCGCCGAGACGCGCGAACTCTACGCGGCGAGCGAGGGCTTCTTCGCCAGCGCCGATCGCGGCGACGGCGAAGGCTTGCGGCTGATGACCCACAGCGGCATCTTCTACGAGTTCGTGCCGAAGGCGGAACTCGGCAGTCCGAAGCCCACGCGCCACTGGATCGGCAATGTGGTGCCGGGCGTCGAATATGCCTTGGTGCTGACATCGTGCGCCGGCCACTGGTCCTATATCATCGGCGACACCGTGCGCTTCCTCGAGACGCGCCCGCCGCGCATCGTGGTCACCGGCCGGACGAAGTATTACCTCAGCGCCTTCGGTGAGCATCTGATCGCGGAGGAAGTCGAGGATGCCGTCGGCAAGGCGGCGGAGGCGATCGGTGCGGATATCTCCGAGTGGTCGGTCGGCGCGGTCTGGCCCAAGGCCGGCGAGAGCGTGGGCACGCACCGCTACTATGTCGAGTTCGCCGATCCAGCCGTTGCTGGGCCCGCCCTTGACCGCTTCCGCGATCTCATCGACGCGCGGCTCGTCGCCCTCAACGAGGACTACCAGCGCCGCCGCGCCACGGGCCTCGGCATGCGGAGCCCTGAGATCCGCGTGGTAAAGCCCGGCGGCTATGCCGCCTGGATGAAGAGCCGCGGCAAGCTCGGCGGCCAGCACAAGGTGCCTCGCCTCATCGCCGACCAGAGCCTGTTCGAGGGCCTGCAGGCGTTCATGGCTTCGGGCGGCTACGCGCGCTGAACAATTTCCGCTTCCCGGCCGGTCAATGTTCTGTATGATGCCCTTCAGGGGCGTTGATGGTGCGTTGAATAGCCATGCGGGTGGTTGTGCCATGGTCTTGCGTCTCTTCGCGTTTCTGGCCGCCGCGCTTGGAGCGGCGTCGCCTGCCCTCGCCCATCACCCGATGGGCGGATCGTTGCCGAGTTCCGTGTTGGAGGGACTTCTCTCCGGCCTCGGCCATCCCCTGATCGGTCTCGACCATGCCGCTTTCCTCCTGGGCGCTGGCATCGCCGCGGCCTTCCTGCCGAGCGCGTTGACGGCCATCCTCGGCTTCGTTGCCGCGACCGTCGCCGGTTGCCTGCTCAACGTCTACGGCGTGACGTTGCCCCTGGCCGAGATCGTCGTGGCGGCGTCCGTCGTGCTGCTCGGCGCGCTCGTGCTGTCCGGGCGAAGGGTCGCCGGGTCGTCCTACGGCGTGCTCTTCATCGTCGCCGGCCTGTTCCACGGCTTTGCCTATGGCGAGAGCATTCTGGGCGCCGCCCAACCGCCGCTCGCCGCCTATCTGATCGGCTTCGCGACGATCCAGCTCGTGGTGGCGCTCGCCGTGACGGGCCTCGTCCGCGGCATCTGGAATGCGGCGACCCCGGACACCATCAGCACGCGGCTGACGGGCGCGCTCGTCGCCGGCATAGGTGCTGCCTTCCTGTTCGAGCAGGTCGAAATGCTGCTCATCGGAGCGGCGGCATAGCCGCCTCCCGCGAGGGCCAATTCACAATGTCAAAGAGCGGCGCCCGGGTCCGGACCCGCGCGCGGACTTGGTGCCGCGGGCGGCATCTCTCGAGCGATGCCGGCCGCGATACGGTCCGGCGCCGATTGTGAGGCCGTGGAGAAGTGCGGGGATTAGTTTTCCGGAGTTTCGGCGTTAACCGTTAATGGCGGCTCTGAGTGATGCGAGCGGCGGTCGCTCCACTTGTGGCCTGCCATGACGTGCGTCGCAATCGTCCGTACTGTAGCCGCCCCTCACCCTCCCGGCACGCTGCGCTACGGGGAAAGGAAGGCAGGCGCGGTGCTCGCCTTATGCCAAACCGCGGAAGGCTCGACCGGTCAGATGGCCCCGAAGGGGCCATGGACGGTAGCCACGGGTGAAGCGGGAGGCTGGGTTAATGCCCAGCCTCGCAGCGAAACCCGTGGAGAGAATGTTGCGTGACACTGCCCCGGCAGGGGCAGAGGAGGATCGCTCCACCCATCCTCCGCCCCGTTGGTGCGGGACTTCGGGAGCGACGCTTCCACGGGTTCCGCTGCGCTCACCCGTGGCTACAATCCGCAGCCCCTCCGGGGCTTGGCCGGGCCTGCCGCTGCAGAAGAAACGGGCTTCGATGCGGGTCAGGCAATTTGGGGTTTGGTGTTACGTGTCAGGGGCGCACTATGTCTCTGCCTCTCCCCGTTTCAGCGGGGAGAGGGGGGGTGCGAGCTTGCCACAAGGGAGATCGTTGCCAAGTTCACCGACAAGAGGCGGCGTGCCAGGTGCCTTTGTCACCGCAATCTCACCGTCCGGTCGTCGGGACGCAGTTTCTCCATCTCGGCGTCGGTCTCTTCGCGTTGGGCCAGGCCGAGCTTCTCGAACAGGCGTTCGGCGGCGATGAGCCAGTTCGTGTAGTAGGGCCGGCCGAGGCCTTCGCGCTCGCTCTTGGCGATCTCCTCGACAAGCAGGGACTGGAAATCTTTCCAGGCGAACAGGCCGCGCTGGTTGAGATCGATCACCATGGCGAAGGCGCGGGCCTCCCAGGGCTCGACGAAGACGGGCCCTTCGGCATTCTTCGGAATGTCGAGGCCCGCCGGGAGACAGGCGACGCGTTTGGCGATGTCCCCGGTGCTGAGGCTCATGGTGTCTTCTCCAGATAGCTTTCCCAGACATCGAGCGTGACGCTGTCGCCCGCCATCGCTTCCTCGCCCCAGAGCTCGCCAGCGCGGAAGTCGATGCGGTAGGTCCATTCGGTGCGTGGCTGGCCCGCGGCATTGGCATCGGCCAGCACGAAGGCGCCATGGAAGGCTTCGATCACGCCCTGCTTGTCACGCGCGTATCTCGGCAGGCGGGTATGGCCGGGAATGCCGTGGGCAATCGTGCGAACGCGCGCGCCAACGGCGAAGCGCGGCGGTGTATTGGGCGGCTTCCGGTTCGCTGTCATGCCACCGAAGATGAAACCGGGCGCCACCTCGGCGGTCATGGACTTCGGCGTGCCGAGCTTCGCGGGAAGCGGCTGCAGCGCTCCGCCCGCCAGCTCCGCCTCGGTAACAACTCCGACCGCTTTCAAGCAGGCGATGTTTCCCTCGAGCCACTTCTCATAGTAGCTCGCGGTAAGGTAGTGACCGGGCTCCATGCGCTCGATCGCTTGTCGGACATGATCACCGCCGAAGGGCAGCGTTGTGCGTACGACCCGCGATAGCGCGAACATGCGGCCATGCCATTCGGCGTGAAAGCCCATGGTCTCCGGCTCGTCGGCGATCGGGCCGAAGCCTTGCAAGCCTCCCATGTCGTGCACGCCATCCATCAGGCGGGTTCCAAGTAGCGATCCCACAGATCGAGGGTGAGTGTGTCGCCTATGCGTGCCTCGGACCCCCAGATATCGTGCGCCTGGAACACCACCGTGTAGAGCATCTCCGGGGTCTGATCGCCGTGCGTGTTCAAATCCGCGACGAGGAACGCACCTTGGACGGCCTCGATTCGGCCCGCCTTGCCACGCGCATAGCGCGGCAGCCGCGTGTGGCCGGCAGCGCCGTGGCGCTTGGTGATGATCCGATCGCCCACCTTGAAGCGCTTGGCCAAACCCGCATCCGGCCGGCCCTGCGAGGCGCCGCCGAAGATCGCGGGCACGATGACGTCGGGTCGGGCTGCATTCGGATCAAGCGGCGCCCGAGCGACGCTGTCGGGGTTCGCAAGCTCGGCCTGCGTGATGGCGCCACGCGCGAGCAGCAGCCCGGTCAGCGCGTCGAGCCATTTCTCATAGTAGCTGAATTTCAGATACTGATCGGGAGCGATGCGCTCGATGGCCGGCCGGAGCTGGTCGTCGCCATAGACAACAGCGAAAGGCACGGCCATGGTCATGGCGAAGACGCGCTTCTCCCACTCGGCGTGGAAGACCGGCTCATTGTCCTCAGGTTTCACCCGGCCGAAACCATGCAGGCCGCCCATGTCGTGAATAGTATCCATCAGGCCGCCTCCAGATAGCAGTCCCACAGATCGAGCGTGAGCGAGTCGCGCGGATCGGCTTGCGGGCCCCAGATGTCGGATGCCGCGAAGACGACGGTGTAGAGGATGTCAGGCGTCGGATCGCCGGTGCTTACCCGGTCGTAGACGAGAAAGGCGCCCCTCACCTCCAGGACGCGGCCGGGCTGATCGCGGGCGTAGCGGGGGAGCCGCGTGTGGCTGGCAGACATATGGCGCTTCGTCATGACCCGATCGCCCGCCTTGAAGCGCCGGCTCAGGCCGTCGGATGGCCGGGACTGCGGGAAGCCTCCGAAAATTCCGGGCAGCACCTGCTCGGGTGTCATGGCCTTGGGATGCGGCGGCGCGACCGGCACGCTGTTAGGATCGGCGAGCTCGGCCCGCGTCACGCAACCGTGCTCGATCATGAGGCCCGTCAGCATATCGAGCCATTTCTCGTAGTAGCTCGCCGTGAGGTAGCGGGTTGGCGGAATGCGTTCGATGCCCGGGCGGAATTGGCCGGTGCCGAAGAGCGCGCCGAATGGTACGGCGCTCGCCATCGCATAGACCCGGCCCTCCCACGCAGCGTGAAAGACCGGCTCGTCCATCTCCTCGATGATCCGGCCGAATCCGTGCATGCCGCCCATGTCGTGAATGGAGTCCATGCGATCAGCTCACACCAGTCCCGTACCGATCATGCCGTTGCGGGTGACGAGGCCGGCGAGCTTTTCCTCGCTCCATCCGTCCGTGCCGGCAGGGCGCTCGGGCAGCACCATGTAGCGCAGGTCGGCGTTGGAATCCCAGACGCGCACGGATTTGCCCTCCGGGAGCGCCACGCCAAACTCTTCCAGCACCTTGCGCGGCTCGCGGATCGAGCGGGCGCGATAGGCCGAGCTCTTGTACCAGACGGGCGGCAGGCCCAGCACCGGCCAGGGATAGCAGGAGCAGAGCGTGCAGGTGACGAGGTTGTGTTGCTGGGGCGTATTTTCGACGACGACCATGTGCTCGCCCTGGAGGCCGGAAAAACCAAGCTCGGCGATGGCGGCCGTCGCGTTTTCCAGCAGGCGCTGCCTGTAGGCTGCATCCGTCCAGGCCTTGGCGACGACGCGCGCGCCATTGCGGGGGCCGATCTTCGTCTCGTAGGCCTCGACGAACACATCGAGCGCCGCCGGATCGACGATGCCCTTGGCGGTCAGCACCTTCTCCAGCGCCTTGACGCGGAGCGCGACGCCCTTCTCCTCCTCGTCATGATCGTGACCGTGGTGATGATGGTGGTCGTGATCATGGTCGTGATGATCGTGGTCGTGGTCGTGTCCGTGGCCGCCTGACATGAGATGCGCCCTATCTTTGAGTGCCGCGCGCGAGGATGGCCTCAGCCTCCGCCGCGATCCGCTCGACGATTTGTCCCGCCGGCTCGACCCCGTGAACTAAACCGGCGCTTTCCCCAGCATAGAGGCACATAGCCTCGATGTCTCCGGTGAGGCCGCCTTTGGGCGGGTCGTCGGAATAGCGCTTGACCATCTGTCCGTCGGCATGACGCGCGATCACCTCGCCTTCACCGGGCCGCAAGCCCGGCTGGCCGGCCGCCCGCCAGCGTTTCACCGTCGAGTTGACGAGGGCGCGGTGCGGCGCGTTCGGCCAGTCCTGGTCGAACAGGGTCGTGCGGATCGTGTCGGCCTCGCTCGCCGCGACAACGGCCGCGCGATAGGCCGGATGTGTGTCCGCCTCCTCGGCGGCAACGAATCGCGTGCCGAGCCAGACGCCGTCGGCGCCGAGGCACAGCGCGGCGGCGAGTCCCCGCCCGTCGGCGAAGCCACCCGCCGCGATGACCGGCACCTGATCGCCCACCGCATCGCGCACGGCCGGGATCAGCGTCACGCTGCCGACCGTGCCCCAGACGTGACCGCCCGCCTCGACGCCTTGCGCAACGATGATGTCGATGCCCTGGCCGACGGCGCGCTTGGCCTCTTCGGCGCTGCCGACCGTCATCATGGTCGTGGCGCCGACCGCCCTGCACCGGTCGAGGTAGGGCGCGGGATCGCCCCAGAAGAAGGAGACGAGCTTGATGCCCGCTCCGAGCGCCGCTTCGAGCCGCTCCTCTTGGTCCCACTGCACGACGAGGTTGATGCCGATGGGGCCGGTCGAGAGGCCCCGCGTCTCGGCGATCATCGAGCCGAGCATGCCCGCCGGCGTCCAGGAGATGCCGAGCATGCCGAGGCCACCGGCATTCGCGACCGCCGCCGCAAGCTTTGGCGTCGCCCCGATCGGGGCCTGGACGATCGGGTGCTTGAGGCCGAGGCGTCTGGTCAAACGAGTTTGCATTTCAGCCGAACTCCAGCACGACGCGGCCGGTGATCTTGCCCGCGCGCATGCGCTCGAACACATCGTTGATCTTCTCGAGCGGCTGGCGCTCGTTGATCGAGGACACCAAGCCGCGCGTCGCGAAATCGATCGCCTCCTCCAGATCCAACCGCGTGCCGATATTGGAGCCGCGAACCGTCAGCTCCGTGTTGACCAGCCCCGCGATCGAGGCGCGGATCGCATCCTTGTCGCCGCCGGGGAGCCCAATGAACACGACCGTGCCGGCCGGCCGAAGCACCGTCATCGATTGCTCGAAGGCGCGCGGCGAGACGGCCGTGACGAGGGCTGCGTGTGTGCCCCCGATGGCCTTCTGGATTTCCGGGCCCGGCTCCTTGTCCTTCGCATTCACCAGCAACTCCGCGCCGAGCTTTTTCGCGAGCTCGAGCTTGTCCTCGGCGATGTCGACGGCGGCGACGCGCAAGCCCATGGCGCGGGCATACTGCACGGCGATGTGGCCGAGCCCGCCGATACCAAGCACGGTCACCCACTGGCCGGGCCGGGCGCCCGTGCGTTTGAGACCCCGATAGGTCGTCACACCCGCGCAAAGGATCGGCGCGATCTCGACCATGTCGACCTCGGGCGAGAGCCGTCCGCAGAAGGCCGCCGGCGCCACCATATACTCGGCATAGCCACCGGGTTTCGAATAGCCGGTCGCCTCGGTCTTCTTGCAGATCGTCTCCATGCCGGCGAGGCAGAGCTCGCAGACGCCGCAACTCCAGAACATCCAGGGCACGCCGACGCGGTCGCCGATTTTGAGATCGCTGACGCCTTGGCCGAGCTTGGCGATGGTACCGGACACTTCGTGGCCGGGGATCAGCGGCAGCACCGGCCCCGGATCCCAATCACCGTCGATGGCGTGGAGGTCGGAATGGCAGACGCCGCAGGCGACGACCTTGATGAGGATTTCGCCAACGCCCGGCTCGGGCACCGGCACCGTCTCGATCTTCAGCGGTCCCTTCGGCGTCCGCTGGATCGCGGCCCGCATGGTTTTCGGCACGGCCATGTCTTGCTCCCTGGTTGCAGGAGCGAGCCTGACGCGAAGCCGGGGAAGATGCAATGCGGGGTGGTGAGGGGCGGGTGCGGGGGGCGTCGTGTATGCGGCGACTGTCCCATAAGTGTCCTATCATGGGACAGTGAACCCTGGGAGATAGGCGGAAGGCGCGTCGTCGCAGGCGCGACTAGAGCGGCGCGGCCGGCTCGCCGTTTTGTATGATCTCAATGATCTTCGGCACGGCGCCCTTTGCAGCCGCATCCGCCGTCGGTCCCCAGGCAAGGTCAAGCGAGCCCGGCGGAATGAGCGGGGACTGCACCGCCTTGCCGAGGAAAGTGCCGGCCGGGTCATACACCGACCAGTCAATCGTGATCTTCTGAATGCCGGCGTCAGATAGGCCCACGTAGACCGCGCCGTGGACGGTAAATGCGCCAACTGTTGGGTGCTCGACCACCTCGTAGCCCTGTCTCGCGAGTTGTTTGCGAACTGCATTTGCCAGAGAGACTTGACCGTCGCCCGGAGCGGTCACCAAATCCGGCACGACGACTAACCGGCGATTGGCGAAGTTGAGCGGTTCTTGAAGGATCGTTGGATCCTTGCCCCGCTCCGGCACAGTCAACTGGTCGTTGTCCATCGGCAGTGGCGGTGCATCTACTTCGTTGGAAGGGTTGAGAGCTTCTTGAAGGATCGTTGGATCCTCGCTCCGCTCCGGCACGATCAACTGGTCGTTGTCCACCGGCAGTGGCGGTGCATCTCCTGCTCGGTCGGCTGCGATCCAGGCTTTCTGTTTGTCAAGCCACTCCAGCCAGGCATTAGTGTGATAGGGCCACAGCCGCCGCTCTACGCACCAGAATGGAGGAGTGGGCGGCAAGAAGTACTGCCTGCGTTGTACTTGGGTGAGGCAGCCTGTTGCCTTTGCCTTGGTGGCATTGACAAGTTCTTGACCGGTGCGGAAAACAGGCCAGAGGCGTGCGCTCTTGTCATTCGATCCGGTCATCAAGACAGCGCCGTCAGGTGAGAAGACGACTGAACTGACCGAAGAGACAGTACCGTCAGGTAAGAAGGCGACTGAACTGACCGAGTCGTCATGTTTGAAGCGCTGGAGCTCATGGCCGGTTGCCACCTCGAAGAGACGCGCAGTGTTGTCAAAGTGCCCTGTCGCCAGGAACTTGCCGTCGGGCGAGAAGGCGATCGCATCGACCTGATCGTAAATGGTGAGGCGCTTGAGTTCTTTACGTGTGGCCGCATCGTATAGCCAAATTGTGTCTCCGGACGACGCCGCCAAAAGCTTGCCGTCGGGCGAGAAGGCGATCGAACCGACTCCTTGCTCATAGTGGAGTGGTTCAAGCTCTTTGCCAGTTGTCACCTCGTAGAGGCGCACTTCGCTTTCGGAGTGAATCGCCGTCGCTAGCAGCTTGCCATCGGGGGAGAAAACGGCCTTTGTGACGCTGTAGTCAAGCTCGAAGCGCTGGAGCTCTTGGCCGGTTTCCACCTCGAAGAGTCGCGTCGTGCTATCGGACGCCGTCGCTAGCAGCTTGCCATCGGGTGCGAAGGCGACGGCATAAACGCTGCTGTTATGGTCCAGGTGCCGGAGCTCTTGGCCGGTTGCTGTCTCGAGAAGACGAGCTGTGCTATCGTCTGACGCCGTCGCCAGGAGCTTGCCGTCGGGTGAAAAGGCCACGTCATTAACGGAGCCACCGTGGTCTATGCGCTCGAGCAATCTACCAGTTGCCACCTCGAAGAGACGCGCAGTGTTGTCATAGGACCCTGTCGCCAGGAGCTTGCCGTCGGGCGAGAAGGCCAGGTCATTAACGGAGCCACCCTGGTCTATGCGCTCGAGCTCCTGTTCAGTGCTCGCTTCGTAGAGTCGGGCGCCCCCGGCACCAGGCGCTGTCGCTAGGA